>CAYOGM010000015.1:0-30199 GCA_964403595.1 uncultured Acetatifactor sp. | reverse complement strand
CGCGCCAGATTGTGGCTCTGGAGGCCATGGGTTCGAATCCCATTATCCACCTTTTAGCTGTGTATGTTTGGTGCAACAGTATAGGGCTATCGCCAAGCGGTAAGGCACAGCACTTTGACTGCTGCAGTCGCTGGTTCGAATCCAGCTAGCCCTGTTTGTCGAGCAAGCTTCTTGCTCGATTCTTTCATATTTGGAGCATGGAGCACTAGCTCAGTCGGTAGAGCACCTGACTTTTAATCAGGTTGTCGGGGGTTCGAATCCCCCGTGCTTCACTTGTGGAAATGCCGTTTTTACGGCATTTTTTATTGTTTAAATATATAAAAATGTTTACTTTTGTTTAATTTTTTAGGAACTTTTTGGGGTCAGAACATCCGTTAATATAAAGAAAAATCGTAAAAAAATTTACACTTTTCATAAAAAAATGGGTTTATACAAAAAGGCTATCGGTATAACATGAGAGGTATAATAAGACACTTAGTGTGAATGAAGGAGGTAGTCTCATGTTAGCGCAGAGAAAATATGTATTTTGGTTTTGTACGGGTTCACAGGATTTGTATGGAGATGAGTGTTTGAGTAAGGTGGCAGACCATTCCCGTAAAATGGTAGAACAGTTGAATCAGTCGGGTATTTTGCCCTATGAAGTGATATGGAAACCTACATTGATTACCAACGAACTCATCAGAAGAACATTTAACGAGGCCAATCAGGACGAAAATTGTGCCGGTGTAATTACCTGGATGCATACGTTTTCTCCTGCAAAGTCTTGGATTCTGGGTTTGCAGGAGTATAGGAAACCTCTTTTGCATTTGCATACACAGTATAATGAAGAGCTTCCTTATGATACCATTGATATGGATTTCATGAATGAGAATCAGTCTGCCCATGGTGACAGAGAGTATGGTCATATTGTGAGCAGAATGCGTATGGAAAGAAAAGTGGTTGTTGGCCATTTTGCAGATCCCATTGTTATTGGCAAAATTGGCTCCTGGATGCGCACAGCGGTTGGAATTATCGAGAGCAGTCATATCCGTGTAATGCGTGTTGCTGATAATATGCGCAATGTGGCTGTAACAGAAGGCGACAAGGTAGAGGCCCAGATTAAATTTGGCTGGGAAATTGACAGCTATCCGGTCAATGAGATTGCAGAATGTGTGGATAGCATAACAAATTCTGAAATTACCCAATTAGTAGATGAATATTACGAAAAATATGATATTATTTTAGAGGGAAGAGATCCGGAGGAGTTCAAGCGTCACGTGGCTGTTCAGGCACAGATTGAATTGGGATTTGAGCGATTCCTGGAGGAGAAAAATTATCAGGCCATTGTAACACATTTCGGAGATTTGGGAGCGTTAAAGCAGCTTCCCGGCCTGGCAATACAGCGTCTGATGGAAAAGGGCTATGGCTTCGGTGCAGAGGGTGACTGGAAGGTAGCAGCCATGGTGCGTCTGATGAAGATTATGACAGCAGATATCAAGAATGCCAAGGGTACCTCCATGCTGGAGGATTATACTTACAATCTGGTAAAAGGGAAAGAGGGTATTCTTCAGGCGCATATGTTGGAAATCTGTCCTACTATAGCAGACGGCCCTATTAGTATTAAATGTCAGCCCTTAAGTATGGGTGACAGAGAAGACCCTGCAAGACTGGTATTTACCTCCAAAGAAGGTCCCGGTGTGGCGGTTTCTTTGATTGATTTGGGCAATCGCTTCCGTTTGATTATCAATGATGTGGATTGTAAGAAGGTTGAAAAACCTATGCCTAAGTTGCCTGTGGCTACCAATTTCTGGACGCCTCAGCCGGATATGTATACAGGAGCAGAGGCGTGGATTCTTGCAGGTGGAGCGCATCACACAGCCTTCTCTTATGATTTGACCTCAGAGCAGATGGGAGACTGGGCAAATGCTATGGGCATTGAGGCAGTATACATTGATAAGGATACTCGCATCAGGGATTTCAAGAGAGATTTGATGTTAGGTGAGGTGTTTTATCGATAATTGGACGGTGTAGAGGAGGTATTATATAATGGATTGCAAGCAGTTGATTGAAGCAGGTAAAAGTTATTTGGGAATTGAACTGGGTTCTACCAGAATTAAAGCAGTAATGATTGATGAAAAGGGGACACCTTTGGCATCCGGAAGTCATGAATGGGAGAATCAGTACATAGATGGTATCTGGACCTATTCCTTAGATGCAGTGTGGAAGGGCATGCAGGAGTGCTATCAGGATTTGCAAAAAGATGTGCAGGATAAATATCAGGCAGAGCTTACTTCTTTTGCCGGAATTGGATTTTCTGCGATGATGCATGGTTATCTGGCGTTTGATAAGGAAGGGGAGCTTTTGGTTCCCTTTAGAACCTGGAGAAATACCATCACCGAGGAAGCGGCAACAGTATTAACCAAGGAGTTTCATTACAATATTCCACAGAGATGGAGTATTTCCCATCTGTATCAGGCAATTTTGAATAAAGAGGAGCATGTAAAAGATATTGCATTCTTTACCACATTGGCCGGATATGTTCATTGGAAGCTTACCGGAGAAAAGGTATTGGGCGTAGGAGATGCTTCCGGTATGTTCCCTATTGATATCCGGACCGGTAATTATGACGAGCAGATGGTGAAGCGTTTTGGTGAATTGGTGGCACCTGAGGGATTCGGCTGGAATCTGGAGGAGATTTTGCCCAAGGTGCTTCCGGCAGGTACTCAGGCAGGTGTGCTTACCAAAGAAGGTGCGGCACTTTTGGATATCAGTGGCAAGCTGCAGGCCGGCATAGCAGTATGCCCTCCGGAAGGAGATGCGGGAACCGGTATGACTGCGACTAACAGTGTGGGCGTACGCACCGGTAATGTATCAGCAGGCACGTCCGTGTTTGCAATGATTGTTTTGGAAAAAGAATTGAAAAAGGTTTATCCGGAAATTGACCTTGTAACCACACCGGATGGTGCATTGGTAGCAATGGTTCACTGCAATAACTGTACCTCCGATTTGAATGCCTGGGTAAATCTTTTCGGAGAATTTGCAACAAGCTTTGGTATTGAAGCAGACAAGAACAAATTATTCTCTGTGCTGTATCAGAAAGCATTGGAGGGCGATGCAGATTGTGGTGGTCTGGTATCCTATAACTATTTCTCGGGCGAACCGGTGGCCGGGTTTGATGAGGGTGCGCCTTTGTTTGTGCGCAGGGCGGAGAATTCTTTTACCTTGGCAAATTTCATGAGAACTCATTTGTATTCCTCTTTGGCAGCATTGAAAATCGGATTGGATTTATTGTTCAAGGAAGAAGATGTGCAAGTAGATGAAATGTTTGGACATGGTGGTCTCTTTAAAACAAAGGGTGTAGGACAGCGGATTGCCGCAGCTGCCATGAATACAGCAGTTTCTGTTATGGAGACGGCCGGCGAAGGCGGCGCATGGGGAATTGCTCTGTTGGCTGCTTATATGAGCGAAAAGCAGGCAGGGGAAACCTTGCAGGAGTTTTTGAATAACTGTATTTTTGCAGGGCAGACCGGCAGTCGTATGGAGCCTGTGGCAGAGGATGTGGCGGGCTTTGAACAGTTCATGGAACGTTACACGTCAGGACTTGCCGTGGAGCGGGCTGCAGTGAATGCGTTATAGTGAGGGATAAAATATGTTAGAAGAATTAAAAAAGGAAATATATAAGGCCAATATGGAGTTGCCCAGATATGGTCTGGTAACCTTTACTTGGGGAAATGTGAGTGGAATTGACAGGGAATCAGGGCTTTTTGTCATTAAACCCAGTGGGGTGGATTATGATAAGATGACCTGGGAAGATATGGTAGTAATGGATTTGGAGGGTAATAAAGTGGAGGGTAACTACAAGCCTTCTTCCGATACTCCCACACATTTGGAATTATACAAAGCATTCCCGGAAATTGGTGGGGTTGTGCATACACATTCTTCTTATGCAACCAGTTGGGCTCAGGCAGGTCGCAGCATTCCTTGTTATGGAACTACCCATGCGGATTATATCTATGGGGAAGTGCCTTGTGTCAGATGTCTGACCAAAGAAGAGATTGAGGAAGCATATGAGGTGAATACCGGACTTTTAATTGTAAGTGAGTTTAAGCGGATGAACAAAGATCCTATGGCAGTGCCGGCGGTTCTTTGTAAAAATCATGGTCCTTTTGCATGGGGGAAGGATGCCATGGAGGCAGTACATAATGCGGTAGTTTTGGAAGAGGTTGCCAAGATGGCATACCGTGCAGAAACAATTTGTCCGGACGTAAAGCCGGCACCTGCAGAATTGCAGGATAAACATTATTTTAGAAAGCATGGAGCGAATGCTTATTATGGACAGTAGCTCCGTGATGCCACAGGGATAGACTGTATGGCAGTAGCAATAAAGCAGGAGCTGATATCCTGCTTTATTGCTTTGAGAGGAGGAAACAATATGTTAAAGGTGTTTTTGGTAGAGGACGAGTTTATTGTACGGGAAGGTATCAAAAACAATGTGGATTGGAAAGGGCATGGATATGATTTTTGTGGAGAAGCAAGCGATGGTGAGCTGGCTTATTCCATGATTCAGAAGTCAAAACCGGATATTGTTATTACGGATATCCGTATGCCGTTTATGGATGGTTTGACATTGAGCAGGTTGATTAAGAAGGAAATGCCCTGGATAGAAATTATTGTTTTGTCCGGATATGAAGAGTTTGAATATGCAAAAGAAGCCATTAAAATAGGAATTGCCCAATACCTATGCAAACCCATCAGCAGTGATGAGCTGTTAGCAGAGGTGGACGCAGTGGCGCTCAAAATAGAGGAAAAAAAGAAAGAACGTCAAATAAAAGAGCTGTACATGCGAGAGATGGAGGAGAATACCCGTGAAGAACGCAAGGATTTGTTCCAAAATCTTGTGACAGGTCAAAAAACGGTTGCAGAGCTTCTGGAACAGGCAGGTAAGTTGCGGATAGACATCAGTTCTGTCTGGTATAATATTGTGCTGATAAAATTGAAATCTGAGAATCATGCATTGGATGAGTATTCTTACAGTCTGGTGGAAATTGAAGAAAAACTGCGTGAACAGCAGGAGCTTAGAGAGATTGTAAGTTTTGACCGAAATCTGGAAGGAAATGCACTTCTTTTTAAGGCAGATACCATTGAGGCGCTGCTTGAACTGCAAAGCAGTTATCTGGAAGAAATGAAACAAATATTGAGTAATTATCAGCATGTGTGGTATTTTGGCGGAATTGGTCAGCCTGTAAACAGACTTTTAGAGCTTCCCAATTCCTTTGCCCGTGCCAGCCATGCTTTTGCGCATCAGTATTTGATTAACGAAAGCGTTATTCTGGACAGCCGGGACATGGAGGTGGGAAAGAATCCAAATAAGGAAGATTTTGATTTGGGCAATGTGAGTACAAAGAGTCTGGACAGGGGAAAAATCCGTGACTTTTTAAAATTGGGGGATCCGGAAGAAACGGTTTACTTTGTGGAAGAATTTTTCGGGGCGCTGGGAGATGGTGCTGTAAAGTCAACTGTATTCAGACAGTATATTACCATGGATTGTTATTTTTGCATAGTGGAGTTTTTGGAAGAATTGCAGCTTTCCAGAGATGATATTGAACCATTAGACATTAATTCCGGTGTTTTCCTGAATGAGGAGGAAGCCTGCAAATATATTGTCAGAATTATAAAAAAAGCTATGGAACTAAGAGAGCAGGTTGCCAGCAATCGCTATGGCAGGGTAGTTCAGGAAGTGATGGATTATATTGACAAGAATTATGCGGATGAAAATTTGTCGTTGAATTTGCTTGCTTCCCATGTAAATTTCTCACCCAATCACTTGAGTATGATTTTTAGTCAGCAGACAGGTCAGACATTTATCAAGTATTTGACGGATTATCGTATGAATAAGGCAAAAGAACTTCTTAGATGCACCAATAAGAAGAGTAGTGAAGTAAGCTTCGATGTAGGTTACAAGGATCCCCATTATTTTTCCTATTTGTTTAAGAAGACACAGGGTATGACACCTACACAGTATCGTGGCGGTAAGGGATCAGAAGAAAATTAGTGATTAAAAAAGCCGGAGAAATACATTACATAGGAGGCGCCTATGGGCAAAAAAATTCGTGAGATATACAGGAGTTCTTCTCTTGCAATGAAGATTCGATATTCGTATCTTGCATTACTGGTTCCGATTGTGTTGTTTTTGATATTCTGTTTTTATAATCTGTGGGTGGATAACAGAAAATATGAGGATATGATTAATTCAACAAGGGTTGCCAGTGAGTTCAGCTTGGATTTTAAGAAGGATTTCGACTATGAAACGTATCTTCTGATTGTAGAAAATAAAACGATTGAGGAGTCTGAGCTGGATACAATGCTGGCGGAAGCGAATCGCATTGTAAACAGTCTGGAGCAGCCTACCAATTCAGAAGATAATAAAGAGCGCTTGAATAGTGTAAAAACTTATTTGTCCAACCTGGAAAGCTATAAGGAACGTATTGAAGAAAACCTTCGGGAAGGCTATCGTTATGAAGAAAATATGGAAATCTGGGAGAATGATGTCCAAATTGTAACTGCGCTTATCCGAGAGACAGTGTTTCAATATATATATTATGAGGTTAAGGCTTTGGAGCAGTCCAGTGCAGAGTATCAGCAGTTTTATCTGAATATGATTCAATTTTCTTTTGTCGTCTTTGTATGTATTTTGATGTTGATTTTATTTTTGTCATATTATATACCCAGGAGTATTACAAATCCTATCCGCAAATTAAGCGAAGATGCCAATGACGTGGCCCGGGGAGATTTGTCGGTGCGCTTTCATGTGCAAACAGGTGCGGAGGTACAGGTACTCAGTAATTCGCTAAATTCCATGATTGAGAAGATAAACGAATTGCTGGAGCAGGTAAAATACGAACAGATTCGACTGAGAAAAGCAGAGTTCGAGTTGCTGCAGACACAAATTAATCCTCACTTTTTGTATAATACACTGGATGCTATTGTATGGCTTGCGGAGGCCGGAGAACAAAAGAAGGTTGTGAAAATGGTGGGAAGTCTGTCTGATTTTTTCAGAATTACCTTAAATCATGGAAAGACCATTGTATCAATCAAGGAAGAATTACAGCATGTAAGGAGTTATTTGGAGATTCAGCAGGTTCGCTATCAGGATATTTTGCGATATGAGATTGATGTGCCGGAGATGCTGAATGATTATCGAATTCCGAAGATAACCATCCAGCCGCTTGTGGAAAATGCTTTGTATCATGGAATTAAGAATAAAAGAGGCGGCGGTAATATTGTAATTACCGGATGGGCAGAGAAAGATTGCTTTTATATTCAGATAAAGGATGATGGAATCGGTATTACACCGGAACGTTTAGAACAGGTAAGAGAAGGTATGCAGTTTTCTGAGCCGGAAGAGAAAAATTTGTACGGTCTTTATAATGTGAATGAGCGTATTCGTTTAAATTTTGGTGAAATGTACGGAATTCAGGTGGAAAGTGTTTATGGTGAGGGAACCATTTCTCAAATCGTCCTGCCCTATGTGATGCAATGATAAAATGAAAAAAATCAACTTTTGCAATATAAAAATCAACTTTTGGCATGGGTGAAATAAGAATTTCAACTTTCATGAGAGTTATCTGCATGGATTTAATACCTTTTTGACGGTAAGATAGAAACATCGAAGGAAACTAATCCACGAATTAATTTTAACACGGGAGGTTACATTATGAGAAAGAGAATTCTTGCAGCTCTCTTAGCAACAACAATGTTATTTGGATTAACTGCATGTGGCGGTGGTACTGAGAAGACATCTGCTTCTTCAGACAACAAAACTGTGCAGAATGAGGATGCAAAGGCACCTGCGGATACTTCCGGTGCACTGATTAAAGTTGGTATCATCAACAACGATCCTAACGAGTCCGGTTATCGTACCGCGAACGACAAGGATATGAAAGAGATGTTTACCGAGGCAAATGGCTACGAGGCTTCCTTTGCATACAGCCTTAAGAACGATGAGCAGATTACTGCAGCTCAGAAGTTCATTCAGGACGGCGTTGATTACTTGCTTCTCTCCGCAGCAGATACTGCTGGTTGGGACTCTGTATTGAAAGATGCACAGGATGCAGGTATCAGAGTAATTCTGTTCGATAGAACAATTGATGCTGACCCCAGCTTGTACGAGGCTTCCATCGTTTCCGATATGGCAAAGGAAGGCCAGACCGCAGTTGATTGGCTGAAGGCTCAGAAGCTTAGCGAGTACAACATCATTCACCTTCAGGGGGTTATGGGTTCCGCTGCACAGCAGGGTCGTACCGGTGCTGTAGACGATGCAGTAGCTAGCGATGGTTGGAATCTTGTTACCCAGCAGACCGCTGAGTGGAACGCAGAGAAGGCACAGCAGATTGTACAGTCTGTAATTGACTCCGGAGAGTCCTTCAACGTTATTTACGCAGAGAACGATGACATGGCTAAGGGCGCTGTAGCTGCTCTTGACAAGGCAAACATTTCTCATGGCGTTGGCAAAGACGTTGTAGTAATGGGCTTTGACTGCAATAAGTGGGCTTTGGAAGAACTGCTGAACCAGAACTGGAACTATGATGGTCAGTGTAATCCTTTCCAGGCTGGATACATTGATGAGATTATCAAGACTATTGAGAGTGGCGGTACTCTTGCAGAGAAGACTATCATCATGGATGAGAAGGGCTTTGACGCTACTACCATTACTCAGGAAGATGTAGACAAATACGGTATCTAAGTCGATTTTAGTTATGTGATTAAAAGCGCGGCGCGGCGTAATAGATAAAATCCTACGCTTGCACCGCGCTTATTTTCTAAAAATGTGGTTAAGGGGTGAATACACGGTGAAAGAAAAAGCAGTTTTGGAAATGAAGAATATTCACAAAAGCTTTCCGGGAGTCCGTGCTTTACAAGGGGTTGACTTTAATCTTTGTGAGGGAGAAATCCATGCGTTGATGGGGGAAAACGGTGCCGGAAAATCTACCCTGATTAAGGTGTTGACTGGAGTATACACGAAGGATGAAGGTCAGATTTTTATTAAGGGTGTAGATAAGGCGGTCTCTATTCGTTCGCCGCAGGATGCCCAGCAGCTTGGAATTAGTACGGTGTATCAGGAAATTACTCTTTGCCCGAACCTTTCCGTGGCAGAGAATATGTACATAGGCAGAACTCAATCAGTGTGCCAGAATTGGAAAAAGATGAATGAGGATGCAGATAAAATTCTGCAGTCTTTGGATATTCCGGCAAAGGCAACCCAGCAGCTTGCCAGCTGTTCTATAGCTGTACAACAGATGGTTGCAATTGCCCGCGCGGTGGATATGGATTGTAAGGTTCTCATTTTGGATGAACCAACCTCCTCTTTGGATGACCAGGAAGTGGAAAAGCTTTTTGGTCTGATGAGAGATTTGAAGGCAAGAGGTGTTGGTATTATTTTTGTAACCCACTTCTTGGACCAGGTATATGCTGTCTGCGACAAAATTACGGTTTTGCGTGACGGTAAGCTGGTAGGTGAATATGAAATTAAGGATCTTCCCAGAGTACAGCTTGTTTCAAAGATGCTGGGTAAAGATTTGGATGATATGTCAGATATCAAGGGTGAGCATGCAGCTTATGATAAAGAAGGTGCAGGCACAGCTGTATTTGAGGCAGAGAGTCTGGCAAGTAATGCCGGAATTACCCCCTTTGATTTTTATATAAACAAGGGTGAGGTTAATGGATTTACCGGTTTGTTAGGCTCAGGAAGAAGTGAATGTGTCAGAGCGATTTTTGGTGCAGACAGAGTTGTAGGCGGAACGGTGAAGAAGAATGATAAAGTTATCAAAATTCGCAAGCCATTAGATGCTATGAAGCATGGAATTGCTTATCTGCCTGAGGATCGAAAGAGGGACGGTATTGTAGGAGACCTTTCTGTTCGGGAAAATATTATTCTGGCGCTGCAGGTTCTGACCGGTTTCTTCAAGCCGTTCTCTAAGGCTGAAGCCAATAAGTTCGCAGAGGAATATATTAAGATGCTGGGAATTAAAACCGCATCTGCAGATACCCCGATTAAATCTTTGTCAGGTGGTAACCAGCAGAAGGTAATTCTTGCAAGATGGTTGTTAACACATCCTGAATACCTAATTTTGGATGAGCCTACCAGAGGTATTGATGTAGGTACCAAGATTGATATTCAGAAGCTGGTATTGAAACTGGCATCGGAGGGCATGAGTGTTACATTCATCTCTTCTGAAACGGATGAGATGTTGCGTACTTGTTCCCGTCTGGTGGTTATGCGTGACCGCAAGGTGGTAGGTGAGTTGTCAGGGGATGACTTGACCCAGAATAAGATTATGAGTACCATTGCCGGAGGTGATTCAGATCATGCAGAGTAAAGATAAGAAAAAAATGAATGCAGCGGAGCTGCTTAAGGGGTTGTTTAGAAAACAGATTTTTATTCCTATTGCAGCTCTGGTAATATTGGCAGTTTTCAATTTGATTGTTGACCCTTCCTTCTTTCGGGTTACTTTAGGTTACAATAGTGCAGGAGATCCGGTTTTGTCCGGTTATCTGATAACGATTTTGGACTACGGCTCTGAGCTTGCAATATTGGCAATCGGTATGACACTGGTAACAGCGGCATCCGGTGGTCAGGATATCAGTGTGGGCGCAGGTATTGCGATTGCAGGTAGTGTAATTCTTAGAGTGCTTTGTGGCACCAATTCCAGACCTGAAACATTGCAGACGCCTATTATTGTAGCTTTTTTGATAAGCTGTGTGGTAGCAATGCTGTTTGGTGCATTTAATGGTGCGTTGGTGGCATATTTCAAGATACAGCCCATGGTTGCAACCTTGATTCTGTTTACTGCAGGTCGTTCTATTGCGGCATGGATTAACAATAACGAATTACCGATTATCAGCGATCCTACATTCAGTTATTTTGGTGGATTCATTCCCGGTATTCCTGTTCCTACACCGTTTTTCATTGCAATGGCATGTGTTGTTGTAATAATGCTTGTTTTGAAATTCACGAATCTGGGTCTGTATACGCAGGCAGTGGGAATTAACGAACATTCTTCCAGATTGAACGGCTTGAATCCGGAGTTTATTAAGTTTCTTTCCTTTGTGATTTTGGGATTGTGTGTGGCAGTTGCCGGATTGATAAAGGTAAGTCGCTTGTCCTCCATTAACTATTCCGTTATTGCAAAGGATATTGAGATGGATGCAATCCTTGCGGTAGCTTTGGGTGGAAACGCATTAAGTGGAGGAAAGTTTAATATGACCGCTTCTATTTTGGGGGCATATGTAATTCAGTTCCTTACCACTACATTGTATAAGTATCAGGTACAGTCAGATGCATTGCCTGCTTACAAGGCAATTGTGGTAATTGCGTTGGTAGTGTTAAGTGCACCTAAGGTGAGAGAATATATGTCTGCTTTGGGTAAGAAGCTTAAGCCTGTAAAAAGTGTAAAGGAGGTCGGTTAACATGTCATTTGTAAACAAAATGCGTGATAAAGCAAAGAACATTACAGATACAAACCTCCTCCTGTTAATTACAGTCGTTGTATTTTTTGCAATGTATATTGGAGCCATGATATTTCAGGGCAAAGGATTTTTGAAACCGCAGACATTTTTTAATATACTAAATGCAAATGCATCACTGATTATTATTGCCTGTGGAATGAGTATTGTAATGATTACCGGCGGAATTGATATCTCGGTAGGTGGTGTGGTAGCACTGGTAAGTATGTGTTGTGCAGTTTATCTGGATTTCCACAACGGAAACGTTTTTGTGGCAGTATTGATTGCCCTTGGTATTGGTTTGCTGTTTGGTATTGTACAGGGATTTTTGGTAGCATATTTGGATATTCAGCCATTTATAGTCTCGTTGGCAGGAATGTTCTTTGCGCGAGGCATGACTACCATTGTAAATACAAAGCCCTTTAATGTAGCGAACGAATCATTTGTAGAGCTGAAAGACACCAGAATTCTTGTTCCGGGATTTGGCTCTGTAAACAAGCTGGGCAACTATGTGCCTGCATATATTGAGATTGGTGTGGTTGTGGCACTTTTGACAGTGGCTGTAATGTTTGTGATACTCAGATGGACCAAGCTGGGACGTTCCTTCTATGCAGTGGGCGGCAACAGCCAGAGTGCATTGATGCTGGGTATTAATGTAAAACGTACCAGATTCCTTTCCCACCTGCTGTGTAGTTTGTTGGCAGGTATTGGTGGTTTTGTATACTTTATGCATGTAGGTTCCGGCTCAGCTTCCCATGCAAGCGGAATGGAAATGAATGCCATTGCATCTTCTATTATCGGAGGCACCATGCTCACAGGTGGTGTAGGTAATATTATTGGTACTTTCTTTGGTGTATTGTCCTTAAGTACCATTCAGAATATTGTTTCTTCTGCAGGTCTTGATCAGGCTTGGTGGACGGGTATTACCATTGCAGCGATGCTGTGTCTGTTCCTTGTGATTCAGAGTCTGGTAATGGCACGTAAGAAGAGAAGTCTCAAAAAATAGAGTTTTTGGCCCTTGCTAAATAGATGACATATTGGAGAAAAATAGGATTTCTACGGAGGAGCATATGAAAAAATCTTTCATAATCGGAATCATATTGATACTCTGCGTCTTAGTGGGCGGCTGTAGCTACGGTTTGAGCGACTCGAATGAGAAGAGTCAGATAATTGAAAATGACACATCAGAGCGAATTGTAATAGGGTTTTCCCAATTGGGAGCCGAATCCGATTGGCGTAGTGCCAATACGGAATCAATGAAGACAACTTTTACTGCTGCAAACGGATATGAACTGTTGTTTGTGGATGGTCAGCAGAAACAGTCCAATCAGATAATGGCTATTCGAACCTTTATTCAACAGAATGTGGATTACATTGTTCTTGCACCGGTGACGGAAACAGGCTGGGATACAGTGCTGATGGAGGCGAAGGAGGCAGGCATTCCTGTAATAATTGTGGATCGTATGGTTGATGTGAAGGATGAAAGTCTTTTTACCTGCTGGGTAGGTTCGGATTTTGAATTGGAAGGCATGAAGGAAGCTGAGTGGCTGCGATGCTTTTCCGAGAAACGGGGGATTTCTGCTGAAGATTTGCATATTGTAAATATTCAGGGAACCATAGGTGCGTCTGCGCAGATAGGACGGACGAAAGGATTGGCAGATGCAGCAAGAAAGAACGGCTGGGATTTGCTGGCAGAGGTCCCGGGAGATTTTACACAGGCAAAGGGCAGAGAAGTAATGAGTGCGCTTTTAAAAGAGTATGACAACATTAACGTTGTGTACTGTGAGAATGACAATGAGGCGTTTGGGGCGATAGAAGCGATAGAGGCAGCAGGTAAAAAGGTTGGGTCTGATATTGAAAATGGCGAAATTATGGTGCTTTCCTTTGATGGCGTAAGAGAAGATGCTTTGAACTATGTGCTGGAGGACCGTATTACCTTGATTGCAGAGTGCAATCCGCTTCATGGACCAAGGGTTCGGGAAATTATTGAACAGTTGGAAAAAGGCGAAAAACCGGAAAAATTTTCTTATACAGATGAGAAGATATTCACGGCCAATACGTTAATTCCTACCATAAATGTAAGAGGTGTGGATTATGATGTGACAATTGTAACAGAAGACATGGTCGACACAAAATAGATAAAACTTGTTAATATTAATTACTCCCTAAAATGACGGTTCCCCGGCAATGGTATCTTTGTCGGGGGACTGTTGTTTTTATGAGAAATTAGTTTTTGTGTTTACTTTTTAAAAATAAGGTGATATAATGCCCATATTATGTGTATTTGCGGTATGGGGGGCGGTTCGAAGCCCCCGTGTTTTACTAAAAGCGGTATCATCCCATTCGGAAGATACTTTTTTTATTTGCGCGAGTAGCGAGGAAAATTTCATGAAATTTATACAAAGAGAGGAAGAATTGATATGTCGGATATACAGGCGGTTCAGGAAGCTGTGGGACAGGAAAATAAGATGGGGGTTATGCCGGTTAATAAGCTGCTTATTTCCATGTCATTGCCCATGATGATTTCCATGCTGGTGCAGGCTTTGTACAATATTGTAGACAGTATTTTTGTGTCTCAGATTAATGAATATGCGTTGAGAGCAGTGTCGCTGGCTTTTCCGGTGCAGAGTCTTATGATTGCTGTGGCGGTGGGGACTGCTGTGGGAGTGAATGCGTTTCTTTCCAAAACATTGGGGGAGAAAAATTACGAGAAGGCCAATGTAATTGCTGTCAACGGTATTTTTCTGGCATTTGCAGGAGCTGCTCTTTTTGCAGTAATTGGTCTTCTGATAAGTCGTCCTTTCTTTGTCAGTCAGACAGATATTGTGGAGGTACAGGACTACGGAGTGACTTATATTACTCTTTGTTGTGTATTGAGTGTGGGAATTTTTGCTCAGACTATTTTTGAACGTCTGCTTCAGGCTACAGGTAAGACCTTCTATACCATGATTACTCAGGGAACAGGTGCGATTGTCAACCTGATTCTGGACCCGGTTATGATTTTTGGCTTGTTTGGAATGCCGGCTATGGGGGTTGCAGGTGCGGCACTGGCAACTGTAATCGGGCAGATGATTGCGGCTTTGCTGGCATTGTTTTTTAATCTGAAATACAATAAAGAAATACATTTTACCTTTAAGGGATTCCGACCCAACTGGAGTCTGATTGGTCAGATTTACAAGGTAGGTGCACCCTCCATTGTGGTACAGTCTGTAGGTTCTGTAATGACTTATGGAATGAATCTGATATTGGAAAGCTTTGGCGCGGCGCAAACGGTATTTGGTGTTTACTTTAAGCTTCAGAGCTTTGTATTTATGCCGGTATTTGGCTTGAATAATGGTATGGTTCCCATTATTGCATACAATTATGGAGCAGGCAAGCAGGAGCGCGTAATCAAGACCATTCGCAGCAGTGTGTTCTTTGGCGTGGGAATTATGTTGATGGGGCTGGTGGTGATGGAATTGTTCCCGGCGCAGTTGTTAGGCTTCTTTAATGCAACGGATGAGCTGCTCATTATAGGTGTGCCGGCTTTGCGGACGATTTGTTTAAGCTTTGTGTTTGCAGGATTTTGTATTGTTGCAGGAAGTACCTTCCAGGCTCTTGGAAATGGTGTTTACAGTATGGTGGTTTCTGTTACCAGACAGCTGTGTGTGTTGCTTCCGGTGGCAAAGCTTTTGTCTTTAAGCGGTGATGTTAATTTGATTTGGTGGGCATTTCCCTTTGCGGAGTTGTTTAGTGTAGGTCTTAGTGTATTTTTCATGATAAGGATTTACAAAAAGGTTATTAAAAACATTGGACAACACGCTTAGACTTGACAAAACCGTTTTCTACTGGCATAATACTAAAGAGTGTCGCTAGGGCATAAGATAAGTCTCCAAAGGAGACTTGAGCGGATATGGCGGAATTGGCAGACGCGCTGGTTTTAGGTACCAGTGGGCAACCGTGCAGGTTCAAGTCCTGTTATCCGCATTACAAAGGACCTCTGTATACTAATTAGTATGCAGAGGTTATTTTTGCGCTGAGCGCGGTCGAGCAAGGTCTTTCCTATACAGCCAGAAAGGGGATGGCGTAAGCCATCCCCTTTACTTGTCCAATATAAAATTATAAATAGTGATTTACAGAGCGTTTCATCAGGAAACGCACTTCGTAGCCTCCTGTTTCGCATATTGTGCGGACAACACCCTCAGCTTCCTCTCTGGAGCTGTCGTTGATACAGATAATGCAACTGTCCTTCTTGCGTCCGAATATGGATGGCTTGGGCCAACGGATATAGTAGGAGATGCGGTTTTTCAGAAGTTCCCGTTCAATTTCTTTTTTGCAGTCGGGATTATCTACTTCGCAGAGCTCAATTTCATTATTTACTTTTACAGCGGTATAAAGTGGTTGCATCATATCACCTCTCAAGTAAGTATCTTATACATTATAACATATTCCATGGTAAAAGTGCAATGAAATACTTGTCACGATTTAAAAAAGAGGATATACTTATACTATTATCGAATTTGTTGCCAGTGAGTAGGAAAGGATGGTAGGATATGGATTTTTTCAACAAAATAGGAGAGACAATTAATACTAAGGGACATGAGGTTGCAGATAAGGCGAAGGAAGTAGCAGAGATTGCTAATTTGAAGAGTCAGATTGCCACCTGCGAAGAAGTAATTAAGAGGAATTATTTAGAAATCGGTCGTTTGTTTATGGAGCAGTACAAGGACGCAGAGGATGCTCCTTTTGAGAAACAGCGCAAGGCGATTCTGAATGCTCAGGAAGGCGTGGAAGATTTGCAGAGACAGATTCGAGAGATTAAAGGTCTGTAATGGATGTTAAGTTATAAAGGATATAAAGCGGGAGCCCAAACATTTCGTTTGAGCTCCTTTGTAGTATAAAGAAATATTTGATTGTCAGTGAGTAGAACCGGTTATCAATCATCATCGTCATTATCGGCAAAGTATCCGGGATCCCGCTGTGCAATTTCCCAACGATGCTGGTTGAGAATTGTCTCATAATCAGGGTCCAAGAAGAACAATGCATCATGAGGACATACGTTGGAGGTGCGAGGCTGTGTCAGCGTTTGCGTACCATCCGGGTTTTCTGTGATGATGGTGGAGCCGGTCAGTAATGACGGATGTTCAGGCAGAGGTAACAGTGCGACTCCTTCATAGGCAAAGGGACATTCCGGCGCAGCAATCAATCCGCTATAATGGCAGATGCGTCCCTGATAATGAATATCACAAAGTTCGGTAGGTTCTGTTCCTTCTGCAAAATACTCGGTAATCACACAGCCGGCTTCTGCACAGAGACCGGGAGTAGGAAGCTTGCCGGATTTGTTACAAACTTCAAGCTGAACCAGTCCGCTGGGAATCGGGAATGCCTGATTGGGCAGGTCTTCGTGTACACGTTTCATAATGGAGCGCCACAGATTCTTGGCGATGTCATCCTCGGTGCCGTTCATGGTTACATTGTTGTCATAGCCGGCCCATACGGTTGCTGTGTAGTAAGGAGTGTAACCGGCAAACCATACATCCTGTGTTTTTTGGGAAGTACCGGTTTTGCCGGCAATTGCCATGGAAGGATTGAAATTACATCTTGCACCGGTACCTTTCGTTACCACGTCTGTCATGGCATCCGTTAAAAGGAATGCGGTGGTTTCTTTCAATACCTGACGGCTTTCGGGTGTTGTATTGTCCAAAATTACATTTCCGTCTGCATCTGTAACTCTGGTATAGAGTTTGGGTTCCATATAAGTGCCTAGATTAGCAATGGACGCGTAAGCAGCATTCAATTCATAGGGACTTACACCATAGGTAATACCGCCGATGGCAGTAGGCTGGTTGATATCAGAGAACATTTGGTCTCCAATCCAGGTTCCATCGGTTAAAGTAGTAAAACCAAAGTTCAACAGATAATCATAACCCAGCTGTGGAGTAACCACCGTGAAGGTTTTTACGGATACAATGTTCAGGGACTGTTCAATTGCATAACGGATAGAACAAATTCCTTTCCAGCCCACTTTATTTACATCATACCAGTTATTTACCGGCTGACCGGAGTCATAGTTAAAGGGAGCATCGTTATAAACCGTAGCAAGAGTCTGTCCGTTGGCGTCCAGTGCAGGTGCAAAGGCTGCCAGTACCTTGAAGGTGGAGCCGGGAGAACTGCCCGCAGAGGTTGCACGGTTTAAAGTACGGCGACCTTCCTTGGAACCGCGGCCACCCACCATTGCCACCACATAACCGGTGGTCTGGTCTTCGATAACAATTGCTGCCTGAGGCTGTGCGGCCATGGAGATGCTCTCCTCATACTCATCTGAATCGGCAGTCATACCCAGGCTTTCCATCATGGCGCCGCGGTAGAGGTTAATGGCCTCATATGCGGCATCCTGAGAGGAGAAAATCAGATTAAACGTCTTATCTTTATTCTCTTTAAACCAGGACATCATATTTTCTTTACTGTAATTGTGTTTCTCATTATTATTGTCAGTAATGGTCAGTGCATAATTCAAATACCAACGAATGTTTTCACTATAGTTTTCTTCATTGGCAAATTCTTCGTCCGCAATTTTCTGAATCTTGGGATCCATAGTGGAGTCAATGCGCAGACCACCGGAGGACATCAGGTATTCTGCATTTGATTCGGAGTATCCTGCCTCAATCAAATCAGCCAGAACCTGCTCGTACACGGCATCGGAGAAGTAAGAGCCGGAGGTGGTGTCGCCTACCTTAAAGTCTACATCATAGAGACTGATACGCTCATATACAGCTTCTGTATCAGCAATGGCAGTATCATATTCTTCCTTAGTGATAAATTCAAGCTCCAGCATCGTGTCCAGACATTCTTTACGACGTTTCTCGTTGTTCTCCGGATAGCGGAGTGGATTGTAAGCAGAAGGATTCTGGGTAATGCTGGCAATTACTGCACTTTCTGAGATCGTAAGCTCCGAACAGGATTTGCCGAAATAACGCAGGGAAGCAGCTTCCACGCCCAAAGTGTTCTGGCCAAGGTTGATGGCATTCATGTAGCGAAGAAGAACATCATCCTTGTCGGAGTTCTTGGTGAGTTCCAGTGCCAGATACTGCTCCTGCAACTTACGCTTAATCATCTTAATCATATTGTTATCTTCTTCCATCCAGGTGGTGAAGACGGTATTCTTGAGAAGCTGCTGGGTGATAGTACTTGCGCCCTGCTTTTCTTTGCCGCCGGTTTTGACAAACTGCCAGCCCGCACGGAAGATACCTTTGATGTCGATACCGTTGTGCTCATAGAAGCGCTTATCCTCAATGGCTACAAAGGCCTGACCCAAATGGGTGGGGACCTGGTCGATAGTCACCTCGATACGATTGGAGTTGGTACTTACATATTGGTCGATTTCATTGCCTTCCTTGTCGTATACGATAGTAGCTTCGCCGGAAGCTACTATATCGTTGAGACGGACTTGAGGAGTGGATTCCAGGATTCCGTGGAACATACCGATTCCGGTTGCCACACCGCAGATACCTACACCCAATATGGTTGCCAGAAAGAGCTTTACTGCGGTAACGCCGATTTTGCGTCCCCATTTGCCCGATTTTGAATTTAGTGCCTTTTGTTTTGCTTTGACACTTTTTTTACCGTAATTCATATATTTCGCCTTCCTTATATACCTTAATTGTCTTTTTTGTTGCTTGGCATAAAGATTCAACCTATTATATCAAAAAAATATATGTAAATAAAGGTTTTCTTTTGCTTATTAAGAATTGTTTCACATTTTGCACAAAATATGCTAGAATTTTAGTAAGGAATAAAAAAGGGGAATTTGCCATGGATGCTTATAAAGTACTGCTGGAGGGCGGTGAAGGGGAGATTGTTGAGAAAAAGTCCCGCTTCATAGCTACAGTGGCTAAATGTGAGACGGAGGAAGAGGCAGTCCGTTTTATTGAGAGTATGAAGAAAAAGTACTGGGATGCCAGACATAACTGTTCGGCGTTTGTCATTGGCAACAGGGGTGAACTGACTCGTTGCAGCGATGACGGAGAGCCATCGGGTACTGCCGGAAGACCCATGCTGGAGGTGCTTCTGGGAGAAGGTGTGCGCAATGTGGCAGTTGTGGTAACACGGTATTTTGGCGGTGTGCTTCTGGGGACGGGAGGTCTGGTGCGCGCCTATACTCAGGCGGTTAAGGAAGGCTTGAATAATTGTGTAATCGGAACCAATCGTCACGGCTGTGAATTGCAGGTTGTTACTGATTATAATGGTGTGGGTAAAATTCTTTATCTTCTTGGGCAACGAGGTCTGGAGCCGGCGGGCAGCGACTATACGGATATTGTGACGCTTAAACTGATTGTTCCGGTGGAAGATGAGGATGGTTTGCGTCGCGAGATTACGGAAGCTACCATGGGGCGTGCGCAAATAGAAAAATTAGGCGAATTATATTACATTTCATAAAAAATCATGGATTTTAATTTGATAAAGTGAACCTGGGCGACTTGACGAGTTCACGGACTTATTTTATAATAAAATGTTGTATGGGTTAAAATTTGACAGTTGGACTGGGGGATTACAGATGATTAAAAGCATGACCGGCTTTGGCAGATGTGAAATTGCCGAGAATAATAGGAAGTTTACTGTTGAGATGAAATCTGTCAACCATCGTTATCTTGATGTGAATATCAAGATGCCGAAGAAGTTAAATTTCTTTGAATCGGCTATCCGCGCTGAACTGAAGAATTATATTTCCAGAGGTAAGGTTGATATTTTTATAACCTACGAGGATTTTTCAGAGAATAATTCCAGTGTCCGCTATAACAAGGAGCTGGCGGAGGAATATCTGGGCTATCTGCGTCAAATGGCAACGGACTTCGGCCTGGATAATGATGTTCGTGTATCCACGCTTTCCAAGTATCCAGAGGTGTTTACCATGGAGGAGCAGAACGTGGATGAGGAGGAGCTTTGGAAAGAGCTTCAGAAGGCGGTGAAGGGTGCAGCAGAAATGTTTGTGCAGACCCGTATTGCTGAAGGTAATCAGCTCCGAGAAGATTTGATTGCCAAGTTGGACAACATGTTGACTCTGGTAGACTTTATCGCAGAGCGTTCGCCTAAGATTGTGGCTGAGTACAGACAGAAGATTGAAGATAAAGTAAGAGACCTTCTGGCGGATAATACCGTGGATGAAGCCCGGCTTTTGACAGAGGTTACTATTTTTGCAGATAAGGTCTGTGTGGATGAGGAGCTTGTGCGTCTGCGCAGTCATATAGAGACCACCAAGAAGACGCTTTTAGAGGGTGGTTCCATTGGACGTAAGCTGGATTTTATAGCACAAGAAATGAACAGGGAGGCTAATACCACCTTGTCCAAGTCCAATGATTTAGAGATTTCCAACTGTGCTATTGAGCTCAAGACAGAGATTGAAAAGGTTCGTGAGCAGATTCAGAATATCGAGTAACGGAGGCTTTATGCTAATACACATCGGGTTTGGCAATATCGTTAATACGAGTAAAATTGTTGCCATTGTCAGTCCGGATTCCGCACCCATCAAGCGGATGGTGCAGCGGGCCAAGGAGGAGGGCACAGCGATTGATGCAACTCAGGGCAGACGTACCAAATCGGTGCTTGTAATGGAGAACGGTCAGGTGGTGCTTTCGGCGCTTTTGCCGGAGACTATAGCAGGGCGCGCTCAGGTTCAGGGCACAGAGAGTGTGGCGGAAGCAGAGGATTTTTCCGGATTAGAAGGTCATTAAATGACAAAAGTGAGGATATTATGGATAACAGATTACAGAATAAAGGAATATTAATAGTACTTTCCGGTTTCTCCGGTGCAGGTAAGGGAACTTTGGTTAAAAAGCTTCTGGAAACCTATGACAACTATGCTTTGTCCGTTTCCATGACCACCAGAGCCCCCAGGGAGGGAGAGCAGGATGGTGTTCACTATTTCTTTTCAACGAAGGAGCAGTTCGAAGAGAGGATTCGTGAAAACGGTTTTATTGAGTATGCGCAGTATTGTGGTAATTATTATGGAACACCTAAGGCTTATGTAGAAGAACAGCTTGCGGCAGGCAGGGATGTGATTCTGGAGATAGAGATTCAGGGAGCTTTGCAGATTAAGGAGATTTTCCCTGATAGTCTGTTGCTTTTTGTGACACCGCCTACAGCGGCTGAACTGGAGCGGAGGTTAAAGTCCCGTGGAACAGAGACGGAGGAGGTAATTGCCAAGCGTCTTGCCAGGGCCAGTGAAGAATCAGAAGGCATTGAAGCCTATGATTATATAGTGGTAAATGACAATCTGGAGACCTGCGTGGAGCAACTTCACCAGATCGTGAAGGCAGCCCGTGAGGTACCCGTTCGCAGAGAAGCATTTATAAAAGAAATCAGAGAGGAACTGAAAAGTTTCGTGAAAGGAGCACAAAATTAATGTTACATCCGTCTTATTCAGATTTGATGCAGGTAGTAAACAGTGAGGTAGAGCAGGGAGAGGCACCTGTAGTAAACAGTCGTTATTCCATCGTTATGGCAACAGCAAAGCGTGCAAGACAGATTATTTCAGGTGATGAGCCTCTGGTGAATGGAGACCCCACCAAGCCTCTTTCTCTTGCAGTAGAGGAGCTTAATCAAGGGAAAATCAAAATTCTTGGCGATGAGGAAGAAGTATAGAGTGATAACAAGTGATAGCCGGTGTGAAATGAATGCCGGCTATTGTTTTACGCGAGTAGCGAGTAAAATCGCATGCTAAAGGATTAGAAAGGTTACGTATGAAAGTATTATTTGTATCTCTTGGCTGTGACAAGAATCTGGTGGATTCGGAGATGATGTTGGGCATGCTTTCCGAAAAGGGCTATACCTTTACGGATGATGAAACAGAAGCGGATATTGTAGTGGTCAATACCTGTTGTTTTATCGGTGATGCCAAGGAGGAGAGTATCAATACCCTGCTTCAGATGGCTGAACTTAAGAATTCCGGCAACGTTAAGGTATTGGTAGCGGCCGGTTGTCTGGCGCAGCGTTATAAGGAGGAAATTCAGCAGGAAATTCCGCAAGTGGATGCAATTATTGGAACAACAGCCATTGACAAAATTGTAGAATCTATAGAGGAAATTACGCAAAAAGAAGCTAAGAATCATTATAGGAGCATTGATGCGGCACCGGTTACCGGCAAGAAGCGTGTGGTGACCACCGGCGGGCATTTTGCCTATCTTAAGATTGCGGAAGGGTGCGATAAATTTTGTACCTATTGTATTATTCCTAAGGTGCGCGGCAAATTTCGCAGCGTGCCCATGGAAAATTTGCTGGAGGAGGCGGGACGCCTGGCAGAGAGTGGTGTAAAAGAATTGATTCTTGTGGCACAGGAGACGACTCTGTATGGTATGGATTTGTATGGAGAGAAGCGTTTGCCGGAGCTTTTGCATGAGTTGGCGAAGATTCCCGGCATTTATTGGATTCGTCTGCTCTATTGTTATCCGGAAGAGATTACGGATGAACTGATTGAGGCAATTGCTACAGAACCCAAGGTGTGCAATTATCTGGATATTCCCATCCAGCATGGCGCGGACAATGTGTTAAAACGCATGGGGCGCAGAACCAATCAGGAAGAACTTCGGGCTATGGTGACCAAACTTCGTGAGCGCATTCCCGATATCTGTTTGAGAACAACTCTTATCAGCGGATTCCCCGGTGAGACCCAGGAGGATTTCGAGGAGCTATATCGCTTTGTAAATGATTGTGAATTTGACAGACTGGGAGTATTTACTTATTCACAGGAGGAGGATACTCCGGCAGCAGTTATGGAAGACCAGATTCCGGAGGATATCAAGGAGTTCCGAAGAGATGAATTGATGGAGCTTCAGCAGGCCATTGCCTTTGAGAAGGCAGAAGAACTGGTAGGCAGCGTACTTACTGTAATGATAGAGGGTAAGGTGGCTGACGAGGATACCTATGTGGCTCGAACCTACCGTGATGCGCCTAATGTGGACGGTTATCTGTTCCTGAATACCACCGCGAGTCTGATGACAGGCGATTTTGCCAAGGTATTGGTGACAGATTCCAATGAATATGATTTGATAGGAGAATTGTATCATGAGTGATGAAAATGTAATTGATGAGAAAATGAGGGAGAAAGTGAAAAATCTGCCCAATCAGCTTACGATTTTCCGAGTGTTTCTGATTGTGCCGTTTGTTGTAATCTTATTGGGAAGCTACCATTGGTGGGACTGGGTTGTGTCAATTTTTGCATACAATGCTGCGGTGGCAGAGTATGTGGCACTGGCCATTTTCATTATTGCCAGTCTGACGGATTTGCTGGACGGTAAGATTGCCAGAAAATACAACCTGGTATCCAATTTTGGTAAATTTATGGACCCCCTTGCAGATAAGCTGCTGGTGTGTGCCGCCATGATTGGTCTGGTGGAGATGGGTCGAATCCCTGCATGGGTGGTAATTATCATCATCAGCAGGGAGTTCATTATCAGCGGTTTCCGTACGATTGCTGCCGATAATGGTGTGGTAATTGCTGCAAGCTATTGGGGCAAATTTAAAACGACTTTCCAGATGGTAATGATTTGTCTGATGATTGTGCAGGACGCACCATTTCTCAGTAACCCTGCTCATGTAAGGGTGTTTGTGGTGGTAACAAATGTTATCATGTGGATTGCCCTTGCTTTGACCATTATTTCTTTGGTGGATTATTTGATTAAAAATAAGGATGTCATGAAAGAAGGTACAAAATGATAGTAGAATTAATCAGTGTAGGAACAGAAATTCTTCTCGGAAACATAGTAAATACCAATGCGGCTTATCTTTCGGAGCAGTGCGCTTCCTTGGGACTTTCCTGCTATTTTCAGAGCGTAGTAGGCGATAACGAGGAGCGTCTTTCCATGACTTTAAAATGTGCCATGGAACGTTCGGATATTGTAATTTTGTCCGGTGGTTTAGGACCCACTGAGGATGATTTGACCAAGGAAGTTGCGGCAAAGGTATGTGGCAGAAAGCTTGTTACCAATGATATGTGGATGGAGCGTATTTCAGAGTTTTTTGCTGCCAGAAACATAACTCCTACAGAAAATAACTGGAAGCAGGCGTTGGTGCCCAAGGAAGCGATTGTGTTGGATAATCCAAATGGTACAGCTCCCGGTCTTATTATGGAGGAAAAGCAGGCAAAGGTGATTTTATTGCCCGGGCCGCCCAATGAGTTGATTCCTATGTTTGAGGCAAGTGTGCGCCCTTATCTGGAGAAGCTTACACCCGGTGCGTTATATTCCCAGACTGTGAAAATTTGTGGTCAGGGTGAAAGTGCTGTAGAAACGGCCATCAAGGATTTGATTGATGCCCAGACGAATCCCACCCTGGCAACCTATGCTAAGACCGGTGAGGTACACATTCGTGTAACCGCTTCTGCGGAGACTGCCAAGGAAGCCAAGAAGCTGACGAAGCCTCTTGTAAAGGAGCTGAAGGCACGTTTTGGTGCAGATGTCTATACAACAGAGGAAGAGGTAACGCTGGAGAAAGCAGTGGAGGATTTGTTGTTGGCCAATAAACTCACCATGACCTGCGCAGAATCTTGTACAGGTGGTTTGTTGTCGGCACGTCTTGTCAATAATCCGGGTGCTTCTGAGGTGTTTAAATCCGGTTTGGTAACTTACTCTAACAAGGCGAAGCGCAAGTATCTCGGTGTTAAAAAGGGAACTTTGCAAAAATATGGTCCTGTCAGCAAGCAGACAGCAGAGGAAATGGTAAAGGGTGCTGCAGCTGCAAGCAAGTGTGATGTGGCAGTGTCTATCACCGGAATTGCAGGGCCCGATGGTGGTACTAAGGAGAAACCTGTGGGGCTGGTTTATATTGGCTGTAGCGTAAAGGGTAAGGTAACTGTTAAAGAATATCACTTCAGCGGCAGCCGTGCCAAGGTTCGGGACGGCGCAGTGGCAGCGGCTCTTACGTTGGTACGCAGATGTATTTTAGAATACATCAGTGAATTGACCTTCAGAAAGAAATCATAGGTGTGAAGCGCAACAGACGTGAAGCACAACAGTTGTGAAAAGGCTGAATTTTGTAGTCGGGACATACATTCTAATTTGGGGAATACTCAAAAGTAGCTAAACGATGAAGAATATGGTATGCTTGGGGCGCAGTTGGTATATTTTGTACAGCAGCGCCCCAGTTTTATGAGATGACGGGGCGTAGCAGGCAAGAATTATTCGTATATGTACAATTTGCTTAAAATCAGGTGAAAATATCGTAAAAAAGGGGCGCAAGGCAATCAGGATAAAATCGAAATATGTTTTGATGAAATTATGGCGCAAAACGGCTATGAGCGTTCCAAAAGTAAAATATTACTGAATGATATGGATTGTGCAATCAGACAATATCAACCCAAAGGCAAGGACTGGACATTGTTTGTGGGGGCAGGATGTGCTTTTCATGAAATGGGAGTCGTACTGGCCGGGAAGTTTTAGGCTATGATTTTGGGGAGAATGCAGTTGCACTTATGGATGCAGTTTGTGAGAAGCCAGAGCCGGATTGCGTATATGTTTATGTTCCGAAGCCGGCACAGGTGGAAGAACAGCCACCTAAATTGGAGTGGGCAGGCCATATGGCGGCTCCGCTGAAACCGGAGGTCGCAAATCCCAAGTATTATGTCAGTAATTGGCTGGATTTTATGGGAAATTTGTATAAAGAAATTATGACTGGTAGATTTCGGTCAGATGGTAAGGCATTTATGGCTCCGCTTTCTGAGACGAAAATACAAGAGTATGCTGAGCAAGGTGTTCCAGAGATTTTTATGACTACGATAAGATAAACGATACTTTTATTATGTGTTGCTGCTGGGATTTCATGGAGCAATAGATTCGAAGGAGGAGTGTGTTGCAAATGAATGATAAAATAGACAAAACTACTTCTCAGGATGATTGTTGCGAGGATAGTAATAACTGGATTTTGCTTGAGAAGATTGGAGTTCTGGAGTGTTATCGATGTAAGAAATGTGGTGAGGAGTTTTGGGTACATGTAGATTATATGCTAGTTCCCCAGTTCCCTTTGGTATTGTGCGATGTTTTTGTGAATTGGTCAAGAGAACATTCTGTGGTAGAGCAGATTATTTGTTTGAAGAAAATAGTACCGCATATAAAGCAAATCAGTAATGTGGATTTGCTTCAGATTGCAAGAAAACATGACAGATGGCTGCTTGGTGAAATGTATGTGGCTGAGGCAGAGGAACTCATAAAGCTTTCTGAGGAACAAGGTGCGGCCTTTCAAATTTCATTTGTGGAGAAAGTTGATATGGAAGTAAGGAGATAGAATTTGAAGGTATCGCGCATCCCAACGGTTCACAACCTGATCATTATCAAGTTGATGACTATTTTGTATCCAGGGATTGGAGAAATATTTCGTCATCTAGCCGATTTGGGCATATACAAATTTTTTGCTTCAAAATACCCAAAATCAGTACTTTTCCATGAATAAACATATGTTTATAGAGGCTCCATGGGCATATGCAGAAAAAACAAACTTTGCTGCCCAAAATATAGGAAGAATCTGGGTATTTTTAAGGGATTTTTTCGCATATGCCCATGAGCACCTGTAAACTCGTTTTTTTACTAAGAAAAAACGTGGGTTTTGGGCACTGTGTGTGGTTTTTTCTGTATATGCCCAATCCTAATATTGGGATATTTCCCTATCACCCTCCAAAATCCAGACGATTTGCGTCTGCCGTGCTTCGCACTCTTGATTTTGTCGGTGACGCGCCAGAAAAGGAAATGCCTGTTTCGCAGGCGTCCTCTTTTCCCTTGTGCGTGACAATTTCTAATTTATCACTCTTGCGAGCAACGACAATTGAACAAAGTTCAATCGTATGGATGTGACTAAGTTCCATGTTGCTTGAATCTATAAACACCTTTTTGAGAGGGATAAAATATATAATGGCAGACAGCACGAAATTATTGTAAAAAAAATGTGCAGGTTGCATAAAAATGCAGAGTGCCTATAGACAAGAAAAGGTAAAATGTTATAATATTAAATAGGGTATTGCCCGAGTAAAATGTAATAGAAAGTGAGGGAAGGGTATGGATTTTCTTGAGAAAATAAAAAAGAAAAATAGTGAAGTCATAGATATTATTTCTGCAAAGCTTCAGTCGAACCAGCAGAATGATGGAAGACCACTTGTACATAACGCATTTGAAGATCCACCAGAAGAGCCTAAGCCGGTGGTTGCTTCAGTGGCTGCATCCAAGGTCAAAACCAAAATCGAGATTGCCGTGGAGGAATGTGAAAAGATTTTGCAGGGGATTTTGGATGGAGATACAGAGAATGTACAGAAGAAGCTGATTCAGGTGGTGGTAAAGTGTGATAGTGCACTTTCTGATCCCTATGATATGTCTGAACTGTATACAAAGGTATGTAACAAGCTTTGTAATGACGGAGTACAGCTTCCGATTGCAAGTATTAATGCGTATCTTGAAATGTTTACTAAGCGCTTTAATCCATTGCGTTGCGAAGAGTTGTTAAATATTGTGGATGCTTATTTGATGACCAATTATGCAGCGGAATACGACAAAGGTGAGCGTGGTACTCCCATCGGTCTGTACAAGATTTTGAGTTTACAGTTGCGTGAGAAAATTGCGTTGCTGGCACCTACGCAGAACGCCGTTAAATTTGATTTTGTACCAATAACAGAGTCGCTTTTGGATTCCATTGTTGAATGGTATCAGAAGAAGTATGATGACAATGAAAGTTTAAAAGAAGAATTGGCAGAGCTGAATTGTGTGTATGGTGTTCAGAATGACCAGTTTTTCCTGACCTCATCCACGGAGGCAGCAGATATTCTGAACAATCAGAGCTGGGATATGTATCGGTTTAAGATGATTTTGTTTGAAAGTGGGGAGGTTATTGGATTTTCCTGCAAGAAGAACGAAAAAGGTGAGTTTTATATAAACCATAAGTCTTCCAATAATATTCCCGATGCAACTTTGGCTGCAGTTAATTTCTTTCGGAACAAGGAGGAAAGAGAGAAGTTTTATGCAGACTATGCAAGCAAGTATGGCGGCGAGAATCCTTATTATCTGAAGAGCAAGGCACATAAGCAGTTATTCCGCAAGCTGGGCTCCAGTTTCCATGGGTTGTCCAACAGGGTTGGTGAGAATCCGCTTGCAGATACCTTGAACAAATTTGTGGAGTTGTGTGAGTGTAAAGCTCCTGAATATGGATTTAAGAATATTATTGTGAATAATCCGGCTACAGATGCAGAAATCACCAAATGGCAGCAGGATAATCAGATTCAGTTGCCGGAGGATTATTGCAATTTTCTCAGATTTGCGAATGGCTTTGACTTTACAAGCAGCAGTGAAAGAATCGCCGGTCTGGATGAGATTATGGTGACCAACGGATATGTTGAGCCTGATTATATGGTAATTGGTACGATTATTGGAGATGGAACCTTGTTGTGTCTTTCTAAGTCTACCGGTGAAGCATATATTGAAGATCACGGTGAGTATCGTTGTGAAGGTCAGTTCAAAGATTTGTTTGAGTATGTCATTGAATTGGCAATGGGTTAAAAAGATTATTATGACATCGGCTTTGGGGAGATATGAAAGTCTCCACAAGCCGGTGTCATTTGCTACTCGGGATATGCGCAGGGGAAAATATAATTTTTCTCTTGTCTCCGGAAAGGTTTTGTGGTACATTTTACTTGTCTGATATTTCTGTAATAAACAATTCTAATGTTCCGGCATTTCGCCACAGATTTCAGTACAAATAACAGAATAAAGGAGGGATGCCATTGGGGGAGTTTTAATGGACTTTTAAAATGTTATTTTAATTTTGTTGAAAGATTTGTTGAAAAAACACTTTCGAAAAATAGTAGTTGACAAAACCGAACAAATGTTTTATTCTAGTTTTAGAAAAGAACATTCGTTCTCTGCGAGAAGGAGATAATGATATGGAAAGAGAAGAGAAGCTTAAAGCATTAGACGCGGCTATCAGCCAGTTGGAGAAACAGTATGGTAAGGGAACCGTCATGAAGTTGGGAGACCCCTCTGCACAAATGAATGTAGAGACCATTCCTACCGGCTCCCTGGGTCTCGATATTGCCCTTGGACTGGGTGGCATTCCCAAGGGAAGAATTGTAGAGATTTACGGTCCTGAGTCCAGTGGTAAGACCACTGTAACCCTACATATGGTAGCGGAGGTACAGAAGAGAGGCGGTATTGCCGGATTTATTGATGCAGAGCATGCACTGGATCCTGTTTATGCGAAGAATATTGGTGTGGATATTGATAACCTGTACATTTCTCAGCCCGATAATGGTGAACAGGCTATGGAGATTGCAGAGACTATGGTGCGTTCCGGTGCGATTGATATTGTTGTAGTCGACTCAGTTGCTGCGCTGGTTCCCAAGGCTGAAATTGACGGCGACATGGGTGACAGCCATGTAGGTTTGCAGGCTCGTTTAATGTCTCAGGCGCTTCGTAAGCTTACTGCTATCAGTAGTAAGACTAATTGTACAGTTGTATTTATCAACCAGCTGCGTGAGAAGATTGGAGTAATGTTTGGTAATCCGGAGACTACTACCGGTGGACGTGCGTTGAAGTTCTATTCTTCTGTGCGTTTGGATGTTCGTCGTATTGAGTCACTGAAGCAGGGCGGTGAGGTGATTGGTAACCGGACCCGTGTTAAGGTTGTTAAGAATAAGATTGCACCGCCTTTCAAGGAGGCCGAGTTTGATATTATGTTTGGTGAGGGTATTTCTATGGTTGGAGATATTCTGGATTTG
>CAYOGM010000014.1:20537-30312 GCA_964403595.1 uncultured Acetatifactor sp. | reverse complement strand
GCCAACGCCAACAGGCTGATTACCGTTACTCCGGCCTCCTTCATCTCCTGCAACCTTCTGAGCATACCGGCCCGGTTGCCGCCCTCCTCCAAATCTGAAACCAAGAAAAACAACGTCTTTTTCGGATTCTCAATAAACTGCTCACAATAGGCAATGGACTTCTCAATATCCGTTCCGCCACCCAGCTGGAAGCCAAAGAGCAAATCCACCGGGTCGTCACTTTTCTCCGTCAAATCTACAATATTGGTATCAAAAGCCACAACCCTTGTCTTCAGACTGGACATACTGGCCAGAATGCAGCTTATTACTGAGGAATAAATCACCGACTCTCCCATGGAACCACTCTGGTCGATATCCAGAATAACCGTCCATTTATTGGCAGCTGTTGTACTGGTTCTGTCAAAAAAGTAAAAATGCTCCGGTACAATGGTCTTCAAATCCCGATTATAGTTCTTAAGATTCCTGGAGATGGTCATCTTGTAATCAATGGCTGCTGCCGAGGGGAGTGGTGAGTGTTTTCTCTTATTCAGAGAAGCTGTCACTGCCCTGCGCACATCCTGCTCTAAAAGCTTATTAATCCGGTCAACAATCTTTTGGATATATACCCGGACACTCTCCTTGGAACGCTTGGGTATCTGCTCCTTTAGCATTAATATGGTGGACGCAAGATTCAAATCCGGCTCCAGATTGTCCAAAAGCTCCGGTTCAAACAAAAGCTGCTTTAGTCCGCATCTGGACATGGCATCCCCCTGAATCACAGTCACAAGCTCCTTGTCAAAGAGACTTCTTACATCTCCCAGCCACTTGGAAATCTGTGGATTAGAAGGACCGTTCCCGCCACCGCCGGCGCCACGTCCCAAACCACTTTGACCAAAGCCACCATTTTCCCTGCGACTATAAATAGCTGCCAATGCCTGGTCCATCAAGTCCATCTCCTCTGTCAGCGGGTCTCCTCCCATCTGTCCAAAGCGTTCCTGACTCTCACTGCCCAATATCAGTCTCCATTTTTGAATATGTGCTTTTTCATCCATAAGCATCTTCCTTATCAAAAGTCAAAATCAAAATCATTCAGGCTCTCAATGACCTGTTGTTCTGCCTCGCCCAGATTGCCGTTTACGACTTCACTGACCTGCTGTCCGTTCAGTCCCCAGATTTCTCCCAGATTCTCAGCAATCTCATCCTTTTCCACCGCAGAAAAATCCGCAAAAGCTCTGCGCAAAAATACCAGCGCCCGCTTAAACTCTTCCTCGTCCAATGTATCCAGATAATTGTCCAGACTCTCCCATAGCGAAAGTCTTGCAATCAGCGCATAACGGTTCTTCATGGCAAGGCCCTCAAACCATCCTGCCCCCAGCTCCGCCGGCACACCCTTGGAAAGTCTTCTGGACACCTCCACCCTAAGACGCTCATTGTCCATGCGGCTGCGCTCCAAAAGAATCGCCATGGCATAACCGGAAAGCTTAGTATTCAAATCATCCCTGTCCGCAATCTCTGTAAGTGTCTTCACCCATTCTTCTGTGTCCAGAAAATCATGGACAAGCACTGCTGCATTCAATTGGTCTATGGCCTCTACCATTTCCTTGGAGGCATCATCATTACACACACATTCTCCCGGCAAAATCAGACATGCACGATAGAAAATCTGTTGCAAAATAGGCTCTAACGGCGAAGCATCCAGCTGCCTTATACTGCCGTATTGCAGCACTACAGACAAACGATGAGCAGTCTTGGCAAGCTCAATTGGACTGGCCGCGTCTACTGCCAGCGCCTGCAAACCGGATGTGGCATACTGAACCGCCTTGGCCATTCCACATTCAAAAGCATCCTCTATTACCTGCGCAATCTCACTGATGCTCACGGCATTTTCCACCCGCTCTTTCATCACAAAAGAAGCCGCCAGCATTACCGTATCACCCTTCAGAGCCGCCTCTACCAGCTCGATTTCTGCCTCCGGTGTCCAACGCACCAGCCAATTCTCTGCCCATGTGGCATTGTCCTGCTTGGTCGCCTCCTGCCTTCCAAAAGAAACGCCCAACACACGCAACTGATGCAGGAAAAAGGAACGGTTCAAGTCAAGAAATGCTGCCTTGGCAGTAGAAACATTTCGATTCTCACGCAAATCCAAGGTCAGATTCTGTGCTACAATATCACGATATTTTTCCAGTTTCAGCTCACGAAGTTTTCTGTAAAAATCCTCCTGAATACTGGTATTACTCACACCCTCCGGCAAAGCACCAATACGGGTTCCGATTTCTGTGTCTGCCGTCGCCAGCGCGATGACAGGGAAGCTTCCCTTACCCAGACAGGTCACCGCCGCATCCCGCAAATCCCGAAGGGCCGGATACCTGCTCCCTCTAAGTGTCGCCAGCGAATTTGCCAGTCGTACTCCCTCGATTACCTCTGCAGAGGATACCGGATTCCCTGCATTTCTCTGAAAACCTGCAATTTTGGACAAATAGCATTCCGCCACATAAGTCAAATCTTCTCTTTGCATGGCTTCCCACAAAAGGGCATAATAGGCCGGCGCACGATTGCCCGCTCCATAGCCGGACCTTGTAGAAAGTCGATAATCCGAATAGGGCATCAGTGTATGTTTGGCCTCCACCTTGGGAAGAGACTTTAACTCTGCGTCCGTCATAGCCTCACCTTCCCTGAGTCCATCCACATGGTAAGCACCTGTTACCACCACAATTTCTCCCGGAGCATACCCCTCTGCTATGGCCACCTGAATCTGTCGGCGCATATAAGCCTCACGCACCAGGATTTCCGGCCAGTCTCTCTCCTGTTCCTTGCTCAGTTCCCGGATATTTTCACCAAAGGTATTTGCCCCCTCATGATATGCCTCTGTGCTCTCCGCATGTTCCAAGGTTCGCTCCCAAAAGGTGTCGTGTCCATCCTCCCCTGCCTGTTTATCAAGCAGTTCATAGACGCTCATTCTCCCCTCTTCGCCCTCATTTTCCCGAACACCGCCCTGAGGCAGTGCCAGAAATACTTCTGCGGGCAAATCCATAAACCGACAAGCCACTCCATGCTCCTTGCACCAACAGATGGCACGATACTCCGGCGAATACTCTGCAAAAGGATACAAAATCGTCCGCACCGGAGCCTCCTTGGTATAGGCCAGAATCGCAATAGGAGTCTGAGTCTCCGGCCGGGTTATATTGTCAATCTGGTCCTCCAAATCGCTGGGCGCCTCTATCAATACAAGCTTGGGCTGTTTTGCCTCAAGAAAACGTGTAAGATGCCATGCTCCGGCAGGTGATAAATGCCGTATTCCAAAAATATGTGGTTGATTCATCACAACAACTCCTTACACTCCTTGTACAGTCCACTCCACGCCGCTCCGCGCTTCTTCATCACATTTTCCAGATATTCCTTCCACGCAACGGCATCTTTTTCCTCTTCCTTGATGATAGCCCCCTGCAGTCCTGCTGCCAGGTCTCCATCACTGATAGTGCCATCTCCGAAGCTTCCTGCCAGCGCCATACTATTGCAAAGAAGGGAAATGGCCTCCGCCGTGGAAAGCACACCGGAGGTACCCTTCACCTTCTGACTCTTATCGTAGGTCTCACCGTTTCGAAGCTCTCTGAAAATCGTACACACCTTCTCTACTGTGGAATCTGAAGGCATTCCGGCATTCAGGTCCAGTCCCTCCGAAAGCTGTGCCACTCTGGACTTTACAATCTCCATCTCCGACTCCAAATCCGCAGGCGCAGGCAACACCACGATGTTAAATCGGCGCTTCAATGCCGCAGACATCTCGTTGACACCCTTATCTCTGGTGTTGGCGGTAGCAATGATGGAGAAGCCTTTCTTGGCAGGCACCTCCATATTCAACTCCGGCACAGAGATTCGTTTCTCGGACAACAGGGAAATCAACGCATCCTGCACCTCAGATGCGCATCGGGAAATCTCCTCCACACGGGCAATAGTGCCCGTCTCCATGGCAGTAAATACCGGACTCTTCAACATGGCCTCCTTAGAAGGTCCCTGAGCAATCAGCATGGCATAATTCCATGAATAGCGAATCTGCTCCTCGGTAGTACCCGCCGTGCCCTGAATGACCTTGGTAGAGTCTCCGTTGATGGCTGCTGCCAAATGCTCGGAAAGCCAGCTCTTTGCCGTTCCCGGCTCGCCAATCAAAAGCAAAGCTCTGTCTGTAACCAAAGTAGCAATGGCTATCTCCACCAGTCTCTCATGGCCGATATACTTAGGCGTAATTACCATGTCCCCCACCTTGCCGCCACAGATATAAGCGCGCACAGAGCGGGGCGACATCTTCCAGCCCACAGGGATGGGATCCTTCTCCGCCGCAATCAATGCATCAATCTCCTTCTGAAACAACTGCTCCGCCGGCAGTCGCAAAATTTCTTCTGACATAATCGTCCTCCATTCTTGCCTCCCTTAAAATCAGGGCACATACATAACCTTCTGTAAATTTTCACATTCTCTTAAAACTGCTCCAATCTCTTGGACTTTACATTTTCAAGAGTCTCCAGATAACTGTTCTCATTCCAGTATTCCACCTTCAACTTGCCGGACTGAACCACATCAAGCACCGCCCGGGCTTCCTTGTCAATAGCCTCCGCCGTTCCCGGAAGCTCCCACAGCATATTTCCCAGAGTCCAACCATGCAGCTTGTTTTTGCTCAGCACCCTCTTTATGTACTCCACAAACAAACCATCACAACGCTCACAGCCGCAATCCTTCAAGCCCTTCCAATAGATGCGCAGGCTGTCCTCCGGTCCTGTTAATGCACGTTTGTAAAAGTAAGTCTCCATTTTATTACGGCTTACTTCATCTTTTCTATTCACCCAATGAATCATTTGATGATCAATTTTCTCACAACAACACTCAATCATCAAATCAGTGAAATCTGCGCCAATGTCCTGTACAAGAGGTCTTGTATACACACTTATCATATCATTGGCTTCATCCTGCAGATGCGTCTCAAGACAATAACAACCCTTTTCCTCATCATACACCAGACCGGTAATGGCATAGGACAGTTTTTCTTCTATATTGCTACGCTTCTTCGCCTTAAAAAGCCCCTTTTCATAGAGCTGGTTCCTAAACCATTCCGTACACTCGCTGCCGCTCAAAAGCTTCGCAACTGCCGCCGCCCGAAAATGCCGACTGTTCTTTTCGGGAACACTCTTTTCGTACAATTCCATAGCCAGCTCACACAAATCCTCACTGGGATATACACGGATAGCAGACTCCAGAAAATACGCCATAGCTTCATTCAAGTTCTGATAATTCAGTCTGTGACACTTCAGTCTTCTCACCGGAATATGCATCTGCCACTCCTGCACAGGCTTCTTTTCATGGCTGTAATAAATCCCCGAAACCTCAGCCGCCACACGATATGCCTCACAAATCTCCGGCCCGCTCTTACCCACCAGAGCCTCCACCATCATACGAAGCAGTTCCGTCTCCATGGGCGCATAAACGTTCTCACCCTTGCCGTAACCGGGCTCCTTGCAGCGTGAAAGCAAACTTATCATACTCTCCCCCACCATCTTAGAGGCCCACTTGGTGGTAGTCATGCGCAGATATATCATGGCATCAATAGCGTCCTTCACGTAAAGCTCCCAAAATGCCTTCTCTGCCCTCTCATCCTCCATCTCCGCCAGGGCATAATACGCCATTTTCTTGGCATTGCCCTTTGCCTTTTTGATAAGTTCAAGCAAAAGCTCCACATTATCCTGATTGTGACGGAGTGCATAAATCAGTTCATTTTTCACATCCCGCTCTGCTTCCGATATCATCTGCACATAAAAATCATTGGCATTGCCCCCTGCCACAGCTTCAATCACCTGCACACGGCGAAGCATCTCCTTCTTGCCCTTGGGGTCAAAATCCTTTTGCAGCATGGGTACAATCTCCTCGCCCTCCTGCATCAGCCATTTGGCAACCAAGTCTGCAAGCTCTGTATAACCTGCCCCCAAAGCCGTCACCATGGCAGCTTTTACACGGTAATCCTCAAAAAGCTCCGGTCTTGACTCATGAGTATCTACCACAAACTGGTAATGACCATTTCCCGAAGTAGTCAGGGCCTCTACAAGTCCTTTTACCACGGAATAGGGGGCATTGGTAATCACCTTCCCTCTTCCGTTTACCTCAATGGGGGCCACTTCCTCCTCCACCGTCAACACACCCTGGGTGCACAACACCGCATCCACCAGAGTAATCGTGTCCATCAGTACACGCTCTCTATCTTCACAACTCTCCGCCAGAAGCGTATTTACCATCTCCACAATTTTGGCAAACACCGGCGCGGCTGCCGCCAAAGGCTTAATCTCCTCCGCCGCTCTCTTTAATCGAAAGTCCTCTGAAAGCAGGTTGGTTCCTGCAATCATGGACGCACGCAGACGACTGCGCAATTCATATATAGGTGCTAAATTCATATTCCCGCCTCCTTAACAATCAGTAAAGCAATCTGACAATGTCTGACTCTGTAATAATGCTTATGGGCTGAACCTTCAACCGCCTATCGGCACTGTCGTAGTAAAATGCCCCCAAAAGCACCTGATTCTCCAAAAGCCCTGCCTCCGGCAAAATACCAATCCGCTCCACAGTGCCCTCCAGATAACCGCAATCTCCCAGCATAATGGTCTCGCCTGCTGCATTTTTCAACACATAAGCCTCTCCGGCTTTTCCGATTCTCTCATAGGCAATGAGACTGATATGAATGGGGTCTGCCAACGCATTTTTAATAATATTCTTCACAAGCTTGCTCTCCGTAGCCAGAGAGGTCACCCCAAAGCTACGCACCTTCTCGATATCCTCTTGAGATACTTCACGGATATTGGCACCGTCCCAACGCACTCTCTGGTTGCCCTGACCGGGATAATATGCTGCCATGGGAATCTGTGCCACACCAAAGGTGGTATCCTCTTCCTTCACATATTTTAATGCTTTCAAGGGACGGTAATTGTAGGTCATGGAAATCTGTCCTGTGGCAAGGTCCGCCCAACATCCTGTGTCTATGTATTCCTTCCTGGCCGCATCATAGTTTACCCAGAATGCCAGCTGTATCAGATTCACATTCTCCTTGCTGCATCCAATCTCCTGCAATTCCGAAAGTTTCCAAATGCCGCCCAGCTCCTCATAAAGTTCGCTGTCATCCTGTGACACATCATCCTTTTCTATCTTCTCATTCAGATATACCTTGGACTTCTTAACCAAAGTCCAAAACTTCTCTATGATATCAATGGCTGCCTCGTAATGAGCCTCCTCACCGTCCTTCTGAAAGGCTGCAATCTCCAATATTAATCCGTTCAACAGACGCTGCGGCCCTGGCAGATAATAATCTCCCAGCTGCTTGGCAAGCTTCTCATAGGTATTCAACGTTGTACCACCCATTGTCCCCAGCCCGGCCTTCACCAAATCTGCCACCAGCTGTTCTGCCAGCTCCAGCCCCTCCAGCTGCTTCTTAATCTTCTTCACCTTGGCATTCTTGGCGCTTTTGGCCGCAGATGCCTTCTTCTTGGCAAGCTCCTCTTCAGACAATTCCACAGCTGCGCCATCTGCTGCTCCTTCTGCCTTCCCTGCGCGAGCCAGCTTCTTCTCGCGTTTTTTCTGAATATCCTCAGGAATCTCGCACACTACAAAATTTTTCCCCGCATTTATCTCGAATAAAAGCGCCAAACCATGCTTGCAGGGAAACTGTCTGCTGGGACAGCTGCATCTGCAAACAGGCGACGCCTCCTCTATGAAATCTACAGAAGTGATATAATTGCTCTTACCACTTCCGCTACACTCACCCATATAAAACGAATCATCAGCTGCACACTCCAGTCGCACAAAACCGCCCTTCTGCGAAATCTTCCTGGCATTGGCCACCGCCGCCTGATTGGGCGCCATTGCAATAATCTGCTGTTCTGTAATCTCCCTCATGTTTCCTCCCATTCCGCCGCCCGTGCGACTATGTAAAACTTGAGTTCCAATTTATTTACTTGTGTCTGTGGGTATTCTACAGTGTCAATTGAGGAACCATATACCCTACCACGCAACGCTTCCGCTCCGTGAAAAAGCGTAAGCCACAAATAAGTGAACCGGAACAGTTTCTATTTTACCACTATTGCGTAATTTACACCACTCTTACTTTTCGATTCTCTATTTTTCACCTTAAAATTCTTTGTTTTTCACTTTAAGATAATTCATCTTGATTTGCAGTTTGTTCCAAATAAGAAAATTCGCAATTTACCAACAGATTTCAAAAAAAGCTTAAACAGTTGGAAGCTGCTCTGGGACGCTACCCAACTGTTTAAGCAAAACTGCTAAAAAATTGGCGACTGCTCTGCAACGCCACCCAACGGTTTAAGCAAAGCTTCTAAAAAGTTGGGAACTGCTCTGCAACACCACCCAACGGTTTAAGCAAAGCTTCTAAAAAGTTGGGAACCGCTCTACTATGCTACCCAACGGTTTAAGCAAAACTGCTAAAAAGTTGGGAACTGTCTCTGCAACGCTACCCAACGGTTTAAGCAAAACTGCTAAAAAGTTGGGAACCGCTTTACTATGCTACCCAACGGTTTAAGCAAAACTGCTAAAAAGTTAGGAACCGCTCTACTATGCTACCCAACAGTTTAAGCAAAACTGCTAAAAAGTTGGGAACCGCTCTGCTGTGTCACTCGACTCAAACCAGTTACACATATTGCTTTTTCTTCTTACCCAGCTTATATTTCCCAACAGGAATCCTTAAATTCACTGGTGACTCCTTTTTCCCTAATGTATTGAAATCCCCTTCTATGTACTTATCCTTTTTCCTGTAAAAGTTACGTTTCACATTACAACTACAATAATATCCGAGCACAAACACCCCCAGCAACGCCATGCATACCACACCACCTATGGGCCAATACTCACCATTACTTATGCCCATTATTGCCCCTGAAACTCCACACATACTCGCAACAAAGAAAAAAATAGCAGGGCCTATTCCTTCTTCTCTCTTAGTCCTATATTTCATGCACTCTCCCCTTTCATTTTAAAAGAGGCCGATGCACCAAGTACATCAGCCTCTTTCACCGCACACTCAAGCTTTTTATCAAAGCTTATTTCACCACTGTCATCCAATCTTCAATTTAAACTTCTGCAATTCTCTCTCAGAGTTTACCACTTCAATCTGTGCACCCAGTGCCTGAAGCTTCAAGTGGAAATCCTCATATCCGCGCTCAATGTAACGTATGTCATCCACAGTGCTGTAGCCCTCCGCTGCCAACGCTGCCAACACCAGTGCTGCCCCTGCACGAAGGTCAGGTGAAGAAATGCTTGCACCGGTATACTTATCTACACCATTGATAATGGCAATATTGCCCTCTACCTTAATGTTGGCACCCATTCGGGTAAGCTCGTCCACATATTTAAACCGGTTCTCAAAGATGCTCTCTGTCACGATGCTGGTGCCCTTGGCCAAAGCCAGTGTCACTGCAATCTGAGGCTGCATATCCGTAGGGAATCCGGGATAGGGCAAAGTCTTTACCTGAGTATGATTCAGGGGCTTGGATGCAACCACACGGATACAGTCATCTGCCTCCTCTACCTCACATCCAATCTCCAAAAGCTTCGCTGTAATGGACTCCAAATGCTTGGTGATTACATTCTTCACCAAAATATCACCACGGGTGATTGCTGCAGCAAACATAAATGTTCCTGCTTCAATCTGGTCCGGAATAATCGCATACTCTGTGCCATGAAGGGAAGGTACACCCTTGATACGAATCACATCCGTACCTGCACCCTTGATATTGGCACCCATACTATTCAGGAA
>CAYOGM010000014.1:0-20527 GCA_964403595.1 uncultured Acetatifactor sp. | reverse complement strand
GCATTCTCAATCACAGTCTTGCCTTCTGCCATGGTAGCTGCCATCATAACATTGATGGTTGCACCTACACTGACTACGTCCATATAAATATGACTTCCCACCAGACGCTCTGCATGTGCCTTAATCAAACCATGCTCAATCTTCACCTCAGCACCAAGAGCCTCAAATCCCTTAATATGCTGGTCAATGGCACGGCTACCGATATCACATCCGCCGGGCAATACCACCTCTGCATGCTTGTATTTACCCAAAAGCGCTCCTATCAGATAATAGGAAGCTCTGATTTTCTTCATTTTCTCATCCACAACTTCGGTGGTATTGATATTCGCTGCATTGAGAGTCACTTTATGTCTCTCTACTCGCTTGGTCAATACTCCTATGCTCGCCATTGCATCCAACAATGCGTTGGTATCGCGCACATCGGGCATATTCTCTATATATACTGTCTCATCCGTCAATACGGAAGCGGCAAGAATAGGAAGTGCTGCATTCTTAGCACCCCCTATTTCAACTTCACCGACCAATGGATTTCCGCCTTTAATTGCGTATTGTTCCATTTGCTTTACCTCTTACTTAGGTTATAACTACAAAATATATTATCCCAAATACAAAATATACTATTCCCTATCTTGCTTTATACCATATTTTGACGAGTTTGTAAATAGGCTACTGCAAATCTCTGGTATAGTAGTCGTTTTCTATATATTCCTGTTCCAACAATCTACTGTCCACAATTTCTTTGCCATAAGTCAATTCCAACAGCTGTCTAAACTCATTCTGATACATGGCATCATAGCTATCCTTATACCCAATAATCGCCCCTTTGTTCTTACGCGCAATGAGGCGTAACAGAAACCGACAAGCCATATCCCGGTTGCCGTATTTCTTTTTCATGATAATCTGCAAAGTATGTTTGGTTCTATCCTTGGTGTGTATCTGCAAATACAGAATGTTTTGCACGGTTTCCTGATAAGCCCATACAATATCCGCAATAGGTATTACTTGTGCGCCGGAGCCTCTTCCTGTGTAACAGATGGCATCACTGCACAACACCAGATTACCGATTCGTGGCATCTTTTGTGTTTCTCTGGCAAAACGTTCTTCCGAAAATCCGGGAATTGAGCGCAATTGCTCCTTAGCTTTGTAATATCCCACAAGTACCACACCCACATAAATCAGTATTGCCACCAGTCCCAGCGCTGCAAACAACAGGAAACAAATAATCAGTACAATTATATCCTCCAGCGTCCGCATGCCTCGCAGTCCTATCCACGTAATCACCAGTACAAACAGACTCAAAAACAGCAAACTGATAAGTGTACTTCTAAAATCATCTAATAATCTTCGAAAATTTTTCATAATCTTTTAGTAAGAAGAGAGTACTGCTGCAGAAAACAGAATAAATGCAAACAGTAAAAGCACAAATCCTACAATTGTTACCACACTGAGAATCACCTTTGCGGTGGTGGACATTTTAGATTTCATAATTGCCATTACCACTGCAAATCCACCAAAACAAATTACTCCACCGAGCAAGCCAAACAGTTTGAATACCACAACAGATACTACTATAGAGATAATGCTCATCACAGTGCTCTGCTTTTTCTCCGGCTTCTGCTCAGGCTGATTTTCCATATTGTCCAGAGGATCTACATAAACACCCCCTGCGTTCTGATTTGCTTCGTAAGCCTGGTATGTTCCACTTGTCTGGTTTACCTCGCTTGTCTGATTTGCTCCGTTTGCCTGATTTTCAAATTCCTGACTCATGTTAATTCTCCTTTTGTATTTTACTGCAAGTATTTCAACGGATTCACTTGGCTGCCACCAATAAGAATCTCAAAATGCAAATGAGGTCCGGTACTTACACCAGTGTTACCACTCAGTGCAATCCTCTCACCCTGACGCACACTTTGTCCTGATTTCACAAGTACTTTGGACAGATGTGCATATCTGGTCTGTCGACCATCCTCGTGATTAATATACACCACATATCCATATCCACTTCCCCATCCGGCCCTCGCTACCGTACCACCACAGGATGCATATACAGCGGTTCCCGTAGGAACAGCCCAGTCCACACCCTTATGATAGGTACTTGCACCCTTGGTAGGTGCACTTCTTCTACCGAATCCGGAACTCAAACGTCCGCCGGAAATAGGCTTGATATAGGTAGGAGGAATCTTGGTTCCACGCTCAACAATCTTGGGCACCGCCTCCATAATCACTTCTTCTTTTAAGATTTCCCTCGAAACTTCTTTATCATTCAGATAATATACATCTGCAACAATCTTGCGGAATCCTGCGGAAGGCTGCTGATGTACCTTGGTCTGAGTGGTATACCACTCATCGTTTTCGATATAAATAATATCCGCATCGTAAATTTCTTCGTAGTAATTCTCTTCCATGCGCTCTACGGACAATTCCGGCTCGGGCACAGTGATAATCAGCTTGTCTCCCACACGGATAGTGGAATTTTCATCATCCAGCTTGTCGCTGTTAAGTTCTACGATTTTATCAATAGGAATATTGACTTTAATGGCAATCTCAGACAGTGTATCTCCGCTCTGAATGGAATACTCTCCGGGAGTCTCCTGTTCCTTAATAACCTCCTCAACAGCCTGCTCTAATGTGGAAATCTGACTCTGTGGCAGATACGCCTCCACAATCTCCACTTCCTCAGCAAAATTAACAGACTTAAGGCCCAATTCAAAATCCTCAAAGTCGTCGCCAACCTGAACCAAATCCTTACCAATCTGAGACATCACTACTTCCACGCCGCCTGCAACGCTAACTGTGGCATCTTCTTGTTGCTGTTCTTCTCTCTCCAGCACTTTTGCCGTGAGTACCGGAAGCTCTCTATGAGAATCCCGTGCCAATTCTACAGCAAACAACTTCTCTGTATCATACTTGTCCACCGCCGCCTGCAGAAGCTCCTGAACCTGTCCGGCACTTCCCAGATTTACCACATATTCATTCACCTTCAGGGTATAGGAACGCTGCATGGTCTCCATGACATTCTGTTGCAAAACCTCCTGAATACGGTTCTGCAATTCCTCTTCATCATCCAACACACCCCAGAACACTTCCTCACCCTTTATGGTCATATCCGCATCAATAAAGGTAAGCTCCTCGCTTTGCAGGGCAATTTCCCTACGGGCATTTACAAACAGCTTCTCCGCTACACTCTCCTCACCCACAGACCCAATCTCTATACCATTTACATAGATATGGAAATAATTATCTCCCTCTGACTCAAGTCCTGTGTAACCGTCCAAGAAAAACAGACTCACGAACATGGTCAAAAAGGAAACTATAATATATGTAAATTTATTTTTTTTTGAAATAAAACTCATTTATATTCCCTTTTTCTAATTTATATATGAAGTAACAGTTACTATTCTACCAATATTTATATCGCTTGTAAAGTAATTCTTCCCGCTGTAAAAAGAACTTAAATAAAGTGGTATGCTACCTTAGACAACATTCGCGCCCATTACGGCAAGGATGCAGTCAAAAGGGGAAGCCTGCAAGACTCCCCCTTTTGACCTATATTATTTTTGGAATATTTTTTCCAACAGGTTCTGAACTGTGCTTATAACATTATTCGGATTCCAGTTTGACGCCAAATCTCTTTGTCCTATTTTGAACTTTATTGTCTTGGTTCCGCAATAGTCACCAATCCCTTCTATTGTGACGGTTGCTTTGTTTGTTTTGCCTACATTGTTGCTGTAACCCACAATTTTATAATCTTCACCATAAACCAAAGTATCTTTACCAACCTTAATCATGGTAAAATCTTCTGCAGCAAGCTCTATTTCTGCTCCGGTATACTCCTGGGAAGCAATTTTAACCTTTGCCTTCGCAATAGACATACTCCCCACATGAAACTCTGTTTTTGACATATTGCCGGCAACATAATTTGTTCCTTCCTTCGCTGTAACAATGACCGTTACAACATCACCCACATTTACTATATCCGTCGCCGTTTTGGTTACACCATTCACTTCGTAGCTCACTGCATATTCTTTTTGAGTCAGCTTCTTACCATTGTCGGTTACAACTACTTTAACCTTTTTAAGCGCAGTACCACCGACAATTGCAACTGCATCTACTTTAATTTCATCAAAATCATTCATCGTTACCGCATAAGGCAAATCAGAAGTTTTCCCGGTATATCCTCCCTTACCGCTTACAGTAACAGTTGCATTACCAACCTTTTTGTTATTCTTATAGCTCAGCTGATAGTCAACACCATTAGCAAGTTCTTTTCCGTTAACTACTACCTTGACCTGAGCTTCTGCACCGGTCTTGGTATATTCCACGGAAGACTCCACGGTTACATTTGCATCCGTCAGCTCCACCTTGTTAATTGTAAATTTCAATGTCATACGACCTGCATATTTACCAATACCAGTGATGGTTATGGTTGCATTGCCCGGATTAACATTCTTGCTATATGCAACTGTATAATCCACTTCTTTCACCAACACAGAACCATTTACATCTGTCAGTACAAAAGATGGTTCGATTGCTTTTCCTGTATAATCAACTGTTTGAGGCAATTGAGATACAGTTACTGCTTTTTGCAAATTACGACCAACTATTGCAAAACTTATAGATTTACTGCCAAATAAAGTTTTATTGTCTCCTTTAACAGTTACTACAGCATTTCCTACATTTATATTATTTGCATAAGATACCGTATAACAGTCAGTGGAAACCTCCACACCTCCTGCTTTTACAACAACAGCAGGCTCAAGTTTTTCACCGGTACATTCTGCACTTTTATATTCCAAAGTAATTTTTGCATTTTGCATTAATGCATTTTTACTTTCAACAAATATGATAGGATATGTAATGCTTCCTGAATAATCTCCTTTTCCGGTTACTGTTACACTGTAAGTTTTCCCGCTATCATAGAGTTCACCATTCGTATAATTATACTCTACGGTATACTGGCTTGCTGCTAACTTCTTAACTACGCCATTCATCTTTGCTGTTACCACGGGTTTAACCAATACCGTTTTATTATTTTTCAGCACACCATATAACTCGTCACCGACTGCAGTAATATCCTTTGCTACAATATTAAATTTCAGTTCGTATTTTCCTTTGTAGTTACCTTTTCCGTTAACAACAACTGTTGCAGTTCCAACTTTCTTATTATTTTTATACTTTAATGTATAATCTTTGTTCAAGGTCAATTTATCTTCGCCATCATAAACAACAGGCTTAACTTTTATTGCGGCTCCGGTGTATACCTGATCCGGAATTGCTTCTGCCCACAGGCCTTCCCTGATAATTGCGTCTTTTCCATCATTTGTTCCTGATTCCTCAGGAGGGGTCGTACCACCTTCCTCTCCATCTCCTGTTCCGGGCTCCTCAGGAGGTGTCATACCACCGTCCTCTCCATCACTTGTTTCGGGCTTCTCGGGAGGGGTCATACCACCTTCGTCTCCTCCATCACTTGTTCCGGGCTCCTCAGGAGGGGTCATACCGCCTTCCTCTCCGTCACTTGTTCCGGGTTTCTCGGGAGGGGTCATACCGCCTTCCTCTCCGTCACTTGTTCCGGGTTTCTCAGGAGGGGTCATACCGCCTTCTCCTTCACCACCCGTTCCGGGTTTCTCAGGGGGTGTCATACCGCCTCCGCCACTTCCACTTCCACTATCGCTGCCATCCAGATTCGCTACTCCGGAGAACGCATTAACCTTATCAGACAAATAGAATTCTTCCTCTTTGTTAGAACCATATCCCTGTTGGGTTCCATCTGTATACGCAGTGATTGTCGCGGTATCATACACGCCACTTTCTTCCGTACCGGTTACAGTTCCTCCCATATACACCTGATAGGATTGTCCAACCTCAAAATTACTACAGGACACAATAGCCCCTTGATAATTCCGGTTATTTCCTTCCATAACTTCGTCTTCGGAGGGTGCATACGCAAAAACAACTGTCTGTTGCGTATCAGTAACCACAATTGTTTCCCCCTGACTTCTCATTTGAGAAAATTGTAAATTCATGGTTGGCTGCGCAGACTCTGTTTCCGCCCAATCCATGGTTGAACCCAGCGCTATTACAGTACCACCGTTTACATAAGAGCCACAGTCGCTATCAAGTCCCGAATCAGCCGCAGGATTTGCCGCAGCGATTACCGTTCCTCCGTTAATTACCAGCCAGCCGTTTGAATCAATTCCGTCACCCTCATCTCCCCAACCGCCAATAATATGTACATTTCCTCCATTTATAGTTGTAACTGATATGTTGTCCTCATTTGTATTGATTCCGTCATCCTGGGAAAAGATATTAATATTTCCTCCATTTATGGTTAAATGGAGCTCCGATCCAATCCCTTCATTATCCGCAATTACATCCAGTCTTCCATCTCCAACAGATTCTCCGTCAATATTCATAGACATATATGAATAAAACGCGCCATCCTGCTTCCACAACTTCTTTTGAGCCGCTGTATCCTTATATATTTTGGCAACATGAGAACCCGTTAAATAATTCTTGGAACCGTCTGCAATAATAACATTTGCTCCTGCTGCGGACGTATTAACTGTCTGAGAAGCATTTTCCGCACTCCAGTCGCCATCACACTCATACACATTATAAAATACAATTGCCGGAGCAACCGTACAAGTTATGTCAACATTATCCAATATCAATGTAACGCATGCCGTCGCATCACTATCAGCATTTTCTCCCAGGTCAACTTTTATTTGACCTTTTGATAAAGTTCCGCTGATTCGATAAGTTCCGGCCTCTGTAATATTTAATACAGTATGCTCTGCTGCCTCCGTAGCAGAATGCTTATCCTCTGACGTTCCTTCACCATAGGTATTTCCGCTATCATAGGTATCCCGGTCTTCATAATAAACAATATCATTGCTGGTATACACAGCCTCGTCGCTATCCGTTCCAACTGCATTTCCGCCCACAGTAATCCCTGTGTCCGCCAAAACGATTTTCACTTCTTCTTGCTGTTCCCCACTTCCTGTCCCATCTGCAGTCACTGCTGCTTCTGTAGCATACACTTCCATAGGCATAGAAAACAACAATGTCAGTGCACAGAAAATTGCTATCCACTTTTTCATCACATTACCTCTCTTTGCTTGGTTTTCGTATCAATCTTACTCATCCTAGCACCTGTTCCTTGAAATTAGCTTGAATCTTTTAACATTCTACATTTCAAGTTTATTTCAATAATTTATGTTATACTATGAATAGTAAATAAACAGGAGGCAGGATTATGACTGTATTATTAATCGAAGACGAAGTCAGTTTATCAACCGCATTGTGTCAGTCATTAAAAAATGAACACTACTGCGTTACCCCAATGTATGATGGCGAAGCCGGTCTGTTAGAAGCATTAACCGGCATTTATGATGTAATTATTCTGGATATAATGTTGCCTAAAAAAGACGGATTCGAAGTTCTCCACGAATTACGCCGTGCGAATCTGTCTACCCCCGTATTGATTCTCACAGCTAAATCATCTGTTGAAAATAAAATCACCGGACTGGACCTTGGCGCTAATTATTACCTTACCAAACCCTTTGATACCAACGAATTACTCGCCTGCCTTCGCGCGATTACTCGGGAAACCGGTCACACTGCCGAAACAGAGCTTTCCTATGGCGACTTAATCCTTAAAACAAAACAAGGCGGAATCTATTGTACCACCACCAATAAATTTATAAAAATGAGTGCCAAAGAACTGCATCTGCTGGAAATATTCATAAAAAACAAAGAACAAATATTAGAAAAAGAATTCTTAATAGAACGGATTTGGGGCCTTAATGGCAATTCCGAATACAATAATATTGAAGTCTATGTATCTTTTTTGAGAAAAAAAATATCCTTCGTAGGCTCAAATGTCAAACTCAAATCAACAAGAGGGCTGGGTTATTCTTTAGAAAGGGATTGATGCAAACGATATGAAAGCAATTAACAAATTAAAGAAAAAGCTTTTGCTCATTATTATGCTTTTTGTAACCTGCATTATAGTATTTTTTATTATAACTATCAATGTCATTCCATTTCGCCAATTAGTCAGCTCTGCTGATGCTTATTTGCATGAATTAGCGGATGATGCGTCTGCCAAATCCCCCACTCCTCCTGCCCCGAAACGCCGGGCGCTGCCAGATAGCAAAAAACGTAACAGTAGCTCAACGCATAATCAATACTCCATTTTTTCCTCATCTAATGTTGTATATATTGAACTTGATTCCGACAAAAATATCGAATCCTGGCGCAGCGACAATACTACTTTATATGACGATACATACATCTCGAATACTACCAATAAAATAATTCATCTTGACAAGGATTTTGATATTATTGATGGACATTTTTATCTGCAAGTCAAAAAGCATAATGGCTATCTCATCATTTTACTGGACAGCTATGCATTACTTATGAATTTCAATCAAACTATCATTTGTTCAATCATTGTGGGACTATTAATATGGTTTTTTTCTGCCATGTTGGCCACATATATGATTAATTTATTGACAAAGCCCCTGGTATTGTCCTTAGAAAACCAACAACAATTTATATCCGATGCGGAACACGAGTTCAAAACTCCTATTTCTGTCATCGCTTCCAACGCTGATGTGCTGCGCGCCGAAATAGGAGAGAATGTATGGCTATCGCATATCATTTCAGAAACAAAGCGAATGAGCGTTTTAGTTCACGAATTACTATCCTTATCAATGATTGATGATACCAACTACACTTCTGCCAATACCTATTTTGATATGGGCGAAACTCTTACTGAAGTTATTCTTCCCTTTGAAAGCGTTGCTTATGAAAAAGGAATAACCATTGAACTTAATATATCTCCCCATATAACATGTCATGGTAATGAAGAACAAATCAAACAACTTATGGCCATTTTGTTACACAACGCCATAAAATTTGGCAATGAGAATGGTGTCATTAAAATAACCTTATTGCAAAGCAAGAAAAAAGCTGTGCTAAAAGTGTACAATACCGGAGAAGGAATTACTTCTGAAGATATCGACAAAATTTTTGACCGGTTCTATCGGGTTAGCAAATCAAGAAACAGCGCCTCTGGCGGACATGGTCTTGGTCTCTCCATCGCCAAATCCATTGTCGAAAAGCATAATGGTTCCATCAGTGCCACCAGCGCTTATAAAGAGTGGGCTCAGTTTGAAATTCAGCTTCCTTGCATCAATCGATAAACAATTCTCTTATAGTTGAAATAAAAGGGTGCGCAGATTGCGACACCCTTTTACTGTTTTCCTGTTATTTCTTACGCACACTGTAGCCAAAGGTTCCCAATGCCTTGCCACATTCAAAATAAGTTCCGTGCGAGTAAACAATGGGCTCTGCCTTCTCCAGGTGGAATTTTCGATTCTCGTCCATGTACTTCTCATCTGCATGAACCGCAACCACATCTGCCAGAAACATATCATGGGACCCCAGAGGAATTACCTCTCTCACTCTGCACTCAATATTGACAGGACTCTCCCCAATCAAAGGAGCTTTCACCTGTGATGCCGGAAGGGCTGTCAGCTTCATCTCCTTGAACTTATCTACGTCCCGTCCACTCTTTACACCACAATAATCTGTTGCATAGGTCAAATCCTTGGTAGTCAGGTTAATCACGAACTCCCCTGTTTCTTTCAAAATCGAATAGGAATATCGTTCCGGTCTCACCGAGACAGACACCATTGCCGGATTGGTACAAACCGTTCCCGCCCATGCCACTGTTATAATATTGGCCCGGCCTTCCTTGTCCGCCACACTCACCATCACTACCGGCAACGGATACAACATATTTCCGGGCTTCCAAATCTCTTTACCCATAAAGTAACTTTGCTCCTACATAATACCCATTACGCCCAGCACCTGAATCAAAGCACTGATTGCAGACAATATAACCGCAGCAATGGCAAGCTTCTGAGTCCGAATAATTCTTCTGCTCATAGGCTTAAGAGTATATTCCAGATTCTCAATCTGTTTATTATTCTCTTCTCCCATAGCCGCCTGAACATTACGATACACCTTCACACATTCTCTGTGTACAAAATCATTGGAGCCGCTCAACTGAGATTCCAGATTCTCCTTCATCTCTCCAAGAGTAGTCTCAATTGTCTCATTCTGCTTATCCAACGCCCCCTTCAGGCCGTCAATCTGACCCTCCTGATTGTTCTTAAGACCGCTAATCTGCGCCTTTACCATACTGCGCATATTATCCAGCTGGTCCTCCAAAGAATTGCGAACATTCTCAAACTGAGCATCCTGAAGGTCCTTGATGCCATCCACCTGAGCATCCTTCAACCCATTAATGCTGTCCATCTGAGCCTGCTGCATACCACGGATGCTCTCCATCTGTTCACTCTGCATACTGCGAAGGCTCTCCAACTGGTCTGCCTGGCTCTCTTTGATAACTGCAATTCTCTCATCAAGCTCATTGCGAAGAGCTTCCATCTGAGAAAGTTGAGACTGCTGTGCTGCTCTCATTTCCTCCATCTGCTCCGCAAGCAAAGCCCCATCTACACCATCTGCATTATTCTCGTTTGCAGATGCCTGCATGGTCTGCCAGATTTCCACAAGCTGGTCGCGCAACTCATCTGTATTGAGCTGAGCACTGTCCATCTTGTCCTTGGCAGTCTCAACCGCCTGCTCCATCTCCACACAAACCTGCTTCATGCGGTTTAGGCAGCCATTGTACTCCTCCACCTGAACCTTCAAGCGATTCATTTCCTCTGTCTCAGCCAGTGAATTCGCCTTAATTAACTCCTGTGCAGTGAACTTCTGCGCCAACTTATCCATAAATGTATCCATAAATTTCCCTCCAAGATTACATCTCTATCTGCATTATTGTTTCTATGAAAATTCTACCAACGCCTATATTCTACCATCTTTTTTTTCCAATGACAACAATTTCGTTTATTTAACCAACTATTTACAGGTCGTTCATAGTTTGTTCATAAATCTCTGTTATAGTTTACTTCAGAGAGATGGATAAGACAGTAGATAATTTTTTCATAATAGCCCGGGTGCCCGCGAGGTATCCGGGCACTCCTCATTTTTGAGAAGAATCCTCCAGTCTTCATACATTCTCTCATATATGCAAGCTCCAAGAGCTCATACTATAAAACCGGGAAACGCAGTTAAAACTGTCACTTCCCGGCTTCCTTTTTCTTGCTATTCACTTGTATCCCTGCTCAATTCCAGAATCTCATCGTTCAACGAAAGCATTTTCGCATCCAAATCCGATACCATGCGGGCACACTCTACCAGTTCCTCTCGGATATGCTGAGGTGCATCCCCTTCAAATTTGTAGTGAATCTTGTGCTCTAAACTGGCCCAGAAATCCATGGCAACGGTGCGAATCTGAATCTCCACCTTGGTATCCACAATACGGTCCGACAAATATACCGGAACAGTAATAATCATATGGTAGCTCTTGTAGCCGCTGGCCTTGGGGTATGTAATATAATCCTTCACCCCAATAACCCGGATATCCTTCTGTTCACTAATCATGTCGGCTATCCTGTAAATATCCGATGTAAAGGAACAGATAATACGAATACCTGCCATATCATTTACATATTTAACCATGTTGTCAATTGTAGACTCATATCCCTGCCTTTTCAGTTTCTTCACAATACTTTCCGGTGTCTTGATACGCGCCTTAATATGTTCAATGGGATTATACTGATGAACATGCTGAAATTCATCATTCAAAATCGCCATCTTCGTCTCCATCTGCCTGAGAGCCGCATTGTAAACCAGCGTCACTTCCTGCCAGCTGTCAATACCCTCTCCGTTTGATACTGTCAAATCCATCTTTGCTCCTTCTCCCCTTAAATCTTACTTATCTTCAATTTCCATATGCTTGCGTAATAGCTCGCTCAATTTACAACAAATACATTATAGCATATACTTTTAGAAAAATGTATATTTTTCACAAAATATTATTGCTTTTTTAATTTTAGTTGGCATTTTTGCCCACTTCACAAACACCGCTTTACATATATATGCACTTTTGTGATGTTTATTCCGAAAATCTTTTGCCAAATTCTCTTGAATAATTCATGAATTTGACATAAAATTGGGAATGATATATTTGGGAGGTAGGTATATGCGCATCTGGGCTAAACTTTTCGAAAACAATCATATGCTCCGGGACACGGTAGTTGAGTACAATGATAATGACACTCGCACCCACAAAGTATTTCGTGCATTGGAGGAAGTCTGCCTACGCTTTGACTTAGGACAACCCGCCTGGCTGGACAAGAACCTTAACGAGTTCCGCCGTCACGCCAAAACGCGCTTTTATCAGGACAATTTTATCGAGACTATCGATTTTGACTATTTAGAATTTCATATTATAGAAGAAGACTAAAGACAGGAGCCGGCAACGGCTTCTTTTTTTTCCAAATTTATGTTGACATATTTCTGATTCAATAGTAATATCAGAATTGTAAGACGTAGTTTTCAAAACTACTTGTTGTGTTTTGGGAGCTTTTCTTGTTTTTTGAACATACTATTTGAACATACTATAGATAACAATTTGATTTTAGGAGGATTCTTATGCAAATAACAATTCGTGAACCGGGCAGTGCCATCACACATTTTGTCGCCATGATGCTGGCAGTATTCGCAGCAGTGCCACTCTTAGTGAAAGCCGGCCTGTCCTCAGGCGACCAGAACTTTATTGCTATGCTGATTTTTATCAGCAGTATGATATTGCTCTACGGAGCCAGCGCTACCTATCATACGGTCAATGTCACCGGAAAAAAACTTCATATTTTCAAGAAAATTGACCACATGATGATATTCGTGCTGATAGCAGGCTCCTACACTCCAGTGTGTCTCATCGTGTTGGGCGGTGAGCTGGGGTTGCAGCTTCTGGCTGTCGTGTGGGGCATCGCTTTCGTTGGCATAGTAATCAAAGCCTGCTGGGTTACCTGTCCCAAGTGGTTCTCATCCATGATTTACATTGCCATGGGCTGGGTATGTGTGTTCGTATTCGGACAGCTTTGGTCCACACTTCCCACCGCAGCATTTCTGTGGCTTTTGGCAGGTGGAATCATCTACACCATCGGCGGTGTGATTTATGCTTTAAAGCTTCCAATTTTCAACGCCAGACACAAGGGCTTCGGCTCCCACGAGGTGTTCCACCTCTTCGTCATGGGCGGAAGCATCTGCCATTTTATCTTCATGTATCTGTATGTGGCATAGGTTGTTGGCTATAGTGCCGTTGGCATGGGGCGAAGAGCTATATGTCTTATTCAGACACGCTCCCCATTGCCAACTACGCTATAGCAAGCAATAAATTCTATGCCACATTCCGGGCTGTCATATCACATTAGTTCCTATGTTTTACTGGCTGGAAACCAGAGCCCAATTCCTCTTATTTAGTCTTCATAGCCGTTGGGGTTGTTTTTCTGCCAGCGCCATGCGTCTGCGCACATCTCACGGATTCCGTATTCCGCTGTCCAGCCAAGCTCTTCTTTGGCCTTGGAAGGGTCTGCGTAGCAGGTATCAATGTCGCCTGCGCGTCTCTCTTTGATGACATAAGGAATCTTCAAATCGTTTGCTTCCTCGAAGTTCTTCACGATATCAAGAACGCTGTAACCCACACCGGTACCGAGGTTGTAAACCTTGAGGCCAGCCTTTTCCTCAACCTTCTTAAGGGCTTTTACATGTCCCTTTGCCAAATCTACTACATGGATATAGTCTCTCACACCAGTTCCATCAGGGGTGTCATAATCATTACCGAACACACCCAGCTCTGCAAGCTTACCCACTGCAACCTGTGTGATATAAGGCATCAGATTGTTAGGAATACCGTTGGGATTCTCACCCATGGTTCCACGCTTGTGAGCACCGATAGGATTAAAGTAGCGAAGCAGAATCACATTCCACTCAGGGTCAGCCTTCTGAATATCAGACAAAATCTGCTCCAGCATGGACTTAGTCCAACCATAGGGATTGGTGCACTGTCCCTTGGGGCACTCCTCCGTAATAGGTATAAATGCAGGATTTCCATAAACAGTTGCGCTGGAAGAGAAAATAATGTTCTTCACGCCATGCTTTCTCATAACATCAACCAAAGTCAATGTACCTGCGATATTGTTCTCGTAATACTCCCAAGGCTTCTGTACGGATTCTCCTACAGCCTTCAAACCTGCAAAATGAATTACCGCATCCACCTTTTCCTTGGAGAACACCTCCTCCAAAGCCGCTCTATCCAGAATATCAGCCTTGTAGAAGGGTACTTTCTTGCCGGTAATTGCCTCTACCCTCTCCAAAGACTTCTCACTGGAATTGGACAGATTATCCAGTACCACTACATCATACCCTGCCTCCTGAAGCTCCACCACAGTATGACTTCCAATAAAACCTGCACCACCTGTTACCAAAATACTCATATTTACTCCTTCCCAAGCGAATCCGCTTCCAATACTACGATTCACCTGTTTTCTATATTTTACAGCACTACGCCGTTTTTCTCCAAAAGCTTTCTTGCACTCTCCACGGAATCCACTCCGGTTGCATTCTTGATAGGTGCAAACTCCTTCTCACGCACCACCTCAAAGGGCAGACAGGAATCCATTTCATGAATCATATCCAGCACCAGATTCTCAAACTTGTATCCATTGGGCTCCTCGGGCTTCACTAATTCCCCTGCCTCATTCAGGTAAGGAATCTTCTTCTCCACAATGTGAAGCTGCATATTGGAAGCCATCATAGACTCCAGTTCCTTCACCTTAAACAGATAGTTCAGAATCACACCAAAATAATATGCATAATCACCCTTTTCATCACGGGCATTCATCATTTCCTCAGTAAGCTCATAATACTCTACGATAGAAGGCTTGCCGTCCTCAAGACACATTACTCCCACCTTCTCATCAGGTGCACTCTTTCTCACCACCTTAGAGCCAACCACACACTCCTTCTGGATAGTAGCCCCCACGAAGCAGGGGTCTGCAATGCGCTGCAGTACATTATCCACCGCAAATACATTCAGCCACTCAATACCTTCCTCATGAACCATATCCAGCAGACCATTTTTCTGCAAAGAGATAAACCAGCCGCCGTTACCATTGGGAGATGTAGACAACTTCCCCTTCTCCTCCAGATAAATCTTGCCGCTATAATCGGTAGCCGCCGCCATCTCCTGCTTAAAGAAATGAATGTATTCTGCCTTATAGCCAAAATAATTCTTCTCCTTTAAGAAGCTTACAGTAGCCTCGTGATTCTTGTCGCTGGTCATCACCAGAAGATGAATCCATGCATCCGCCTGCTTTACCACATCCATAAGATTATTAATCAGGCACTCAAAAATATATAGCTCATGGGTAATACCTACATTATACATTCCCTTAGGGTCATCAGAGCCCAGTCGGGTACCCATACCGCCCGCCAAAAGCACCGCGCCTACCTTGCCGGCACGAATAGCCTCCAGACCTGTCTGGGTAAAACTCTCACGATTTGCCTCTATTTCATCCAGCTGCATTGCCGCCAAGGGTGTAATCTCACCCTTTTTCGCCAAATCCTCTTTATGAAGACACGCCTCCAAAATGCTCATATCCGTAGCCTCAATCTGATCCAGAAGCGCCTGCTTCTCAACCTCAGAAAGTTCATCATAATATTTCAGAACATGTGTCTGGCCATACTGTTTCAGTTTCTCCTTCGCCTGCTCCAAAGTCATTTTCATAATCATCCTCACTTCTTGTATTGTTCTCCATAAATAAAATATGTATTTTAAAAGAGACATTTGTTACAGCATAGCACAATAAATGCTTTTCGTCACCGATTTTAAAGGAATTTTCAAAAACTTTTAAGAAAATCCACACTCTTCCTACAAATCCGGCCCCTTACAAGTAATACTCTTTTCATTTGGATTAAGGTATATTATAATCAATCTGGTAATGCATTTCTCAGACCAAAGTATTTTTGTATATATCATCTTTACTTAATAGCAAATACTATCGTGGAAAGGATGGCAATTTATATGTTGGATTTATTTATTTTTGCCCTTAATGCAGTCATGCCCATCATCTTGCTGATTGCTTTGGGATATTATTTAAAGAAAATAGGACTTTTTACGAAAGAATTTTTAAAAATCGGCAATAAAACGGTATTCCGGGTGCTGCTGCCGGTGCTGTTATTTACAAATCTTGCCAAAATGGATGGATTCTCTGTGCTTCGGGCAGACTTGGTTGTCTATGTCGTGCTGGCAATCGCAACGCTCTTTGTCATCGGTTTGATACTTGCATGCATCACTCCCGACAAACGTCAAAAAGGCGTACTGCACCAATGTGTATTTCGCTCTAACTTTGCATTAATCGGTGTACCTTTGGCACAATTGATTGCCGGAGACAGCGGAGTACAATCTGCAGCAGTTCTTTCCACCTTCACCATACCAATTTTTAACATCAGCGCTGTAATTGCCTTATCTGCATACACCGACAATCAGACCACTGCAGGTCCCAAAATCAAAAAAATTCTTCGAGATATCGTACACAATCCCCTTCTATGGGGTGTGCTCGCCGGTGTTTTGTATGTGTGCATAAAACCTTTATTTGCAACACTTCCCGCCACTGTCACTGAATTTTGCAACAAATTTACCTTTGTTTGGACCGCCTTGGATTATCTTGCCAAAGCTTCTACTCCCGTGTCCCTTCTGGTACTGGGCGGACAGTTTGAACTAAGCCATATTAAAGGGTTTCGCAGGCAGATTCTTTTGGGCGTGTCCGGACGATTGCTATTCGCGCCGCTCCTTGGTGTAGGCGGAGCAGTTCTACTTCAGCACTTTGGTATCCTTAATTTTGACAGCGGCATCTATGCCGCACTGATAGCACTCTTCACCACACCGGTGGCAGTAGCCAGCGCCATCATGGCAGAGGAAATGGACAACGACGGTGCTCTTGCCGGCCAGCTGGTGGTTTGGACCACGTTGCTGTCATCTGTGGTAATCTTCTTGGCAATTGTACTGTTGCGCGGGTTGAATCTGTTGTAACAAAGAGTTCGCTTGCGGACTCTTGCGCCGAGCACGGGTGTTGCCGCAGCTTTTCCTTTTACGCGCGAGTACCCATCCTCACGGAGCGTCTTTACTATAAACAAAAAAACTCCCCAAGCCACATCAAACTTGGGGAGTTTTTATGTTCTAATATTCTAATTATAACCAGAAGGAAGTCAATCTCAGATTCCAAATGATGTCATTCAACTGTTTCTGACAGTCAAACAACTCGGTTGCCACATCGGCCACCTTATCACCCAAATCCTGCATCGCGTCGCGGTTCTCAACCATGGCCTTCATGTACAGGGAATATGTTTCCAAATTGCCCTCAAACTGATTCTTAATCTGCATCAGCAGAGATTCCAAAGCATTACGATAGTCGGCGCTGTAATCCACACACATACTGTCTGCAATGTTCACCAGCATCTTCTCAACATCCTGAATAAATCCTGTCTTATCCAGATATTCACCCTTAAACATCAAGAAGTTCTCTGTACGACAATGAGAATCATACAACTCACCCCAGTTGGTAATACCGGGCTTCACTACCTGAGGCACAGGCACATCCAGGAAAAACTTCTTGGCAGCCTTACTGATATTACCATTCTCCATAATGGTCTGTTTCACAGCATCCATAAAGGCATCACGCTTACCCTCTAAGAGAAGCTTTCTCTGGGTGAGGAACTGGTCAGTGTACTCGTCAATAGCACGATTAATCATGTCACGAACATTGTCCTTATCACGCTCCTTGACCTTTACACGACCTAAGATTCCAAGAAACCAACCTCTCAGCTCTCTATCCATGTAATTCTTGGTGTTACCTACGATTGCGCTGTAAAGAGTGCCTCTGTCCAAGCCCAGTGCCTTAACAGCCTCCTCTGGGAGTGGCATATTCTCCGGAATAGAGGACAGACTGTACTCTCTCTCGATGGTCTCATTAATGGTCTTGCGAAGCTCGATGATGTTCTTCTCAATCTCTTTAATCTCTTCACGATTACTCTCACGAAGAGATACTGCTCGGTTGCTCAGCTTGGACAAAGCCTTATCCACACTGTCAATGATTGCAGATGCCTTTACAGCAGAAGCATACTTCTCACCATACTGTAAAATCTCGCTCTCCAGTGCATAGAGACCGGCTGCTACCTCCAATACCGAAGAATCATCCTTTCTCTCCTCAGCATCTGCCAAAGCCTCCTCACAACGCTCAATCATACGATTGGTTGCAAACTCGGATTTGGCACATCTGTTCTCTCTATAACAATAACCGCCGAACTTGTCGGTCATGTTGGTAATACCTTTTCTGAACTCACACTGTTCTTTCTCAGATGCAATACCGTTCTTCACAGCTCTCGCTGCATAGCCAAACTTCGCAGAGATAAAGAACAATTTCTTATCTGCCAGACGGATGGAGAAGGAATCGTCATCCTTATACTTAATCTCCTCGTGCTGCAAATCTTTTCTCGCATCCGCATCAATACTGTCAGACCAGTTGATTACAAACAGGGAACGGCCAATATCAATACTGGTCTTACTGTTCTTCTCCTCAGTTTCCTTCAGGTACTTAAGCAACGCATTGTTACCACTACCCTCAGTCTTGTTGGGCGCTGCAACAAAAATCAAAATAGACTGCTTCTGCTCAGACAATGCATCCATCAGAACAGTCTGATGCTGCGCATAGTTACTGTCTGTACCGGGAGTATCATATATTACATATTGTACATTGGGGCTGTCCAATGCAACCGGGAAACGTATCCTGATATCAGAGGATACATCATCCATATTGTTCAGCATAGTCAGAATTGCACGAATCTGGTCATGCTGAGCCAATTTCTCAACCTGTACCCGGTTCACCTCAGCCTGAACCATTTCCTTGGACTCATTGTTCATGGGACCACAGGTAAATTCAAAACCTTCCTTACTCGTATTCCACATCAAAGCTGTATAATGATTACCAATCTCAAAGCTGATAGTCACGCTCTCATTTGCCTTGGGACTGGAAATGCAAAACATCTTAGCAGTCTCTGAAGTAATCTTCTCAGGAAGAATCTTATACCCCAGAAGCGCATTAATCAATGTGGATTTACCGGCACTGTAAACACCGGTGAAACACAAACTAACCGCATTGTCATTCAGACTGTCAATCTTGTCATGAATGTTCTTACGCTCCTCATCAATCTGCTCTGCAAAGCTCTCTGCACTCTTCTTAACATTCTCATTCTCAAGCGGAATCTCGAACAGCTTCTGTCTGTGCCTGCGCAGAATCTCAGTTGCCTGCTCACCATACTTCTTAACCTCATCAAAGGTATGTGCCATATCCGGCAACTCCGCAATAAGAGTAGGTGTAATCTGACACTCCTCAGAATCTGCATTATGGTACTCTACCATCTGCACAAAATCTTCGTAGTCCATTTTGGTCGTTACGACCTGCATCTCGATGTCCTTTTGTCCATCAAACGCATTAGCAATGTCCTCAAAGAAAGCATTTCCATGGTCCTGCAATACGAAATTACCTTTGGCATTCATATACTGCATAAGACGGCTGTCGCTTCGGATAGCGATTTCTTGTCCATCATCAAAACGATGGAACTCCACTTCCTTCTTGGCCGGATGATACTTCATCTGTAAAACCTGCTTGCTCATGCTTACCTCCCATATATCCTTAACGATTCTAAAAATCGGAACAAACTTGAAACACAAAGAAGACAGTCTCTCATCATCTTATAAAAGTTGACAGCTCTCCCCCCAGTTTGTAATTATTTTTATTATAGCGCATTCCCTCAATATAATCAATTATGAATTATGAAGAAATTATAATATTTTTTAGAAAAAAGGCACAAAGCCACTGCAGATTACTCTACAGCGGCTTCCTTTTCTCTGCACACCTCATAATTATCCATCATTCTGACCCTTATGAAGATACTTCTCCTTCGTTGCAAGACCTCCCCTGATATGACGCTCTGACTTGTTCACATCCAATACCTTTCTGGCCTGCGCCGCCAAAGCAGGATTAATCTGCTCCAGTCGGTCAGTTACATCCTTATGTATGGTTGCTGGCATTCGGAACGGATGTGGATGTTTTTACCTTTGTTTTCTTGTTTCCTTTCGTTTCTTGACCGTCTACTTGATATTCACTTGTAGCTGTTCCCGCTACTTTCTCAGCTTCCTTCAAATCATCTATGCTATTTTCATCATCCTCTGTTCCTTCAATCAACACAGTTTCATCCAACCCTAAATCTCCGATAAGACGCAGGTAAATATCTACATTGCCCTCCTTGTCTACTTCGATTTTGTTGATAAGACGTTTGAGCTGGGTGTTGGTCATCTCATGAACATCCGTAATATCTTCCATCTGCTTAAAGGTACTGTTCAGAATTGCTTCCAACTGCTCCCCCTTGGTCAGATGGTAAGACACCATTTTCAGTTCACTTTCCAGCCGCTCAATCTCTTTTCTCATACCACCGATTTTCTCATTCAATTCCTCTCTGGAAATCAAATCATCGGTATACATGT
>CAYOGM010000013.1:0-31064 GCA_964403595.1 uncultured Acetatifactor sp. | reverse complement strand
ATTACCACCCTCAAAATAGATGATTTTAGCATCTTCACCGCCAAGTTCAATGGCAACATCGGTCTGGGGAGCCAAGTCCTTTAAGGATGTGGCAACAGCGATTACCTCCTGCGTGAAGGGGACGCCTAAATGGTTTGCCAGAGTCAGACCTCCGGAACCGGTAATCATAGGGTGCAGGGTCAGATTGCCAAGTTTTTTATAAGCCTTCTGCAACAGAGAAGACAAAGTCTCACGAATATTGGCATAATGGCGCTCGTAGTCGGAAAATAAAATAGTGTGTTTTTCATCCAAAATGGCAATTTTAACAGTGGTGGAACCAATGTCAATGCCCAGTGTTACATGGTTTTGGGGGTGTTTCATAAAAACTTCCTTCTTCCTATTAAAACTAAAAAACGACATACTTAGCAATTATACGCCAAAAAAGTGTAAATTGCAACGAACAATATTTGTAAAAATCTAAAGCTTTTATAAAATGTTAGAAAATTAAAATCAAAAAGGTAAATCAAAAAGCTAAAATCTTTCTAAAAAACAATTCACTTGGTTTACTTATGGAAAACCTCATGCTAAAATATATTCGTGTGCGCAAAACAGATGCATGTTTGTTGCGTATTGGAATAGGACAATCAAAAGGAAGTAGTGATGATATGAGAAATTATGGAATGAGTAAATTCGAAAGAAAATTCGGCAAATATGCCATTCCCAATCTGACTTTGATTTTGGTGATGTGTTATGCAGCGGGTTATGTTTTGCAGCTGGTAAATCCCGCGTTTATGAATTATCTGACTCTGGATCCCTATCAGATTCTACATGGTCAGGTGTGGCGGTTGTTTACCTGGATTATCAGTCCTCCCTCATCTTTGGATTTGTTTACTTTGGTGATGTTGTATTTTTATTATAGTTTGGGTACAACATTGGAGAGAACATGGGGAACCTATCGTTATAATGTTTACATTTTCGGTGGTATGTTGATAACCATTGTGGCAGCTTTTTTGACAATGGGTGTGTGTTATCTGTTGTTTGGCGAGGCGCTGATGCAAGGCGGAGCTGCTGATTTCTTTCAGTATGGAGCTTTGTTTTTTAGCACCTATTATGTGAATATGTCCATTTTCCTGGCTTTTGCTGTCACCTATCCGGAAATGCAGGTATATCTGATGTTTGTCATTCCTGTGAAGGTGAAATGGCTTGGTATTGTATACGGTGTGATTTTGGTTATCAATATGATTCAGTATTTCTGGTATGGCTTGGTTGTTTATCCGGGTTACTGGTTTGGTATGGTGGCAAGCGGAGCAGCATTGATAAATTTCTTGATTTTCTGGTTGCAGACGAAGCGGTTAAGTCACCTTGCACCCAAGCAGATTAAGCGTCGGGCGGAGTTTAAACATCAGGTGAAGACCGGTGTGAAGCAGAGTGGGCATAAGTGCAGTATCTGTGGCAGAACAGAGCATGACGCACCTGATTTGGAGTTCCGTTATTGCTCCAAGTGTGCGGGAAGTCATGAATATTGTCAGGACCATTTGTTTACCCATGAGCACAAGGTGTAGAGAAAGACATATTTGCGATATAGCAGATAATGATTATTTGGATAATATATCAAATAAAGAAATAAACAGGAGTATTTTATGAAGCAGGAAGTTTTATTTGCGCAGACCTTAGAGCAGGTTCGTGCCCTTGCCAAGGAGCAGGGAAATTGTGTCAGTGAAGAACAGGTGCAGGAGGCATTTGCGGAGCTTAATCTGACAAATGACCAGCTGCAACTGGTGTATGATTATCTGGTGAAGCATAAAGTAGGTATCGGTCAGCCGGTGAATCCGGATGATTATCTTTCGGATGAGGAAAGAAACTATCTGCAGGACTATCTGGATGAAATTGCGCAGTTGCCTAAGTATACCGATGGTCAGATTGAAGCCTTTACTATTTCAGCTATGGCGGGAGATGCAGATGCTCAGAGCAAGCTTACTGAGGTGTATTTGAGTGAGGTTGTGGAGATTTCCAGAATTTATACCGGTCAGGGTGTTTTGATTGAGGACTTAATCGGTGAGGGCAATGTGGCACTGGCCTTTGGCGTGGGAATGCTTGGAAGTCTGGAACATCACAGTGAGGCCAAGGGGATGCTGGCAAGGATGATTATGGATGCCATGGAGGATATTATTGCAGAGAATGCATCTAATGAGCAGGCAGACCGTAAGGTGGAAAATAAGGTCAATAAGGTGGCAGAGGCAGTCAAAGCGCTTTCGGAGGAGCTTGGCCGTAAGGTGACGGTGGAGGAGCTGGCCAAAGAGACCAGGATGAGTGAGGCAAAGATTAGAGAGGCCATGCGTATGAGCGGCTTCCAAATTGAGGATTTGACAGATGAGTAAAACGGTTTATGAAGACTATAAATATTGCATGCAGGATATTTCCACTGTGTACATAGGAACAAAATATACCTTTCAAGAGCTTCTGGATGAAAATACTATACCGTTTAAATTTCAGCTTTTGGTGGAACGCTATATTTTGCCGGAGGCGGATTTAGAGGATTCAATGGAGACTCATTTGTATTATTTGCAGGAAAAAAGCTTTTTGGTGAGAATATACGAACAGCTTAAGGCCAAGGTTAAGATTAATATCATCGAAGAAAAAAAGTCCATAACAGGCAAGACAAAAAAAGAATATACCACGAAGGTAATTCCCATCCGGCAGCTCACCACCATGACGGTGGAGGAGAAGGAACGGGCCGGTGTGGTGGTGCAGGAGCTTGCAATCAACAAGCTGGCATTGATGGGATTTTAATGAAATGTAAGGAGTGATTAGATATGAGTGAAAAATATGCAGGTCTCAAGGGGCTGGAGGGTCTTACAACATATGAAATGATTGAAAAAAGAGAGATTGAGGATATTGGCTGTATGTCGGTGCTTATGCGTCATAAAAAGACCGGCGCAAAGGTGGCGCTTCTTGCCAATGATGATGAAAACAAGGTGTTTTACATCGGTTTTCGCACTCCGCCCACTGACTCCACAGGTGTGCCACATATTTTAGAGCATTCGGTGTTGTGTGGTTCTAAGGCATTCCCGGTAAAGGACCCTTTTGTGGAATTGGTAAAGGGGTCTTTAAATACTTTTTTGAATGCAATGACTTATCCCGACAAGACTTTGTATCCTGTCGCAAGCTGCAACGACAAGGATTTCAGAAATTTGATGCATGTGTATCTGGATGCAGTATTTTATCCCAATATTTACCGGAATGAGTCTATTTTCCGTCAGGAGGGATGGCATTACGAGACAGATGAGGAGACTGGTGAACTTACCATCAACGGTGTGGTTTACAATGAGATGAAGGGAGCATATTCTTCTGCAGATGATGTGCTGGAGACGGCCATTATGAATTCTCTGTATCCTCATACTACCTATGGCGTGGAATCCGGTGGTGACCCGGAGGTGATTCCTGAGCTTAGCTATGAGGAGTTTCTTGATTTCCATGGTAAGTATTATCACCCCTCTAACAGTTATATTTATCTGTATGGCGATATGGATATGGCTGAGCAGCTTGCCTTTATTGACGAGAAATATTTGTCTGATTTCGAAGCACTTAAGGTGGATTCTGAGATTAAATCAGAATCTGACTGTGGAGACCGCTATCGGACCATTGTGAAGGAATATCCCTTAAATGAGGGTGAGGATGCAGAGGAAAATACCTATTTTGCCGCTAATTATTCTGTGGGAGAGAGTACGGACAAGGAGCTCTGCATGGCTTTCCAGATTCTGGATTATGCACTTTGTTCTGCACCCGGTGCGCCCTTGAAGGAGGCTCTTGTTAAAAAGGGCATCGGCAGAGATGTTTACAGTATCTGGGACAATGGTATTAAACAGCCCTATTTCAGTGTGATTGCCAAGGGAACCTCCATTGACAGACAGCAGGAGTTTCTGAACACCATCAAGGATGTTTTGGAAGGAATTGTGAAGAATGGTTTTGATGGGAAGGCGCTTCTGGCCGGATTAAATTATTATGAGTTTAAGTTCAGGGAGGCGGATTTTGGCGCTTATCCCAAGGGACTTATGTATGGTTTGCAGATGCTGGACAGCTGGTTGTATGATGAAAAGAAGCCCTTTGTGCATCTGGAGCTTCTTTCCACCTTTAAGTCTCTTCGCGAAAAGGTGGGAACCGGCTGGTTTGAGTCTTTGATTCAGCAGTATATTTTGGATTGTGTGAATTGTAGTCTGGTTGTATTAAAGCCTGTAGAGGGGCTTTTGGAAAAGCAAAGTGAAGCGCTGGCACAAAGCCTGTCTGCCAAGAAGGCTGCCATGAGCGAGGAGGAGCTTTTAGGGGTTCAGAAGACCTATGAGGCTCTTATGAGCTTTCAGGAGACAGAGGATACACCGGAGGCCATTGCGACTTTGCCGATTCTTGCAAGAGAGGATTTGAAGAAGGAGGCTGCAAAAATTGTGAATGAGGAACGTATCGTTGCAGATACCCCTCTTTTGTATCACGATTTGTTTACCAATGGTATTGGTTACCTGCGATTAATTTTTGATTTGAATCAGATACCGGAAGAGTATTTCCCCTATGTGGGTCTGCTTAAGAGTTGTCTGGGACTTTTGAATACGGAAAATTATAGTTATGGTGATTTATTTAATGAGACTAATCTGGTGACCGGCGGAATGGCAGCAGTAAACAATGCGTACAGTAATCTGGAGGATTCTGATGCATGTAAGGTGACGCTGGAGCTTAAGACTAAGGTGTTCTATGAGAATATTGGTAAGGCTGTTGAACTGATGAAGGAAATTGTGCTCACCAGTGATTTCAAGGATGAGGAGCGTCTCAAAGAGATTCTGGCAGAGGGCAAATCCCGCATGCAGGCGCAGATGATGTCCGGTGGACATAGTGTGGCTGCAGGAAGAGCCTTGTCCTATGGTAGTGTCTCAGGCCGCTTGAGCGAGGAACTTTCCGGTGTGCCTTTCTATCGTCTGGTAGCCCATATTGAGGAGCATTTTGGCGAGGAGAAGGGGAATCTGATTGAAAAGGTTGAGACGGTAGCAAAGATGATTTTCCGCCCCGAGAATCTGATGGTGGATTTTGTGGGTGAGGAGTTTGCCCTTGAGAAGCTGGAAGAGCCCATAAAGGCTTTTAAGGAAGCACTTTACACCTGTCCTGTTGAGAAGGCGGCTTATAAGCCTGTGCCCGAACGTAAAAATGAGGGATTTATGACAGCAGGTCAGATTCAGTATGTGTGTCGTGCGGGTAATTACAAGAAAAAGGGCCTGCCTTATACCGGAGCACTTAAAGTGATGAAGGTTATGATGGGATATGAATATTTGTGGATGAATGTTCGTGTGAAGGGTGGAGCTTACGGCTGTATGTGTAATTTTGGCAGAACGGGAGAAAGCTATTTCGTATCCTACAGAGACCCTAACTTAGGCAAGACTTTGGAGGTTTATGAGAAGGCTGCGGAAGCCATTGAGAATTACAAGGCGGATGAGCGCACCATGACCCAGTATATCATCGGTGCTATCAGTGATTTGGATACACCTATGAATCCTTCTGCTAAGGGACTGTTCTCTTTAAGTGCCTATATGACGGGACTTACCAACGAGAAATTACAGAAGGAGAGAGATGAAATTCTCGGCGCTACTCCTGAAGATATCAGAGGACTTGCCGCCTATATCCGCGCCTTCATGGAAGATGATTTCCTCTGTGTAGTAGGTAATGCAAGCAAACTAAAATCCGAGCAAAATCTTTTCATGAAATTAGAGAACCTTTTTGGCTAAATATCGTTTTATATAGCATAGAACACTTCCGTAGCGAAGCGAACTGGAAAATAGAGAAGTGTCCGGAAGGAGGATATTTATGAACAAGAAGGTATTGTGTGGTAAAATTATGGCAGCAGCCCTTGCAACAACGATGGTGCTTGGGCTTACTGCCTGTGGTAGCGCTGACAATGAAGCGGCGATTTATTCGGAGAGCAAGTCGGTGGCAACTGAGCCGGGGGCTGCAATGGATTATGGTTATGATGGAGCTGTAATGGAGGAAGCTGCCATGGAGAGTGGCAGTACGACAAGTTCCAGTCAGACAAGTAGCTATTACGATAGCCGTAAGCTGATTCGCACAGTGGATCTTGATTTGGAGACCAAAGAGTTTGACCAGATGCTTGGTCTGGTGGAGGACAAGGTCGCAGAGCTTGGCGGTTATGTTGAAAGCTTGCAGACTTATAACGGAAGCCGATATTCCAATCGTGAGCCGGAGAGAAGTTCGAATCTGACGGTGCGTATTCCTAAGGACAAGTTGGATACATTCTTGAATTCTGTGTCTGAGGCCGGCAATGTGGTCAGACGTTCCGAGAACGTGGAGGATGTGACTTTAGCTTATGTGGATATGGAGAGTCGCAGAAATACATTAAAGACGGAGCAGGAGAGATTGCTTAAGTTCTTGGAGACGGCAGAGACTCTGGAGGATATTATTACCTTGGAGGAGAGATTGTCTGAGGTGAGATATCAGCTGGAGAGTATGGAATCACAGCTTAGAACCTACGACAACAAAGTGGACTTTGCTACCATACATATGAGTATTCAGGAAGTGAAGGAGCTTACACCGGTAGCAAAAGAGGGTGTGGGTACCCGATTAGCAAAGGGCTTCATGGAAAGTCTTAAAAATGTTGGCAATGGATTTGTTGAATTTTTCATCTGGATTGTGGTACACTTGCCTTATCTGGCAGTGTGGGCCCTGATAATTGCCGCAATCGTGATGACAATTAAGCTTATCATTCGCCGAAATCGCAAGAAAAAAGCTGCAAAGCAGAAGGAAAGTGAGAAATAATGAACGAAAATCCCGCATTTAAATCCGGTTTTGTGACCTTGATTGGTCGCCCGAACGTAGGTAAATCTACACTGATGAATCATCTGATTGGACAGAAAATTGCAATTACGTCCAATAAACCGCAGACTACCAGAAATCGCATACAGACAGTGCTTACTTTGGATGATGCACAGATTGTTTTTCTGGATACTCCCGGTATTCATAAGGCCAAGAACAAGCTGGGCGATTATATGGTGAATGTGGCAGAGCGCACACTGAATGAGGTGGATGTGATTCTTTGGCTGGTGGAGCCTACCACATATATCGGAGCGGGAGAGCAGCATATTATAGAACAGCTTAAGAAGACCAAGACACCGGTTATTCTGGTAATTAATAAGACGGATACTGTGAAACGTGAGGAGGTTTTGACCTTTATTGACACCTATCGGAAGGAATTGGATTTCCATGAGATTGTTCCGGTTTCAGCCCTTAAGGGAGACAATACCGATGTTTTGGTGGACTGTATTGTGAAATATCTTCCTTACGGTCAGCCCTTTTATGATGAGGATACCATCACAGACCAGCCCATGCGTCAGATAGTGGCAGAGCTTATTCGCGAAAAGGCATTGCGTCTTTTGCAGGAGGAGATTCCTCATGGTGTGGCTGTGAGTATTGAGAGTATGAAGGAAAAGGGCAGAATCTGTCATATTGATGCAACAATCGTCTGTGAGAGGGATTCTCATAAAGGTATTATCATCGGTAAGGGTGGACAGATGCTCAAGAAAATAGGTTCCCAGGCACGTCCGGATATTGAGGATTTGTTGGAAATGCAAGTGAACCTTCAACTTTGGGTAAAGGTGAAGAAGGACTGGAGAGACAGTGATTTTCTTCTGAAAAATTTTGGATATAACCCTCAGGATGTTACAAGCCAGAAATAAAAAGGAATAAAAAGCAATCAAATTGCAGACCCTATCATCATACAAAACAGATAGGGGGAAGCATTTATGCAGACATTGAATTACTGGAAGCAGTTTGAGAGCAGTGGGAAAATAGAAGATTATTTATCATATAAAACAAATGACAGCCAGCGGTCCGTGACAGATATGGGGAACGCTGGCTGCAAGTCGGATTACGAGGGACATTATGCAGGAATTCATACAGGTGACGGGAATGATTTTGAAACAGTCTCCCATGGGAGAATATGACAGGCGCGTGTGTCTTTTGACCAAGGAGCGGGGGAAAATTTCTGCCTTTGCCAGAGGGGCAAGAAAGCCGGGCAACAGATTGACAGCAGCTACCAATCTGTTTGCTTTCGGTACCTTTAAGTTATATTCCGGCAAAAGCTCTTATACCATGACGGATGCAGATATTCAGAATTATTTTGAAGATTTAATGACGGATTATATTGGAGCCTATTATGGAATGTATTTTACGGAAGTGGCAGATTATTACACAAGGGAAAACAATGACGAGAGGGAAATGTTAAAGCTTTTGTATCAGTCCCTGCGCGCCATAAGTGCGCCGTCTCTGCCAAATGAACTGATAAAATGTGTCTATGAGTTAAAGGCAATTGTGGTAAATGGAGAATTCCCTGGGATTCCTACAGATATGCAGTTGCAGGAATCGACGATTTATGCCCTGCAGTATATCGCTTCCAGTTCGGTAGAGAAGCTGTATACCTTTACGGTGGCGGACAGTGTTTTGGAAGAATTAGGCAAGGTTGCCGCAATTTACAGGAAACAGTTTTTAGGTCATGAGTTTAAAAGTCTTGAAATACTTAAAACTCTGTGTTAGAATTTGATATGGTTTGTTAAGATGCAGACCTAAGGAAAGGTAAATTTATGACGGCAGTACATAATCGAAAATGGTTGGCAGGTCTTATATTGGGAGCAGTGCTGATGGCAGGATGTGGTGCGCCGAAGGTGCCGGACACCATAGAACAGACCAGCCTGATAATTGAGAAAGAAGGAGCTATAACCGCTCATATGGTTGATGTCTTTGACAAGGCTCATTATGATATAGATGAGTTGCGTGAGATGGCAAGTGCTGAAGTGGCAGCATATAATACGGCCAACCAGAGTGGAACAGAAGTACCTGTAACAATGGAAAAGGTCGAGTCCCTGCAGGGAAGCAAAGTGCTTGTGACCTACAAGTATCAGAATGCAAAGGTTTATGAAGCATATAACAACAGCACCATGTTTTATGGAACTGTAGCTGAGGCCAAGGCGGCAGGGTATGATTTCGACAGCCTTAATCAGGTGCTTTTCAGTGCGAAAGGTGACGGAAGTATGGTTTCCGGAGAACTTAGTAACAGTAAGATGGCAGACCGTCATGTAGTGCTTCTGGCGGAGAAAACGCAAGTGTATTGCCCTACAAAGGTGGCCTATGCCAGTGAGAGCGCCGTTTTAAAAGAAGATGGAAGCGTGGATACCACAGCGATGCTCCCGGAGGAGTTTCCTGTGATTATCGTGCTTGAGAAATAATAGAATACATGTGTAGCGCGTTTCTATTGTTATGTGTTATGAATAAAAAAGGAGTACAACAAAGATGGAAAAGACATTGGACAAAATTCAAGCTTTAGCAAAATCAAGAGGATTTGTATATCCCGGTTCTGAGATTTACGGAGGTCTTGCAAATACATGGGATTACGGTAATCTTGGTGTTGAGCTTAAGAATAATGTAAAGAGAGCATGGTGGCAGAAGTTTGTGCAGGAGAATCCCTATAACGTGGGTGTGGACTGTGCAATTCTCATGAATCCCCAGACCTGGGTAGCAAGCGGACATTTGGGCGGCTTCTCTGATCCCTTGATGGATTGTAAGGAATGTAAGGAGCGTTTCCGTGCAGATAAGCTGATAGAGGATTTCTGCGCTGAGAATGATATCGAGTTGAGCGAGACCGTAGATGCATGGAGTCAGGAGAGAATGAAGGAGTTTGTGGAAGAGAAAAATATTCCATGTCCTTCCTGCGGTAAGCACAACTTTACCGAAATCCGTCAGTTTAATCTTGTGTTTAAGACCTTCCAGGGTGTAACTGAGGATGCTAAGAATACTGTATATTTGAGACCTGAGACTGCTCAGGGTATCTTTGTTAATTTCAAAAATGTGCAGAGAACTTCCCGTAAGAAGATTCCTTTCGGTATCGGTCAGATTGGTAAATCCTTCCGTAACGAGATTTCTCCCGGTAACTTTACCTTCCGTACCAGAGAGTTTGAGCAGATGGAGCTGGAGTTCTTCTGCGAGCCCGGCACCGATATGGAGTGGTTCCAGTATTGGAGAGGCTTCTGTCGTGACTGGCTGTTGTCTTTGGGCATGAAGGAGGATGAGATTCGTCTTCGAGACCACAGCCATGAGGAGCTTTGCTTCTACAGTAAGGGTACTACCGATATTGAGTTTTTGTTCCCTTCCATTGGCTGGGGCGAGCTTTGGGGTATTGCGGACAGAACCGATTATGATTTGACTCAGCATCAGAATACCTCCGGCGAGGATATGAGCTACTTTGATGATGAGAAGAAGGAGAAATATGTTCCTTATGTTGTTGAGCCTTCTCTTGGTGCAGACCGCGTAGTTTTGGCTTTCCTTTGCGCAGCATATGATGAGGAGGAGCTTGAGGGCGGTGATATGAGAACCGTGCTTCGTTTCCATCCTGCACTGGCACCTGTAAAGATTGGTGTACTTCCCTTGTCCAAGAAGCTGAATGAGGGTGCAGAGAAGATTTTCATGGAGCTTTCTAAGAAGTATAACTGTGAGTTCGATGACAGAGGAAATATCGGTAAGAGATATCGTCGTCAGGATGAAATCGGTACTCCTTTCTGCGTTACTTATGACTTTGAATCTGAGACCGATGGCTGTGTAACCGTTCGTTTCCGTGATTCCATGGAGCAGGAGCGAGTTGCAATTGCTGATTTGGATACTTATTTCGCAGATAAATTTGTATTTTAACAAAGAGGAGAGCAGGAGGTTTTTCTGCTCTCCTTGTTGCATAGATGGGAAAAAGTACATTGGGGGAAGAACGTTATGAGCGTTACAGAAGTTTTTTTGATTCTGGGAATTGAGCCGGTAAAGGACGAAAGACTGATAAAAAATGCATATAGGGAAAAGCTTGCAGCGACCAATCCGGAGGATGACCCGGAAGGGTTCAAGCGTCTCCGTCAGGCGTATGAGGAGGCTTGTGTGTATGCACGAACACCTGACGAGGCGGAGGGGGAGAGCGCGGAGGCTGAACGAGATACCACGCCCTCAGGACTCTGGTTGGAGCGTGTGGCAGCTGTTTATGCAGATATTCATTCCCGTCAGAATGAAAAGTTATGGGGGGATTTATTTGCAGACGATATTTTTCTATCCTTGGAGGAGGAAGAAAACTGTCGTTTTAAACTTCTTCGGTTTTTGATGGATCATTTCAGATTGCCTACCCATATTTGGAAGGTTCTGGATAAAAAAATAAATCTGGTGGAAGATGCGGCGAAGCTTAGAGAGTCCTTTCCAATGGATTTTATCGGCTATGTGGTGAATCGTTGTGAGCGGGGCGAGGACATTGAATTTGATGTATTTGAGGGCGCTGCGGATGCGGAGTACGACCTTTTTATCAATTATTATGATGACTGCTGGCATGCTCTTTCCGAGGAAAAGGTACAGGAGGCAGAACGCTTCATTAATGAGGCAGATGGACTGGATATTTATCATCCTGCCATGGAGGTTTGCCGCGGCAGACTGATGTATCTTCAGGGCAAAAAGGACGAGGCAAAGGTATTTATGAAGGCCTTGTTTGAGAAATATCCCAAGGACAGTATGGTGGGGTACAATACAGCAGAGTGCTTGTGGAAGGATGGCGACAGAGCCGGTGCAGCAGAGGTGTATCTGGCACTTAAGGCTGAGAATGACAAGCATTATATGGCAAATGTGCGCCTTACCGAGTGGTATTATGATATCGGTGAATATGAGAAGGCTAAAAAGTGTGCAGAGGGTGTATTGTCCTCCGGTGCAGACGATAGCTTTATGGAAATTCTGACCAAGGTGAATGAGAAGCTTGAAGGTGGCTTAGAAGAAAAATGGCGTAATGACAAGGATTTGACAGCAGGTATGGAGCTTGGCTGGTGCTATTTGCAGGATGGTAAGACCAGTAAGGGCATTCGTCTGACCAAGGAACTGGAAAAGGCCATGACCGCTGAGAAAAAGATGGAATTTCACGGTCTTTTGGCAAAGCTTTATATTGAGCAGGGAGATTTGGAGGAGGCTATCAGCATCTCCAAAATCTGGGAAAGTATGCTTAGGGCGCAGATTCCTTTGGATGAGACAGAGGAAGCCAGAGAGAAGAATGAGGACCGTGTCCGTCAGGCGCGCATGATTCGTATACAGTGTTATAAAATGCTGGGTTATAAGGAAAGCGCTCAGTTCCAGAATGCCATTGCGGAGATTACACTGGCAGAGACCGGAACTCCCAAGGATATCGGTCTGCTTTTGGAGAAAGCATATATCTATACGGAGATGGAGGAGTATGAAAAGGCTCTTGAAATTACAGACCGCTTGATTCAGGAGTATCAGATATATGCGGCGGCAGCTACTGCCATGGAGGCTTATCGCAGGCAGTGGGAGGCCGGCGGGGTGGTTCAGAACGCAAGGCTTTGCATTGATAAATTCCCTGCCTATATCCGTGCCTATGAGCATTTGGGAAGGGTTTATCTGGATTTAAAAGAGTACGAGCTATTGAAGGAGCTTTTGGAGCTTGCAAAGGAAAATGGTGTGGAAAGTCCGTATTTTGAAGCTTTTGAATATCAGATGGACCATGAAGTGCCGGAGGTCGAGGTCCTGAATAAGAAGCTGGATGAGTTTGATACAAATTATCAGGACAGACTGGATGACGGTGAGGTGGACCGTTATGAAGCAGGTCTGCCGCTTATCACAGAGTATATGTGCTGGTATCCCGGTGCATATATGTTCCGCAGAAGAGCATCTTTCCATGTCAGCGGACAGCAACTGGAAAAGGCCCTGGCTGATTATGAGAAGGCGTTAGAGGATGAGCCGGCGGATTCTTATGCGTTTAGCGGAATGAGCAATGTTTATCGTCGGATGGGTAATTTTGAGCAGGCTTTGGTGTGTATGAAGAAGGCAATGCTCTATGCAGACAATGAACTGGCAAGCGCATTGAATTATCACATGGCTCGTATTTATATGCTTTTGGGTGATGATGAGATGGCTCTTCATTGGATGGAAAATTATGAGATGCTTTTACCGGATGCGCGAAATCATTTAAGATATATGTCCCAGTGTCTTGCGAGATTGGGCAGAGTGGATGAGGCTGTTGCTAAGCTGAAGTTGCTTTATAATGAGGGTGACCCTGCTAAGAACGGTTACTACAGGGCAGTGGCTGATACTTATCAGATGGCTGGTAAGTTTGAAGAGGGTATGCAGGCAACTCTGCCATGGTCCAAGAAGATGCTAAAGGGCCCCATGAATGTGATTTCCATGATGCGAGGCAAGGTGGACAATGAGGCGTTTATTGATTATTGCAATTCTTTTGCGTGGTATGCGTTGATTTGTGGCAAGAAAAAAGAAGCCATGGATTTTTTTGCCCGACAGATTAAGATGGGGCAACGAGAGTATGGCAAGAATTCCGATGAGGGATTAGAGGATGCTATTTTTGCATCCATACTCTTAGGGGATGAGGAGAACGGAGCCATTTATGCACAGATGTTGAAGGCTCACATGGACAGAGCCGCAGGGCAGGCTGTAGATGAGTATTTTGACAGACCTAAAGGACGATTAACCAGAGAATTTTTGGCGAATTATTATATTTGGTCTGATGAGGAATTGCAGCAGATTCTGGATAAGGAGAGTAAATGTGCAATATGCAGCTTCTGTCTGATGCCCCTTTGTAAGGAGCTGGAGGCTATGCGGATACTTTTGTTGATAAAGCAGGGCAAAAAGGCAGAGGCAAAGGAGCGTCTTGAGCGCAATCTGAAGGTGCAGCCCTATGATGAGTATATGCAGGCCATTGCTGCGGTGTGGAAGCAGGACTAGAAGGCTGGCTGAAATGCTGAAATGCTGAAATGCTAAAAATAGAAAGGAAGTTTTGAATGATAGTTGGTATTGACCTGGGTACCACCAATTCACTGGTGGCCTATTTTACAGAGGACGGTCCCCAAATTATTCCCAACAGACTAGGGAAAAATCTGACCCCCTCTGTAGTAAGTGTAGATGAGGAAGGCAATGTTTATGTGGGAGAGACGGCCAAGGAGCGTATGAGCCTGTATCCCACCACCGTAGCTCAGACCTTTAAGCGGAGTATGGGAACGGAGAGAACCTATTATTTAGGCAATCGTGCCTTTAAGCCGGAGGAGCTTTCCAGTATGGTGCTTCGGGCTCTGAAGGAGGATGCGGAGGCGTATCTTGGCGAAGAGGTAACGGAGGCGGTTATCAGCGTGCCGGCCTATTTTGATGATAAGCGCAGAAAGGCTACCAAGCGTGCCGGAGAGCTGGCGGGACTTAAGGTAGAGCGTATGATTTCCGAGCCTACCGCGGCGGCAGTGGCTTATGGATTGTATGACAAGAATCAGGACACCAGATTTTTGGTATTTGATTTGGGTGGTGGTACCTTTGATGTATCTGTTTTGGAGCTGTACCACAATATTTTGGAGGTTCGGGCTGTAGCCGGTGATAATTATCTGGGCGGAGAAGATTTTACACAGGAGATGGCGAAGTTATTCTTACATAAGGCAAAGCTTTCCATGTCTCAGCTTTCCGAAAAGGAGCAGGTACGTCTTGTGAAGGCTGCAGAGAAGGCAAAATGTGCCATTAATGATGAGTCTTCTGTGACTATGAGTTTTCTGTATCATGACGAGATGAAGGAAGAAGTGATTACAGCCAAGGAGTATGAGGATGCTTGTGAGGAGCTTCTGATGAAGATTCGTGAGCCGGTAAAGAAAAGTCTTTCCGATGCGGGACTTAAGCTTTCCGATATTGATGAGGTGCTTTTGATTGGTGGTGCCACCAGACTTGGCATTGTACGCGATTTCCTCATTCGTCTGTTCCGTAAATTCCCAGACACCCGCTTGAATCCTGATGAGACGGTGGCTTTGGGAGCTGCCATTCAGGGAGCTATGAAGGAGCGTAGAGAAGAAGTAAAAGAAGTGATTCTTACGGATGTCTGCTCCTTTACGCTTGGAACTGAGGTTGTGGTGGAATATGATGAGGACAAATATGAGGACGGTAGATTTTGTCCCATTATTGAGAGAAATACAGTGATTCCTGCCAGTCGTACAGAGCGTCTTTATACAGTGAGAGATAATCAGACCTCCGTGCGTGTACGTGTGTTGCAGGGAGAGAGCCGTTTTGCCAGAAATAACCTGTTTCTGGGAGAGCTGGAGATTGATGTGCCCAAGAATTTAAAGGGCAGAGAGGCCATTGATGTGACTTATACCTACGATATCAATTCTCTTTTGGAGGTTGAGGTAAAGGGTGTTTCTACCGGAGCGTCCAAGAAGCTTATCATCAAGGGCGCAGAGAATCAGATGACCGATGAGGAAATAAAAAAGCGTATGGAGGAGTTGGCCTATCTGAAAATTCAGCCCAGAGACCAGGAGGAAAATCGTCTGGTATTACTTCGGGCAGAGCGTATGTATGAGGAGTCTTTAGGAGACCGCAGACAGATTATTGACAGGTATCTGACTGCCTTTGATGCGGCACTTAAGCGTGGTGATCATGATGAAATTCGTGAAGCAAGAGAAGATTTGGTCGGGATTTTAGAGGATGATGAAGACTAATCTATTTGACAAGCTCGGTCAGAGAATTTATAATATTTAGTTAATGAGTATTTTGGAGGATAAACCAATGCAAAAACATGGTGTGAATGATTTACGAAGAATGTATTTGGACTTCTTTGAGAGCAAGGAGCATTTGAAGATGAAGAGCTTTTCGCTGGTGCCTCATAATGACAACAGCCTGCTTATCATCAACTCCGGTATGGCTCCCTTGAAGCCTTATTTTACCGGACAGGAGATTCCCCCTCGTAAGAGAGTGACCACTTGTCAGAAGTGTGTTCGTACCGGTGATATCGAGAATGTTGGTAAGACTGCAAGACATCTTACCTTCTTTGAGATGCTTGGAAACTTTTCTTTCGGTGATTATTTCAAGCATGAAGCGATTGCGTGGAGCTGGGAGTTTTTGACCAAGTATGTGGGTATGGAGGAGGACAGACTCTATCCTTCCATCTATTGTGAGGATGACGAGGCTTTTGATATCTGGACTCAGGAAATCGGTGTGCCCGCAGATAAGATTACCCGTTTCTATCGTGATGAGAACGGTGACTGTGACAACTTCTGGGAGCATGGTGCTGGTCCCTGTGGTCCCTGTTCCGAGATTTATTATGACAGAGGTGAGAAGTACGGCTGCGGTAAGCCTGACTGTAAGGTGGGTTGTGACTGTGACCGTTTTATGGAAGTTTGGAACAATGTATTTACCCAGTTTGACAGTGACGGACATGGTAACTACACCGAGCTTGCACAGAAGAATATCGATACCGGTATGGGTCTTGAGAGACTTGCAGTGGTGGTACAGGATGTAAATTCCGTATTCGACATCGACACCATGAAGGCTATTCGTGACCGTATCTGTGAGATCGCTAATGTTACTTATCAGACCGATGATGCTAAGGATGTGTCTATTCGTCTGATTACCGACCATATTCGTTCTTCTACATTTATGATTAGCGATGGTATTATGCCTTCCAATGAGGGACGTGGCTATGTGCTTCGCCGTCTGATTCGTCGTGCAGCAAGACACGGAAGACTTTTAGGCATTGAGGGTAAGTTCCTTGCGGAGCTTAGCCGTACTGTAATTAATGAGTGTAAGGACGGTTATCCTGAACTGGATGAGAAGCAGGAGTTTATCCTGACAGTTCTCACCAACGAGGAAAATAAATTTGACAAGACCATTGATCAGGGATTAAATATTCTTGCCGAGATGGAAGAGGAAATGAACAAGTCCGGCGTAAAGGAGCTTTCCGGTGAGAATGCATTTAAGCTTTATGATACCTATGGATTCCCTATGGATTTGACGGAAGAGATTCTTGAGGAGAAGGGCTTTACCATTGACCATGCTGGATTTAAAGAGTGCATGGAGAAACAGCGTAAGATGGCACAGGAGGCACGCAAGGAGACCAATTATATGGGTGCAGATGCTACCGTGTATGACTCCATTGATCCTGTAATTACTTCTGAGTTTGTAGGTTATGACAGATTGCAGCACAACTCCAAGATTACTGTTTTGACCACTGAGACTGAGATTGTAGAGGCTCTGACCGATGGACAGGTTGGTACTATTATTGTGGACGAGACGCCCTTCTATGCTACCATGGGTGGACAGAAGGCAGATATCGGTGTAATCAGCACCGCAGACGGCAACTTTGAAGTAAAGGATACTGTAAAGCTTTTGGGTGGCAAGGTTGGTCATATCGGTGTGGTTACAAGCGGTATGATTAAGGTTGGCGACGAGGCAACTTTGACTGTTGATGCTGAGCATCGTGCAGATACCTGCAAGAACCACTCTGCAACCCATCTGCTTCAGAAGGCACTTCGCGAGGTGCTTGGTACTCATGTAGAGCAGAACGGTTCCTATGTGGACGGCGAGAGACTGAGATTTGACTTCAGCCATTTCCAGGCAATGACAGCAGAAGAACTGGCTAAAGTAGAGAAAATGGTAAATGACAAGATTGCTGAGGCAATTCCTGTTGTTACAGATGTAATGACTATCGAAGAGGCGAAGAAGACCGGAGCAATGCAGCTCTTTGGTGAGAAGTACGGCGAGACCGTTCGTGTGGTTCGCATGGGCGATTTCTCCATCGAGTTCTGTGGTGGTACTCATGTGGCAAATACGGCTTCCATCACTGCATTCAAAATCGTTTCCGAGAATGGTGTTGCAGCAGGTGTAAGACGTATTGAGGCGCTGACCGGCAATGGTGTTTTTGCATATTATCGCAGCTTGGAGAAGACCTTGGAGCAGGCTGCTAAGGTGCTGAAGACCACTCCGAACAGTCTGGTTGAGAAGTGTGAGCATGTGATGGCTGACATGAAGGCGCTGGCGTCTGAGAATGAGTCCTTGAAGAGCAAGGCTGCTAAGGATGCCCTTGGTGATGTAATGGATCAGGTAGCTGAGATTAAGGGTGTTAAGCTTCTTGCAACCAGCGTTAGCGGTGTTGACATGAATGGCTTAAGAGACCTTGGTGACCAGCTTAAGGAGAAGCTTGGCGAGGGTGTTGTGGTACTTTTGTCTGATCAGGACGGCAAGGTAAACATGATTGCCATGGCTACTGACGGTGCTGTGAAGGCCGGTGCACATGCAGGCAATTTGATCAAAGGTATTGCCGCACTGGTAGGCGGTGGCGGCGGCGGTCGTCCCAATATGGCACAGGCAGGCGGTAAGAATCCTGCAGGTATTGCGGATGCAATCGCAGAGGCTTCTAAGGTGCTTGAGAGCCAGCTTGCATAAAATAGCTTGTATAATAATAGTTCGCATAAATAATTTTGTATAATAATGGAGGAGTCGTAGCAAGGGGAACCGCAGGGTGATTATATCAATTTAATTACTTTATGGTGACTTTCAAGCGACTCCTTTTTTTACGTTAATAAGGTATTGATAAGGATCATTTCAGATGAAAAAAAGTGATAAGATTTCTTTGGCAAGCATCAATATTGTATATGTTCTGGCGCTGGTGGCAGTGGTGTTTCCTCTGTTGCTGGTGGCAGGCTATAATTTTCCGTCCGCAGATGATTGGAGTTATGGTAAAGCAGGTTATAAGGCTTTGGCCGAAGGGGGCGGATTTATTGATGTTTTGCGTTGTGCTTTTGAAAACATGGCAAGGCATTATATGGAGTGGGAAGGGCGTTTTTCCAATTCTTTTCTGGCCTCGTTGCAGCCGGGTATCTGGGGGGAAAAATATTATTGTATTGTACCATGGATGATGCTTGGTGGATTGATATTGGGAGAGATTGCGCTTGCATGGATGTTGCTTGCAGGAGACAATAAGCAGAACAGATGGCTTGTGTTGCCGATTGTGGTGCCTTCTCTTATGATGCAGATATTGTATACGCCCAGTATATCCGAAAGCTATTACTGGTATACCGGGGCGGTGAATTATACTTTTATTTTTGCTCTCTCCATGGTGCTGTACGGTTTGTTTTTGAAGCTGGCTGTGGGTGATTCTAAGGGATGGCGTTTTATATTGCCTGCTTTGGGAGCTTCCTTGTTGGCTGTGCTAATTGGAGGAGATAATTTCTCTACCAGTCTGTCTACGTTTTTGGCGATGCTTGTTATGGCTGTTTTATTTGCTATAAGCAATCGCAAAGCCTTGAGGAGAACATGGTATTTGACATTGCTTACAGGAGTTAGTCTTGTGGCATGTATTCTTGCTCCCGGTAATACCTCCAGGCTGAATGACAATTTTGGCGGAAGTACCACAGGAAATGTGTTTGAGGCGGTAGGACTGTCTTTGGTGCGTACCTTTACCAATATATATTCATGGACGAATGCTAAGATGCTGCTTGTTGTGCTGTTGATTGTACCTTTTGCGTGGATGGCAGTCAAAAACATCAAGTTTAGTTTTAAATTTCCGGCTGTGTTCACATTAATTTCTTTTGGTGTATATGCTTCGCAGATTACAGCGAATTTGTATGTGGACGGTACAACCGGAGGCGGAAGAGTGGCCGGAATTCTGTATTTCTTTTATCATGTATGGCTGGTGAGCAATTTGTGCTATTGGCTTGGATGGTTGCACCGGGTTTGTGAAGGCTGGTCGGAGGACAAAAAAATGCAGTTTGAACGTATCTGCGGTGTTGTGCGAAAAGGAATCCTTCCATATTGTGCGGTTGTTGGCTTAATTTTATGTGGCATAATATATAAGAGCGATTTGAAGGAAATATCCAGTTACAGGGTTTACCGTGACTGGCGACAGGGATGGGCTGCTCAGTATGCAAAGGATTGGGAGGAACGTCTGGTTATTTTGCGGGACCCTTCTGTTACTGTGGTGGAATTTGCGCCTGTAGGTGCATACCCGGAGGCTTATGTGTATACGGACTTACAGGATGCAGATGGATATGTCTGGGTGAATAAGGCTTGTGCATCCTATTATGGCAAGGAATCTGTGATGGTTGTGAATCCTGATGGGGGAAAGGAAGAGTAATACACTATAGGAAGGATTATTTAAAGAGAGAAGTATATGGCAACAGATCATATTGAAAATTTTAGTGAAGAGGAGCTGGAATGGCAGCGAAGACGTAAGGAACGTTTGCAACGCATGAAGCTGGAGAAGGAAAAGGCTCTTAAACAGCAGAGAATTTTTAAACTTGCGATGCCTGTTGTTGGAATCGTGCTTGTCTTGGGAATTGTAACAGGTGTTTCCATGGCAGGTGGAGCGAAGGCTGAAAAGGCCAAAGGACAGGATAGGGAATTGGCAGGCGTGGATGTTTCCGGGGAAGCTACAAAGGAAAATGTACAAGAAAATATACAGGAAAATATACAGAGTACTACACAGGTAAATGCGGAGGAAGATAGCAGTAACCAGGAACCGGAAGCAGTAAAGTTTGAGGCTCATACTACGCAATTTACGTCGGCGCCGCCCGGAGAGGTGGAAAGTACCAATGTGGTGTTTATTGATTTGGAGTCCGGGGAGGTGTTGGCTCAGAGAGGGTATAAAGAAGTTGTGAATCCGGCTTCCATGACAAAGGTGCTGACTCTTTTGGTGGCAGCGGAGCATATAACGGATTTGGAGGATACCTTTACCATAACGATTGATATTACGGATTATTGCTATGTCAATGATTGCAGTAATGTGGGCTTTGAAGTGGGTGAAGTAGTTACGGTAAGAGACCTTCTCTATGGAACCATTTTGCCTTCGGGAGGAGATGCGGCGGTGGGGCTGGCCACTTATGTAGCAGGCAGCCATGAGGCCTTTGTGGATATGATGAATGATAAATTAAAGGAGCTTGGACTATCCGATACAGCACATTTTACCAACTGTGTGGGAATTTATGATAAGAATCACTATTGCTCTGTGTATGATATGGCAATGATTATGGAGGCAGCACTGGCAAATGATTTGTGCAGGGAGGTCTTAGGTGCAAGAACTTACACAACCTCTGCCACGGCTGAACATCCGGAAGGGATTACTGTTTCCAACTGGTTTATCAGAAGAATAGAGGATAAGGATACAGGAGGCGAGATTCTTGGTGCCAAGACAGGATATGTAAATGAATCCGGCAGCTGTGCGGTAAGCTATGGTGTGGACGCATCCGGCAAGGGCTATGTGTGTGCTACCACGGGAGCCAATAGTTCATGGAGATGTATTTATGACCATGTGGCTCTTTATAAAGCATATGCCAGAGAGTAGTCAAAAGGATGCTGGCAAAATAATTATTTTGCATAAAACTAATTTATTTTTATAAAAAAATAGTTGACGTGATAAAAATTTGTGTTATAATGTGATATGTGTATGGCGTAGGCCTACATAGAATAACCCAAATCAGTCATGTTACTAGAGGGACTGAAGGGAGGTCAGGTGTAAAATGTCAAACGTAATCGTAAAAGAGAACGAGACTTTGGACAGCGCGCTGCGTCGTTTCAAGAGAAGCTGTGCTAAAGCGGGTATCCAGCAGGAGATTCGTAAGAGAGAGCACTACGAGAAGCCCAGCGTAAAGCGTAAGAAGAAGTCCGAGGCGGCAAGAAAACGTAAATATAACTAAAACGTAAGTTCCCCGGCCTTTTAGGACCGGGGACTTTGTTTAACGAGGGAAAGAAGATGTGGACGAAAGAACTGTTTGGGACGGATGTGTACCATCTGTTGGCGGCATTTGTTTTATACAGTGTGCTCGGATGGTTAGTGGAATCCACTTACATGTCTATCTGTAATCGTAAACTCACCAATCGTGGTTTTGGGAAAGGTCCCTTTTGTCCTATCTACGGCTTTGGAGCAGTAGCCTGCTATCTGTTGTTTAGTCCGTTGAAGGGACATAATGTAGCACTTTACATAGTGGGTGCCATATCCGCAACGATTTTTGAATTTATTGTTGGCGTGGGTATGATTAAATTTCTTGGAGAGCTTTGGTGGGATTACAACGACAAGCCCTTTAACTACAAGGGAATTGTCTGTTTGGAGAGTACCATTGCATGGGGCTTTTACGCGCTGGGAATTGTTCATTTTGTACATGCCGGAATCAACTGGTTGATTGATATGGTCAGTGTTCAGACCGGTATCCGACTGATTATGGCAACCCTTGCACTTGTTGCATTGGATTATGTAATTCAGTTGATTAAGGTATTTCATATTGATGTGCATGAGAAACGCCGGAATATCAGTGCGAAATGTCACAGCTGGCTGGAAAGAATTATGCCGGGGCGTTAGTATAGAGCTATATATTACCGCATATGGCTGGAATGAAAGTAACAGGCATACAAGATGCCACATTTCCATATTCTTTAATAGATAAAGAATGGGAGTGTGGCATTTTTATGTGCAGGAAAATAATGAAAAAATTTCTTGTAGTAGTTTTAGCGTTGATAATGGCGCTTGGTCCGGTTGTGCCGGCACAGGCTGAAATTTCCATTACTGCACCGGCGGCTGTGTTGATAGAGGCATCCACCGGAGAGGTCATCTATGAGAAGAATGCGACGGAGCGCAGAAGTCCGGCCAGTATTACCAAAATTATGACACTTTTACTTACCTTTGAACAAATTGAGGCAGGGAAGGTTAGCCTGACAGATGAGGTGCTTGTAAGCGCTCATGCTGCCGGAATGGGCGGGTCTCAGGTGTATCTGGCAGAGGGAGAGGTACAGACCTTAGAGACTATGATTAAATGTATTGTGGTGTCCAGTGGTAATGATGCCAGTGTGGCAGTGGCAGAACATATAGCCGGCAGCGAAGAAGCCTTTGTAGAGATGATGAATAAGAAAGCTGTGCAGCTTGGCATGTGTGATACTCATTTTGAGGATTGTTGTGGTCTTACGGATTCCGACAATCATTATTCAACGGCAATGGATATTGCAAGAATGTCTAAGGAGCTTATTACAAGATTTCCGGAGATTTTTCAGTATACCACTATCTGGATGGAGGATATTACCCATGTGACTAAGCAAGGAAGTGTGAATTTTACTTTGAGCAGTACCAACAAGCTTTTGAAGCAATATCAGTACACCACAGGACTTAAGACCGGCTCCACCAGTAAGGCTTTGTTTTGTATTTCGGCAACAGCACAGAAGGATGACATTGATTTGATTGCAGTGGTGCTTGGGGCACCTACGGGAAATGACCGCTTTCAGGATGCCCGGGTGTTGCTCAATCACGGCTTTAGCGTGTGTGATTTGTACGTGGATGCCCATGAAGATAAGCTGATGCCGTTGTCTGTAGAGGGTGGCGTTAATGAAGAAGTACAGCTTGTGTACCAAAAAGAGTTCCGCTATCTGGATATGGAGGGCAACAATCTGGACGGAGTAGAGAAAATTTTAGAGCTTCCCGAGAAGGTAGAAGCACCTATTAAAGCCGGTGAGGAAGCGGGCCAGGCCAAATACTTCCTAAACGGTGTAGAAATCGGCCACATCCCCATCCTCTACAACGAAGACGTGGCAAAAGCCACCTACAAAGATTACCTCAAAAAAGCAGTGGGATTTTTCTTGTTGTAATTCTTATTATAATTTTTATTGTAGACTTTTCAAAGTTCTTTCCCATGTGCTATACTGAAAAAGATTTTGCAGTGGGCAGTGAACGCCTGTCATACAGAGTTACGGTGGGGCTTTACAGAAATGTACATCGGCACACAAAACACCCCACCGCTTCCCATATGCGGAAGCATCAATTCTTCAAGTCCACCGCAACCCTTATAATAAATTTTGGAGAAAAATATGTGGAGTGTACTGTTTACGATAGTGACCGTTCTGGCACTGATTTGTATCTGGGTAATGATATATGACGGCAACCGTTTTGTAGTGCGGTATCATGAATTTCAGGATGGGCGCATCCTGCAGGATTGCCGGGCAGTAGTGCTGGCGGACTTGCATAACAAACAATATGGTAAGGAGAATGAGCGTCTGCTTCAGGCTATTCGGGAGGCCAAACCGGATATGATTCTGGTGGCGGGAGATATTCTTACCTCTAAGCCGGATAAGCCCTTGGACATTGCTCTTCATTTGATGGGTGAGCTTTCTAAGGATTATCCGGTGTATTATGGAAATGGCAATCACGAACAGCGTCTCTTGTTGTATCCGGATGTCTATGGAGATATGGGGGAGCAGTACAGGGATGGCTTGAATGCTTTGGGAATCGAACCAATCATCAATGCACATGTAAAGCTTACAGAATTTGGGATTACGATTTACGGTTCGGAAATTGACCGTTTTTATTATAAGCGTTTTAAAGTACAAGAGATGGCTTCTGATTATATGGAGAGTATTTTGGGAGCGGTGGATAAGTCCTGTTACAGTATATTGTTGGCACATAATCCTGATTATTTTCCGCAATATGCGGCATGGGGAGCTGATTTGGTTTTGTCCGGGCATGTGCATGGCGGAATGGTACGGATTCCCTTTGTGGGCAAAGGGGTTGCTTCGCCCAACATGAGGCTGTTTCCCAAGTATGATGGAGGTCTTTTTGAGGAGGGAACAAGCCGTATGCTTTTAAGCAGAGGTCTGGGAATGCATACCATCCCTGTGAGGGTGTTTAATCCCGGTGAACTTTTGGTAGTGGATTTCAAGACAAAACAGGGAACATAAGTTCAGCTTGAAAAGAATCCTCATTCTCGGTAAAATAGAATCTGTTGCATGGAGGGTTGATATGGCATTATCTGTAAAACTGGAAGCCTTTGAGGGTCCTTTGGACCTGTTGCTTCATTTGATTGAGAAAAACAAAATAGATATCTATGATATTCCGATTGTGGAGATTACTGAGCAGTATTTGGACTATATCCGTCAGATGGAGACGGAGGATATGAATGTCATGAGCGAGTTTCTGGTGATGGCGGCAACTCTTTTGGATATTAAGTGCAGGATGCTCCTGCCCAAGGAAGTAAATGAGGAGGGCGAGGAGGAAGATCCCAGAGCGGAGCTGGTTCAGAAGCTCCTTGAGTATAAGATGTACAAGTTTATGTCGTATGAGCTTCGTGACAGACAGATGGATGCGGCATACAATTTCTACAGAGAACAAAATCTTCCCGACGAAGTGGCTTCTTACAGGCAGCCTGTGAATTATGAGGAGCTTGTGGGAGATATGACGCTGGGCAAGCTCCATGAGATTTTTAAATCTGTAGTGCGCAAGCAGGAGGACAAGATTGACCCGATTCGAAGCCAGTATGGCAAAATCGAAAAGGAAGAAATAGACATGGATATCAAGGTTCTCTATGTGGAGGCTTATGCAAGGGAGCATAAGAGTTTTAGTTTCCGTGCTCTTTTGGAGAAGCAAAAAAGCAGGGCAGAGCTGATAGTAACTTTTTTGATTATTCTGGAGCTTATGAAGACCGGAAAGATTACCATCAGTCAGGAGAATATTTTTGATGATATTATGATTACATCCAATGTGGCGTAGAAAGGGCATGATTATTGACATGGAACGTGCAAAAGCGAAGGCGGTAATAGAGGCAGTTTTGTTTACCATGGGGGAGTCCATTGAGGTGAGTAAACTGGCAGAATTAATTGAAGAGGATTTGCGGACAACGAAATCCATTTTGAAGGAAATGGCAGAGCAGTATGAGCAGGAGGAACGTGGAATCATGTTGACATGGTTTGAGACGGCAGTACAGCTTTGTACCAAGGCAGATATGTATGACTATCTGATTCAAATTGCAAAGTCTCCCCGCAAGATGAATCTGACGGATACCATGCTTGAGACCCTTTCCATCATTGCATATAAACAACCGGTCACCAGAGTAGAAATCGAAAAGGTTCGAGGGGTCAGCTGTGACCATGCCATTAATAAATTGCTGGAATATGATTTGATTACGGAGCTGGGCAGACTGGATGCGCCGGGAAGACCTCTGTTATTTGGAACTACAGAACAGTTTTTGCGCTGTTTTGGTGTGAAAAGTCTGGAGGAGCTTCCGGAGTTAAATCCCGTGCAGCTGGAAGAGTTCAAAGCTCAGGCGGAAGCAGAGATTCAGCTTCAGCTTGACATCTAATCATAAGACGAGCAGAAAGCCTCATATATATCAGTAAATATAACACAGGAGATTGGGAATGCGTTGTAAGTGTTCGAAAAGAGTGCTAAGGCTGATGGGAGGCTTTTTTTGTGCCCTTTTTTTGATAAGCACAGGCAGTAAGGCGGTGATGGTGGGGCAGGCAGAGGAACTGAGTCTGTATGCCACATCGGCGGTTCTTATGGATGCGGACTCGGGAAGGGTTTTGTATGAAAAAGACGGATATACCCCTATGGCAATGGCCAGCACCACCAAGATTATGACTTGTATATTGGTGCTTGAGGAGGGAAAACTCGATGACTGGGCAGAGGTGTCTGCGTATGCTTCTACCATGCCCAAGGTGAAAATGTATGTCAGCCAGGGGGAGAAGTATCAGGTGAGGAGTCTTTTGTTCTCATTGATGCTGGAGTCCCACAATGATTCGGCGGTAGTGCTTGCGGAGTATATTGGCAAGCAGTATCTTGCTCCGGAGCTTGCACAGAAAAGTACGGCAGATTTTACAGTGGAGGAGAGCAAGCAGGCGGTGAAGGCCTTTGCCGGACGGATGAATGAAAAGGCAAGAGAACTTGGCTGTGAAAACACATGGTTTATTACACCCAATGGCCTGGATGCCACGGAAACCTTTGAGGTGGACGGAGAGAGTGTGACAAAGGAACATAGTACCACAGCAGCGGAGCTTGCCAGAATTATGGCTTATTGCGTGAAGGAATCTCCCTGCAGGGATGTGTTTCGGGAAATAACTGCAACGCCCAGTTATTCTTTTTGTGAAAACGGCAGGAACGTGACTTGTGTGAACCATAATGCCTTCTTGAATATGATGGATGGTGCATTTAGCGGCAAAACAGGCTTTACCAATAAGGCGGGGTATTGTTATGTGGGAGCTCTGGAGCGTGACGGTAAAACCTTTATTGTGGCTCTTCTTGCATGTGGATGGCCCAACAACAAGACCTATAAATGGAGTGATTCCAGAGAATTGATGGAGTATGGATTGGAAAATTTTGACTTTCGGGAGTTCTTAGGTGAAGAGACTGCTTATGATGTAAATTTATTGAAGGCTCTGCCGGTAGAGGGTGGCCGGACTGAAAGGCTGGGAGACACAGCCTATGTGGAGGTGGAAATCCCGGGCCGTAAAGAAGAACATCATGAGGGGCTGCTCATGGGACATGAGGAAGAGATAGAGGTTGTCTGTGATGTGCGTGATTCCATAAAGGCACCGGTGAAGGCAGGAACAGAGGTGGGAAGTATTACATATTGTGTAGATGGAGAGGTATATTTTGTGGAATCTGTCATCACCAAGACAGGGGTGGAGAGAATTGATTTGGAATGGTGCACAGAAGAAATATTTAAACGTTTCTTGATTTTGTGAAAAATATTGAAAATTTTGTTAAAAAAATTGCAATTCGTTCTAGGCGAATTGCTTTTTTTATGTTATACTATCATGGACAAAGAATGGGGCTGTTTGTCTCCATATTAGTTTGTTTGTATTTTTATCATTATAAATGGAGGGCTGAAAGCATGAGTACTACTTCAAAAGCGAGTCAGAGAATTGTTTCTTTGCTCGACGACAACAGTTTCGTTGAACTCGGCGGCCTTGTAACTGCAAGAGCTACAGATTTCAACATGAAACCCACCGAAACTCCTTCTGACGGATGTATCACCGGCTATGGAGTAATTGACGGTAATCTTGTGTATGTCTACAGTCAGGATGCTTCCGTAATGAACGGAACCATCGGCGAGATGCATGCAAAGAAGATTGCCAACCTTTATGATCTGGCAATGAAGACCGGTGCACCTATCATCGGACTGCTGGATTGCGCAGGACTTAGATTGCAGGAGGGTAGTGATGCACTGGCAGCGTTCGGAAGCATTTATGCAAAGCAGGCTGCAGCAAGCGGTGTAATTCCCCAGATTACTGCAGTACTTGGTTCTTGTGGTGGCGGACTTGCGTTGTTCCCCACTTTGACCGACTTTACTTTCATGGAGGAGAAGAGTGCAAAGCTGTTTGTCAATGCGCCCAATGCGCTTGATGGCAATGTTGTTACCAAGTGTGACTCTGCTTCGGCAGCTTTCCAGTCTGAGGAGAGCGGTATTGTGGATGTAGTTGCTGATGAGGCAACCATTTTTGCTCAGATTCGTGAGCTGGTTTGTCTTCTTCCTGCTAACAATGAGTCTTATGCAGGTGAGGAGTGCACAGATGATTTGAATCGTGTAAATCCTGAGATTGCAGGATGTGTAGGCGATACCTCTGTTGCGCTGTCCATTCTGGCAGATAATAACTATTTCTTTGAGGTTAAGAAAAATTTTGCTAAGCAGATGGTAACCGGTTTCATCCGCATGAACGGTATGACCATTGGTTGTGTGGCTAACCGCTGCGAGCTTCTTGATGAAGAGGGCAAGGTTTCTGAGAAGATGGATGCAGTTCTCACCAGGCAGGGCTGTGAGAAGGCTGCTGATTTTGTAAACTTCTGTGATGCATTCGGTATTCCTGTACTGTCCTTGACCAATGTTAAGGGCTACGAGGCAACCATGTGCTCTGAGAAGGGCATTGCAAAGGCTGCTGCAAAGCTTACATATGCTTTTGCAAACGCAACTGTTCCCAAGGTAAACGTAATTCTTGGACAGGCTTATGGCACTGCTGCGATTGCAATGAATTCCAAGTCAATCGGCGCAGATCTTACCATTGCATGGCCTGATGCAAAGTATGGTACCATGGACGGCAAGCTTGCTGCTAAGATTATGTACGATGGTCAGGGCGCTGACGTGATTAATGAGAAGGCTGCTGAGTATGACAAGATGATTCTGAACGTAAGCAATGCAGCTAGAAGAGGATATGTAGACCAGATCGTAACTGCTGCTGAGACCAGAAAGTATGTTATCGGCGCATTCGAGATGTTGTTCACAAAGAGTGAAGACGGTCCTGCAAAGAAGCATGGCACTGTCTAGAAAGGGTGATTGTAAGATGAAGAAATTTTTGGTTTTGACCTGTATGATTGCCTGCCTTTTTGGAATGACTGCCTGCAGTGGTGAAGAACAGCTTACCGAATACGAGCAGATAAAGGTAAATGACGCAATTACGAAGGCAGAGTTAACTGTTATTCCAATCATCAAGGATACGCTGAGTGATCCTTCTCACACGATACTTCATGAGTATACATCTGAGGAGGTAGAATCCAAGATTGAAACCATCTACGTGAATGAAGAGGGAACCCCTTATTTGAAAACGGATGGAAATGCTTTCGTCAGTGCAGTGGATTCTTTTGAGGCAACCTATGAAGAAATGGGTGGCTATGGTGAGATTACCGGTTCTACAGCAAAGATTGATGGTAAGCAAATCATTGTCAATGTGGATATCGACGGAGAGAATTGTGATGCAACAGCAGAAATTATTTTTTCAAATGATTTCTTTTTGAAATTGGAATCCGCATCCTTAAGTAAAGTAAGTACTTTTGAGGATTCTATGGCGAAAGCAGGTTTGAATACTGTGCTCGGTATGGGTACTGTATTTGCAGTATTGATTCTGATTTCCTTGATTATTTCCTGTCTGGGTCTTGTTTCCAAGTTTCAGTCAGGTGAAGAAAAAAAGTCTGAAGCCAAGGATGCTCCCAAGGCAGAGCCTGCTAAGGCAGTAGAAAATGCAGTGGCGCAGATTGTTGCACAGGAAGAAGGTGCTGTGGCAGATGACACAGAACTGATTGCAGTTATTGCAGCTGCGATTGCTGCGAGTCAGGGAGCAACATCTACAGACGGATTTGTAGTGCGTTCTATCAAGAGACGTAGAGCTTAATTTAAAATTGGAGGAATAAAAAATGAAAAATTATACCATTACCGTAAACGGAAACGTATATGATGTTGTAGTAGAAGAGGGCGCATACACCGGTGCTCCTGTGGCAGCTAAGGCTCCCGCAGCACCCAGAGCAGCAGCGCCTGTAGCAGCACCTGCAGCGGCACCCGCTCCCGCAGCAGCTCCTGCACCCGCAGCAAGCGGTGCGGCAGGCAGTGTAAAGGTTGAGGCCGGCGCAGCAGGTAAGATTTTCAAGATTGAGGCAAGTGTTGGTCAGGCAGTTAAGGCTGGTGATGCAGTTGTAATTCTTGAGGCAATGAAGATGGAGATTCCTGTTGTGGCACCCAAGGATGGTACTGTAGCAAGCATTAATGTTGCAGTTGGCGATGCGGTTGAGGCAGGTGCGCTTCTGGCAACCATGAACTAATTGCCGGAAATATAAGTCCAATACAACAGGAGGTTAACAAATGGATTATATAGTTAATACGCTTAACAATCTGATTCACCAGACAGCGTTTTTTAACCTGACTTGGGGAAATTACGTTATGATTGCTGTGGCGTGCGTATTCCTTTATTTAGCCATCCGACATGGGTTCGAGCCTTTGCTCTTAGTTCCCATTGCATTTGGTATGCTTCTCGTAAATATCTATCCTGATATTATGATTAGACCTGAGGATGCTTCCAATGGTGTCGGTGGTTTGCTGTACTATTTCTATATAATGGATGAGTGGGCAATTTTACCCTCTTTGATTTTCATGGGCGTAGGTGCAATGACAGACTTCGGTCCCTTGATTGCAAACCCTAAGAGCTTCCTTTTGGGAGCTGCTGCACAGTTTGGTATCTTTGCCGCATACTTTGGTGCAATTTGGATGGGCTTCAATGATAAAGCTGCGGCTGCAATCTCCATCATCGGTGGTGCAGATGGTCCTACATCCATTTTCTTGGCTAGTAAGTTGGGACAGACTGCAATTTTGGGACCCATCGCAGTGGCTGCATATTCCTATATGTCACTGGTTCCCATTATTCAGCCCCCTATTATGAGACTTTTGACTACTGAGAAGACTCGTAAGATTAAGATGGGTCAGCTTCGTCCCGTGTCCAAGCTGGAGAAGATTTTGTTCCCTATCGTTGTTACTATCGTAGTTGGTTTGATTCTTCCCACCACTGTTCCCTTGGTAGGTATGCTCATGCTGGGTAACCTGTTCAGAGAGTCCGGCGTGGTAAGACAGTTGACTGAGACTGCATCCAACGCTTTGATGTACATTGTAGTTATTTTGCTTGGTACTTCCGTAGGTGCAACCACCAGTGCAGAAGCATTTTTGAATGTTGCTACGCTGAAAATCGTAGCACTTGGTCTT
>CAYOGM010000012.1:0-31359 GCA_964403595.1 uncultured Acetatifactor sp. | reverse complement strand
GCTGTAAATTTCTTATCGGGCTTGGATAAGTTTCGGGAAATTTTATTTGAAAAAGATAAATCCGCCTTCTTTTTGTTTAGTACGGTTTTGTTGTGGTGACTTAATTTTACATCAAAAAGGAATAGGATTCCTTATATTTGGGGCAATTTTTGAAAGTTGTTTATATGAAAATCCACAAAACATGGTTCTGTGGATAAAACTACGGAAACTCAAGGTAAAATGAGATTGATTTAAAATAGGATAAACGGTATAATATAGAATTATGAAAAATTATATTTCTGAAATGAAAAAAGTGTACAATAATAAGGTGTATGTGTTTCTGTTGTCTCTGACGGCGTTGTGCGGTTATGGGTTTAAGATAGTTCATCCCACAATGGGAATTGATGATACACCTTATGCTTATTATTTTGAAGAGGGTCTGGCAGCTGTGGTAGGTCGCTGGGTCCTGTTTGTGTTAAATAAAATAGTCCATATTTCGGATTTTGCACCTTTTGTCACAGATTGTGTGGCGGTCTTGATTCTGATGTTGGCAGTTACCGTGTGGGGAACTCTGTTTTATACCGTTTTGGGTGAGCGGATTCCACGGTGGGGATATTGGTTGTTTTCAGGTATCTTTTTGTCCTGCCCGCTGATTGCGGAGGTGTTCACCTATTATCTGCACAATGGAATTGCCATAGGATATCTGGCTTGTGGTGTCAGTTTGTGCCTGTTAAGAGATGGATTGAATGCGGTGACGCAGAAGAAGAAAAGCGCAGTATCCCGCTTGGCTGGGGCGATGGCGGCCATGGTGGTGGCTATGGGCTGTTATGAGTCTTTTATGATAGTATGGCTGGTGGGACTGCTGATGCTACTTTTGGCGGAGCGACTTGCCGGAGGTGGTAAAAAGGTATTTCTTAAGCTTGTATGTGCCGCGATTGTGGCAGCTGTGGCCATGGTGGTCCGCAGTATTGTGATTGAGCTTGTGATTGCTGTGTTTGGGCTTCAGGAGCTTAGGGATGAGGCGGTGCTGCGTTCTGTGACAGAGCTTCTGGGCTGGATGTTTGAGCCCGGTGCATGGGCAGAATTTGCCATGATTTTGAAGCGTCTTTTTGTGATGTATGGTGTGTTTGCCTATGCTTATTATCCTATCAAAGTATTTGTAATGGCAGCAGTGGTGACCTGTCTGTTCGGTATCTGGAGAAGTGTTCGGCAGAAGGATGTATGGATTGTTCTGTTGACAGCAGGTGTGTTTGTGGCGGCTTTTCTTCTGGCTGTGGTGGAAGGAAAGGCGACCCTGTACCGCTCGGCTCAGTTTCTGCCCTTGGTTTGTGCCTTTGGTGCGTTGATGGGGGCTTATGTGGTAAGCGAGGTTGCCGGTAGTCTGATGAAGCGTGCAGGAGGAGTCGGCAAGGGCATAAAGTGGCGAGTAGCAGTAGCCAAGGTTGTGAGGATTGTGTTTGGAGTGGCGGCTGCAAGTATTTTGTGGAATCAATGTACAGATTTGAACAAATGGTTTTATGTGGATTACAACAAGTATCAGTACACAAGGGATTATATGTGTAGGGTAGGCGATGTGCTGGAGAGAGATTTTGACCTTTCTAAGCCGGTTGTTTTTACCGGAGAATGGGACAATCCGGAGAGTATTGTAGGGGATGCTTATGTGGCAATTGGTTCGGAGGATTTCTTCAAATTGAAACGTGTTACAGATTTGGTGGATGAGCATCTTCTGGAGAAGTTTTACAGAAGTCATGGTGTATGGGTAGCGCAGACTCCCTCACTTTCTGTGGTGAGCTGGGGGAAGTATGCTTTTGAGACAGATGAGGAGCTGGTGCGGTTTATGGCCCATCATGGTTATGAAATCAAGCCTCTTTTGGATACTTCTTGTTATGAGCAGGCAGAGGAATACGCTTTAGAGATGCCCAGTTTTCCTCAGGAGGGGGCCATTGAGGATATGGGGAATTATATTATAGTACATTTTTAGGTTGGATGAAGGTTTCTTTCAGGAGAAAATAAATGGTAGAGAATTTTAAGAAGTTTGCAGGTTGCGTGAATCGTGGAATCGTCAAAATAGACAATTGCCCTTTATGGTGGGTGGGGCTGGTGTTTTTGGCGATTATGATTACGCCCAACCTGCTTTTGGGTGAGGGTAGTGTGTTTACAATTCACGATCAATGGGATGAGTCCCTGATGAATTATGTACTCACAGCCAGACACATGGGGGAAAGTACCGTTCCGGAGATGCTCGGTGGCATAAATGCCAGCGGTCTTCAGCCGTCCGCGGTACTTTTTGCGCTTTTTTATTGTGTCATGCCTGCCTTTTGGGCCTTTTTGTGTACTTATATTCTTGTGGTTCTGTGTGGATTTGAGGGAATGTATTTTTGTGTCAGGGAACTGACGGACAGTAGTATTCTTGCAGTTTTGGCAGCGGGGTGCTTTTGTATGCTTCCTCTGTACCCGGTCTATGGTCTTTCGCAAATGGGAATTCCGCTACTGTTATATGCGTATATGCGATTGAATAAGCCAAAAACCTGTTTTGGCAAAGGTGTGATTATTTCCCTTGTGTTGGTGCTGCTTTTTGGGTTAAACAGTCATCTTGTATATACCGGTTATGTGGTGCTTGCGTTTTGGGCGGTGACAATTTTGATTGCCTTAATAAAGAGGCGTTTTGTTGTTTGGAGCGGAGTAGGCTTTGGTGCATTGCTATTGACCTATGTACTCACGAATCTGAATTTGTTTGCAGAAATTCTTTTTGGGCAAAGTCTGAATGGGCAAAGTAGTTATGTCAGTCACAGAGAGGAAATGATTAACAGTGCAATGCCTTTTTTTAAGACGGTGAAAACGGTTTTTACAGAAAGCGCACAGCATGCATTTTCTTATCATACAAAGTTGATTGTGCCTGTTGTGGTACTGTTGATTGCCGGTGCGATCTTTTATAAGGGACTGAACGAGGATGCGCGAAAACGTTATCAACTGGCATTGGGTGGGATGGCAGTGCTTGTAGGGGTTGCTGTGTTTTATGGAATCTGTAAATCAGAACCGGTTGTGGATTTCAAGAACAGTGTCACGGGATTTTTGCATTATTTTCAAATGGAACGCTTTTACTGGATTTATCCTGCGGGCTGGTATTTGGAATTTGCGTTGGTCTGTTCCTTTGGGTGGACTATGGGCAAGCAACAAAACAGTGAAGGCATTCGTTCGTTTATAATCAGTCTGCCGGTTCAACTTGTTGTGATTGGGCTGATATTGTTGCCTACAGCGAAGACTATACTTTATAATTCGGATTTTTACCGGAATGTGAATCAGAAGAATAATGGTAGTCATATTACAGGGTATATTTCATGGGAAAGCTTCTATGCAGAAGAGTTGATGGAGCAGATAGATGAGGCTATCGGACGCGAAAAGTCAGAGTATCGGATTGTACACTTAGGTATTAGTCCTGCACCTGCTTTGATGCATGGATTCTATACGGTAGATGGTTATTCCAATAATTATCCGCTTGCGTACAAACATGCTTTTCGCAAGGTAATTGCTGCGGAACTGGATAAGACCACGGAAACGGCAGTTTATTTTGATGCGTGGGGGAATAGATGTTATCTGTTTAATTCCCAGACAGGCAATTATTGGATGCTCAAGAAAGGAAATGGGGTAGTGTATGAGGATTTAGAGTTTGATATGGAGACTCTGACAGATTTAGGCTGTGAATACCTTTTGTCAGGAGGCGAGATTGCTGATGCGGAGGATATGGGGCTTGAGCCTATGGGATATTTTGAGACAGAAGAATCTTATTGGGGAATCTGGCTGTATCAATTGGAAAATGCGTCATAGGAAGTGTAAATCTTGCGTTTTTCTTAATTTTTAGGTGGATTTTTGTGAAGATTGTCAAGAAAGTTGTACGAAGCAGGAAAGATGTGGTACAATAATTAGTTAGTGATATGAGGGATTTGTCTGTTTGAATTACCATAGGTTGAGTTGGATGGAAGTTGAGATGAAAGCCAGAATTTATGTCTGTCACACTTACTATCATGTGTATGTGACTTTTTTAAAGGAATTAAAGCTTCCCAAGGAAATGCGGGGGCAGGCTACTTTGATGTTGTCTAAGATGTCCTGCAATTTTGAGAGGCTGAAGGAAAGAGTGGAGAGCACAGGGCTGTTCGAGCAGGTGCTGGAATTTGACGAGCAGAATGAGAAGAATTTCCCGGAGCTTGCCAAATACAGGCAGGGCAGCGGGAATTTTGTGGGCAATCTGATAAAGAGGATTCAGTTTACCAGACGTTATGCGAAATTACAAGAGCCTTATATTCCGGTTGATTTCAAGGAATATAAGGATATTTATGTTTATTGTGATTCAGACCCCATCGGGTACTATTTGAATCAGAAGCACATATATTATCATGCTATGGAGGACGGTCTTAATTGCCTTAAGAATTTTGATGCAGCCCGTTATGATAATCGCGGTCATTTTGGTTTGAAGGTGTTCCTGTCCCGGAAGCTGAATTTGATTTTTGTACAGAACGGATATGGCAAGTATTGTCTGGATATGGAGGTCAATGATATCTCTGCCATTCAATATCCCTGTCCGCAATATATAGAGGAGCCGCGTCAGGCTTTGGCAGACCGGCTTACAGAAGAGGACAAGCAGGTGATTCTGAAGGCCTTTATCCGGGATAAGGAGATGCTGGAGCGTCAGATTACTGAGAGCAGTGGTGTGGAGGATAAAATCTTGATTCTCACAGACCCTTTGTGTACTTTGGATGTGAGAGAAAAGATTTTCAGAGATATCATCAAGCAGTTTGAGTCGGAGGGGCAGATTTTTATTAAGCCCCATCCAAGAGACGAGCTGAATTATCGGAAGCTGTTCGGGGAATATCCCCAGTTTGATGCCACAGTTCCCATGGAGCTTTTGAATTTTTTTCCGGGGCTTCGTTTTAAGAAGGTCGTGGCAGTGCTCACAGAAATTAAGGCCATAAAGTTTGCGGACGAAGTGGTGCGCCTGGGTGAGGATTTTATGGATAAATATGAGGACCCGCTGATTCACAGACAGAATGAGCAGGTTGGAATCGAAAGGAAACAGTAATGCGACAGATACTGAAAAAGTTAAATGTCTTATTGGATAAAAAGCAGAAACGCACTATGGTAGGTCTGATGTTTCTCATGGTTATTGGAGCGGTGCTTCAGACCGCGGGTGTGGGACTTCTGGTGCAGGTGGTGAATATTGTTATCGACCCTGAGGCTTTGCAGAATAATGCTATCGCAGCCTGGGTGTATGAGCTTTGTGGCAGTCCTGATTATCAGACCTTTGCAGTGAGCATCATGGTTCTTCTGATTGCGGTTTTTATTATTAAAAATGTGTTCTTGTTCGTACAACAGAAGCTGACCTTTGCCTTTGTGTATACCAATCAGTTCCGTACCTCTGAGCGTATGATGCGCAATTATTTGCGCAGAAATTATGAGTTTTATCTGAATGCGGATACGGCAGTGGTACAGCGTAGTATCACTTCCGATGTAAATAACATGTATGCGTTGATTCTGGCACTTTTGCAGATGATGTCCGATGGAATTGTGTCTTTATTTGTAATTACCTATTGTTTTCTGACCAACGGCACCATGACTATGATTCTGGCAGCAGTGATGCTGTTGGTGATGGCCATAGTGAAAAAGGTGCTAAAGCCTATTATGTACAAGGCGGGCAAGGACAATCAGGATTATTACAGCGGTCTGTTTAAGTGGATTTCCCAGACGGTTCAGGGTATGAAGGAAGTAAAGATTGCTACCAAGGAACAGTACTTTGTGGATGAGTACAAAAAATGTGGAAAAGGTTATGTGGAGGCTGTGCAGAAATACAGTCTTTACAATAATGTTCCCAAGCTGTTGATTGAGTCGGTCTGCGTGGCTGTGATGGTGGGATATATGATTGTGCTGGTGGCATCCGGTTCTTCCACGGAGAATATGTTGACTGTATTTTCTACTTTGGCAGCGGCAGCCTTTGTGCTTTTGCCCTGTGTAAACCGTATCAACAATCAGATTAATTCCATTGCTTATTTTGAGCCTTTCTTTATGGGGGTTAGTGATAATCTGCAGGATGAAATTAGTGGTGACAAGGTGGATATGACCTTTGCCACCGATGAGGCAGACAAGCTTCCGGTGGAGAAATCCATTGAAATGAAGGATATTACTTACGCATATCCCAATACGGAGAAATTAATTTTCAATCATGCCGACCTGACGATTCCGGTGGGAGCTTCGGTGGGAATTGTGGGTACTTCCGGTGCCGGTAAGAGTACAGTGGTGGATATTTTGTTGGGACTTTTGCAGGTAAAGAGCGGACAAGTGCTGGCGGATGGTGTGGACACCAAGACCCAGTACAGAAAGTGGCTTAAAAATGTAGGTTATATTCCCCAGATGATTTTCATGTTGGATGATACCATCCGCAAGAATGTAGCATTTGGTGTGCCTGAGGAGGAGATTGATGAAAAGCGTCTGTGGGAGGTGTTGAAGGAAGCCCAGTTGGATGAGTTTATCAAGACTTTGCCGGAAGGACTGGATACAGGCATCGGTGAGCGAGGGATTCGTCTCTCCGGCGGTCAGCGTCAGAGAATCGGTATTGCCAGAGCTCTTTATAACAATCCTGAGGTATTGATTCTGGATGAGGCTACTTCGGCTTTGGATAATGATACAGAGGCGGCTATTATGGAATCCATCAATCGTCTTCACGGTAAGAAGACATTGATTATCATTGCACATAGATTACAGACCATCGAGAAGTGTGATTTGGTTTATCGCGTGGAGGATGGCAAGGCTACACTGGAGAGGGGCAGCTTATGAAATTGAGTATCATTGTGCCTGTTTATAATATGGCGGCAGATGGTAAATTAGCATATTGTCTGGACTCTCTGGTGAATCAGACTTTGAAAGAGCCCTATGAAATCATTGCGGTGGATGATGCGTCCACGGATAATTCGCTGGAGATTTTAAAGGATTATGAGAGCCGTTATCCGGAGCTTTTCAAGGTGATTCACTATGATGTAAACCGTCGTCAGGGTGGTGCCAAGAATGCAGGATTAAAAGAGGCTTCCGGCGAGTGGATTGGATTTGTTGACAGCGATGACTGGGTGGCACCGGATTATTACGAGAAGCTTCTGAATAAAGCTTATGAGACCGGTGCGGATATGGTGGGGTGTGACTATAATCTGGTGGATAAACACACCTTTGAAGTGGGACGGATCGTACAGAACAATTCCATGGAGCAGACCGGTGTGCTGGACGAGGCCAAACATAAAAGTCTGATTATGCGCTCCGGCAGCATGGTGATAAAGATTTATAAGCATGATGTGATTCGGGATAACGGACTTGATTTCCCTGAGGGGATTTTTTATGAAGATAATTGTGCAGGTCCCCTGTGGTCCCTGTATTTCAACCGGTTTGAGCGGGTGGAGGAGCCTATGTATTATTATTATCAGCATAATGTCTCCACCGTGCATCATATCAGTGAGGCTAAGTGCAGAGACCGTATGAAAGCAGCAGAGCTTCTTTATGAGGAGTGCAGGAAAAGGGGCTTTTTGGAGAAATATCCGGCGGAGATTGAGTATCGTTTCTGTGAGCTCTATTATGTGATTACGCTGTTTTCCTATATGTCGGGTGTAAAGAATCCAAAGTTGTCCTTTGTGAAGGAGCTTCGAAAGGGCGCAGCAGAGTGTTTTCCGAATTTTCAGAAGAATGAATATTATCAAAGGTTTACCGGTGAGGAGGAAAAGAGTCTCATTGCCATGCAGGCAAAGTCGGATTTGAAGTTTTACCGGTATTATCGATTGAAATTATTTGTTCGCAGGCTGAAGGCGGGAAGGAAGTAGAATGCTGTGTCCAGAAACGGACCGACAGTAAAATGAAGAGAGGTACAAACGTCATGGAATCAAAAAAACTGGCGATTATTACAGCCCGGGGCGGCAGTAAGCGTATCCCGAGAAAGAATATCAAGGAATTTTGCGGCAAGCCGATACTGGCTTATTCTATAGAGGCGGCAGTGTCCTCCGGGATTTTTGACACGGTGATGGTGTCTACAGATGATGAGGAGATTGCAGAGGTTGCTAAGGCTTATGGGGCAGAGGTTCCTTTTTATAGAAGTGCAGAGACTTCTAACGATTATGCAACTACCAATGATGTGCTTTTAGAGGTGCTTTCTGAATATGAAAAGAGAGGGCAGCACTTTGAGATGGCGGTGTGTATATATCCCACAGCTCCCTTTGTAACGGCAGAGAAATTAAAGTCTGCTGTGGAGAAGCTTTCTGAGAGTGATGCAGATACCTTGATTCCTGTGGTGGCATTTTCCTATCCGCCTCAGCGAGCCATGATTGTGGAAGAGGGAAGACTGGTGTTTGAGTACCCTCAGTATCTGGACAGCCGTTCTCAGGATTTGGTGCCTCATTATCATGATGTAGGACAGTTTTATGTATTCCGCACGGAAGCGTTTAAAAAGAATCGCAAGCTGATGGTGGGCAATATTCTGCCTCTTGTGGTTTCGGAGCTTGAGGTGCAGGACATTGACAATCAGACCGACTGGGAGATTGCCGAGATGAAATATCGATTGATGAAGGATAAATAGGTGACAGGCATGGAAGAACGTGGAATGAGCAGGCGCATTGCCCTGCTTTCCAATGTGAATATGAATGCCCTGATTCGTATGCTGAAAAGGGATGCAGAGGTTTACGAGGCGGAAGGATATGGAAATGAGCTGGGAATTTTGATGAATCCGGCCTCCTCTTATCATGCCTTTTGCCCGGAAGTGACCTTTGTGGTGATGGATTTGATGGAGCTTTTAGAGCATGAGCTTGAGGCGGAGCCCGCAAGAAATCGTGTGGAGAATTGGTTTGAGACTTTTGAAAGTGCCATGAAGGATTCCTGTGTCTACTATGTCAGTGACGCTTATCTGTGGGGGCTGGAGCTGGAGGCAGCCAGCGCATTTACGGATATGGTGATGTTCGAGCGTATCTGGGATGAGGCATTAAGGTCGTTGTGCGAACGGCGCGCCAATGTGCGAATTCTTCCCTACAGGCGTATGATTACCATGCTGGGGGAGGAGAATGCTTTTTCACCCAAGATGTGGTATATGGGGCGCATTCTGTTAAGCGGTGAGGCACAGAAACGTCTGGCAGCATTGATTGCAGAGAAAATAGAATTGGAATATCGCACCCCCAAGAAGGTGTTGGTGCTTGACTTGGATAATACTCTTTGGGGTGGTCTTGCGGGAGAGCATGACAACACACCTATCCAGCTTTCCGAGGAACATGGGGGACTGGCCTACAAGAATTTACAGCGCGTGATTTTACAGATGCAAAAGCAGGGCGTGATTTTGGCCATTGCCTCCAAGAATAATCCGGAGGATGCGGAGGAGATTTTGAGTAATCATCCCCACATGGTGCTTCGTCCGGAGCATTTTGCGGCAAAATATATTAACTGGAATCCCAAGAGTGAGAATCTGTTGAATTTGGCAAAAGAGCTGAATCTGGGTTTGGATTCCTTTGTGTTCTGGGATGATAACCCTCAGGAGAGGTTGTTAATACAGCAGACATTGCCGGAGGTTGTGGTGCCTGATTTCCCGGAGAAGGCAGAGGACCTTGCACCTGCCATGACAGCCATTTTTCATGAATGTTTTGAGAAGGCAGTGCTGACAGCCGAGGATAAGGAAAAAACTGCGCAGTATGCGGACAATGCCAGACGGAATGCTTTACAGAGGAGCGCGGTGAGTTTTGAGGATTATCTGAAGCAGCTGCAAATCGTGGTGACGCGGGTCAAGGCATCGGAGCATGTCGCCCGGCTGGAAGCGTTGTTAAATAAGACCAATCAGTTTAATCTGGCTACCATAAGACATACCACTAATGAGGTACAAGAGCTTTTGCATAATCCTGATAAGCGGGTGTTTGCCTATCGTGTGGAGGACTGTTTTGGAGACAATGGTATTGTGGCCGTGGTGATTGTGGATGTGACAGAGGTTCCTTTGATTGAGGAGTTTGTTATGAGTTGCCGGGTTATGGGCAAGAATGTGGAATATGGAATTATGGACCATGTGGAGCAGTGTCTGCGCAAAGAGGGCGTAGGATATTTGAGAGGGCGCTATATTCCTACAGCAAAGAACCAGCCGGTGGCCGGACTTTATACACAGCTTGGATTCACAGAGCTTGAAAAGACAGGGTTGACGGACAGAAAGCTATACGACAGATTACTTTCAGAGCAGATTACAAGACCTTTTGTGGGTGAGATTAAGGAGGAAGTGTGATGACGATACAGGAAGAAATTATTGCATTGATTGAGGACCTTTTGAAGGTGCCTGCAGGCACTATCACCATTGATACACAGATTGCAGATGTAGAGGAGTGGGATTCTCTGGCACATGTGATGATTATTGGTGAGCTGGAGAGTGCCATGGGTATAGAGATTCCGCTGGATGATGCAATTGAACTCACCAGTGTTAGGGAGCTTTTGGAGAAGGCGGGTTGCGTATGAGTGTAAGTTTGCGCGATATCCGTGAGGATGACTTGGAGCAGATTATGGAGTGGCGTATGTCTGAGGACATCACCCGCTATATGAACACGAATCCTAAGCTTACATTGGAAGGGCAGAAGAAATGGCTGTCTTCCGTGCAGGAAAATGCAGATGTCCGCTATTGGCTGATTGAGGTGGATGGAGAACCTGCGGGAGTGATTAATCTCACAGGTCTTTTGAAGGAAGACGGTAATCTGGGCTGGGCGTACTATGTGGGAGAGAAACGACTTCGCAGCCTGAAGACGGCTCTTGCTTTGGAGATGAGTATGTATGACCATGCACTGATTACCTTGAGTAAAACAGCAGTGTATAGTGACGTGTTTACTTTGAATGTGGGAGTGATTCAACTTCATAAGCTTTGTGGCTGTGAAGTTGTTGAGGAAATCAAAAATGCCGTGGAGAAGGAAGGCGTTTTTTACGATGTCACCTATATGAGAATGACTGCAGAGAGCTGGAAACGGCTTCGTGAGAGCAAAAAGTATGAAAAGATTGATTTTCCCATGTAAATGTGCAAAAGCATTGGGAAAGTATATGGCATGTTGAAAGTTATGAAATGATGACCTGGAGGAACCGGAAGTGAACAAAGAAATCAGAATCGGTAAACATATTATCAGTGAAAATTCACCTACCTTTGTGATTGCTGAGATGTCGGCTAATCATAATATGGATTTTGAACGTGCAGTAGCAATCATGCAGGCGGCAAAGGATGCAGGGGCGGATGCGGTGAAAATACAGACCTATACCGCAGATACGATTACTCTTGATTGTGACGACCCTTGTTTTCAGATTACTCAGGGTACGCTTTGGGACGGAACTACGCTGCACAAGCTGTATCAGACGGCGTATACTCCTTGGGAGTGGCAGCCGAAGCTGCAGAAAATTGCGGAGGAGATGGGGCTTGAATTTTTCTCTTCTCCTTTTGATTTCAGTGCTATTGATTTCCTGGAGGAGATGAATGTGCCGGCTTATAAGGTGGCAAGCTTTGAGATTAATGATATTCCTTTTATTCGTAAGATTGCCAAGCTGGGTAAGCCTATTATTTTCGCTACGGGCATTGCCAGACTGGCGGATATTGAACTGGCGGTGGAGACCTGTAAGCAGGAGGGCAATGAAGATGTGATTCTCTTGAAGTGTACCTCCTCTTATCCGGCACCCTATGAAGATATTAATTTGAAAACCATTCCCTCCATGGCACAGACCTTCGACTGCATTGCCGGACTTTCTGACCACAGCATGGGTCATGCAGTGGCGGATGCGGCGGTTGCTTTGGGAGCGAAGGTGGTGGAGAAGCATCTGACTTTATCCCGTGCAGATGGTGGTGCGGATGCGGCCTTCTCCATGGAGCCTGCAGAGTTTAAACTGATGGTGGATAATATTCGCAAAATTGAGAAGGCTTTGGGTAAGGTAACTTATGATTTGACACCTAAGCAGGCAAGAGAGAGAGAGCATTCTCGTTCTTTGTTTGTGGCGAAGGATATGAAGGCGGGGGAGGTATTCACTCCTGAGAATCTTCGTTCCGTACGTCCTGCGGACGGTTTGCACACCAAGCATTATGAGGAACTTTTGGGGCGTAAAATTACCCGGGATGCCAAGCTTGGCACCCCCATGAGCTGGGATTTGGTTGACTTCGGAGAGTAAATTATGTTTGTTATTCGGGCAGACGGAAATGCAAAAATAGGTGCAGGTCATCTCATGCGTTGTCTCACCATTGCGGAAGCGGTGCGAAAGCTTCCAAAAGGGCTGGAGATTCTGGTGCTGTGTGCAGATGAGGAGTCTGCAAAGCTGGCTTCTGACAGGGGCTTTCAGACCGGTGTGTTTCATACAGATTATCAGCGGATGGAAGAGGAACTTCCTTTTTGGAAACAGTGGATAACGGACGACAAAAACACAATTCTTGTGGACAGCTATTATGTGACGGATGAATATCTTGCAGGGCTTCATGAATATGGCAGGGTATGTCTTATGGACGATATGCAAAATCATGCATATCCGGTGGATGTGGTGGTGAATTATAATGTGTTTGCAGATGGGGCCGTTTATCAGGCGTTGTATGGACAAGGAGGTCAGGGATACTTGACCGATTTGGGGAGTTCACAATTAAATGAATGCAAGAAAGGGAAGCAGGATTTTGAGGCGGTGAATTTTTATCTGGGTGGTACTTATGCGCCTTTGAGAGAGCAGTTCCAAAATGTGGACTATTGTGTGAAGGAACGAGTGGAACAGGTGCTCATTACCACCGGGGCCGGAGATGCAGACAATATTGCCGGTGATATTTTAAACCGGGTTTATAGAGAGAATTTGACCTATCATGTGTTGGTAGGACGTTTTAGTCCTCATCTGGCAGGCTGGCAGAAGCGTGCCACAGAATGTCCGAACATTCAGGTGCATTTTGATGTACAGGACATGGCAGGGCTTATGAAGAATTGTGATTTGGCGATTACAGCCGGAGGAAGTACGGTGTATGAGCTTTCGGCAGTAGGAGTGCCTTTTATCGGTTTTGCCTATGCGGTTAATCAGGAGCTTCTTGTGAATTATCTGGGAGCAAAGGATGTGGCAGGCTGTAGCGGCAATTGGCATGTGGATCGGAATGGATGTATAGAGTGTTTGTCGAATCTGTTTGAACGTTTCTGTTCTGATTATGAGATAAGAGCCTATTATGGGAAAAAAGCTCATGCCATGGTGGACGGTCTGGGTGCCGAACGTTTGGCCAAAGCTTTGTGTGTGAAGGAGTAGGATATTTGAAAAGCAAAAAGACCATAACCTTGAAAATTGTATATGTTGTGGTGGCAGTGATATTATTTGTTACACTTGCGATTTTGTCTTTTCCCAACAGGCAGGAGGGGCTGGTGCGAAGCTCCTTTTCCGTTGTGATACTGGGAGACAGTCTGACAGGGCAGTGCAGAGATGAAACTTCTGTGGCAAAGCAGCTGGAATTATTGTTGGGGGAGTCCGTGTACAATGGGGCATTCGGAGGAACCTGTCTTGCTTTGCAGGCAAATACGGAGGACAATTATACCACGGATTTGCTCAATATGGTGAGTTTATCCAAGGCAATTGCAGCGGACGATTTCGGTGTACAGCAGACGGTGCGCAGCAAGAGGGCTGTGACGGATTATTTCGGATATGTGATTGATGAGTTGGAGGGTATCGACTTTCATCAGGTGGATGTGTTGGTGCTGGCTTTTGGAATTAATGATTATCATGCAGGAGTCCCTTTGGATAATGAGGAGAATCCTTTGGATGAAACTACTTATGGGGGGGCTTTCCGCAGTGTTTTGACTTCTTTGCAGAAGAATTACCCGGAATTGCAGATTGTTTTGGCGACACCTACTTATGCGTGGTATGTTCCACAGGAACTGACTTGTGAAGAGTATGATACCGGTGAGGCATATTTGCAGGAATATGTGGAGCTGGAGATTGGTATAGCAGAAGAGTTTGGTGTGGAAGTGGTTGACTTGTATCATGATGTGTATCCCCATGAAAAGTGGGAGGACTGGGAGATTTACACGGAGGATGGATTGCATCCTAATGAGAGTGGTAGAAGACTGTTGGCAGAAAAGTTGGCGGAAGCAATCGCAGAGTAGTAGAATTAATGATGGGAAGGATATTTACAGGAGAGGACGAGGGAATGGCTAAGACCTTGAAAACACCCACGGAAAGTATAAGGCAGTGGGGACGAGCAATCAAAAAAGAATATAAGACTGCTTTTGTTGCGGCTTTTGTGATAGGGCTTTTGATTCATATGCCGGCGATTTTGTCCGATGTTCCCAATCACGATGGCTTGGGAAGTATGTATTTTGATCAGAATATGATTACCTCAGGCAGATGGTTCCTTACAGTGGCATGTGGTTTTTCATCCTACTTTACGATTCCATGGGTGATAGGACTTCTGGGTCTCGCATTTCTGGGACTTGCGGCAGCTGCCCTTACTGCTTTGTTGGAACTTGAGGATAGTTGGTCGGTTGTGATGGTAAGTGGACTTTTGGTAAGCTTTCCTGCTCTTGCGTCAACCATCTCTTATGTTTTTACCATGGATGGTTATATGCTGGCTCTTTTGCTTGCAGTGTGCTCGGTATTGTGCACGAAGAAGTGGAAGTGGGGATTTGTGCCCGGAGCTTTTTGTCTGGCATTCAGTATGGGGACTTATCAGTCCTATCTGCCCTTCGCCATTTTGCTCTGCTATTATCAGGTGCTTGTGATTTTTATGGAGCAGGGAAAGCTTGTCGAGAAATTGAAAAAGTGCGCCAATTACCTGTACATGGGTGTTCTGGGGGTGGCGCTGTATTATATTATTTTGCAGGTGCTTCTGGCCATTCAGGGGAAGGAGCTTGCTTCTTATCAGGGTATTGATGGTATGAGCAGCGGATTTAGTCTGGGCAGTATCGCTCATATGTATCGGGATTTTCTGAGCTTTACCATAAAAGGTAATGTGATTTTTAATAATGTGTTTTCTCTGGTGGCGTGTTGTTTCCTGTTCAGTGCAGTGGTTGTAGTGCTTGGGCGACTGGGGATTCAGAGAAAATGGTGGAAGAGCCTGGGCTTTTACGTTATAATAGCCATGTCAGTGGTGGTGCTTCCTTTGGTTACCAATGTGATTTTGCTGATTTCGCCTCAGGTGACATATCATCTGCTGATGCGTTATCAGTGGGTGGTGTATCTGATTCTGGCGGTAGCTTTTGTGCAGCACCATGCAGATAAGGATAATACTGGTGCTTGTGTCTGTTGGGCAGCATTGCTTTCAGCAGTGGTACTTATTTTTAATTATGCAGTGACGGATAATATCGGCTATTCTAATCTGGAGAAACGCTACGAGAAGACCTATGCCTACTGTGTGCGTCTGCTTGACAGAATTGAGCAGACGGAAGGATATTATCAAGGTATTCCCATTGCAATGGTAGGTGTGGTGGGCTACAATCCTTATCCGGTGACAGATATCACTATGGATGTGACGGCGCAACTAACTGGTTTAAATGGAGATACCCTTTTGTATACCGGTGAAAACTATGAGATTTTTATGCGAAATTATCTAGGTGCAAGCCTGAATATCATGACTCCTGAGGAGATGGGGGATATTTACTTTTCTCAGGAGTACATTGAGATGGAAAGTTTTCCGGCGGAATCTTCAGTGAAGATTGTGGATGGAATTATGTATGTTAAGACAGAGAATGTAGGGAGAGACTAGTGTGAAAACTTTATCAATTGTTTTGCCTGCTTATAATGAGGAACAGAATATTCCCAATACCTCCAAGGTGCTGGCGGAGTTTTTGGACAAGCATGGAATTGACTATGAGCTTGTATTTATCAGTGATGGTTCCAAGGACAATACTTATGCAGAGATTCAGAAGGCGGCAGCTGTAAATCCGAGGATTAAAGGAGCACAGTTTTCCCGGAATTTTGGTAAGGAAGCAGGTATTTTTGCGGGATTAGAGCTTGCTACAGGAGATGCTGTGGTGGTGATGGACTGTGATTTGCAACATCCACCAGAGGCCATTCCTCTCATGTGGGAGAAGTGGAAAAATGGCGCTGAGGTTGTGGAGGGCATTAAGTCTGACCGCGGCAAGGAGAGTCTTGGCTACAAGCTTTCTGCGGGTGTTTTTTATAAAATAATGAGCAAGCTGATTAAGATAGATATGAATGCATCTTCGGATTTTAAGCTGTTGGACCGCAAGGTGGTAAATGTGCTTTTAGAGCTTCCGGAGCGGAATACCTTCTTCCGGGCGCTGACCTTTTGGGCGGGTTTTCGTACCGAGGTTGTGGAATATGAGGTGCAGGAGAGACAGTTTGGCAATAGTAAGTGGTCTCTGTGGAGTCTGATGAAATATGCCATTACCAATGCAACCTCCTTTAGTACCCTGCCTTTGCAGCTGGTGACGGTGATGGGAGTTGTGTCGATTTTGGGTAGTGTGATTTTGGCGATTCAGACACTGGTAAGATATCTTATGGGAAATTCGGTAGAGGGATTTACCACGGTGATTCTGCTGGTGCTGATTATTGGCGGTTTTATCATGCTGAGTCTGGGAATTATCGGCCATTATATTGCCCGGATTTATGAGGAAGTGAAGGGCAGACCCAAGTATATCATCAGTCAGGTGACGGATGGCGTGAACGGCAATGTCACCGGGAGTTGGAAATAAACAAAGCGAAAAGGAGCGGCGTATGATTAATTTTAATGTTCCGCCTTATGTGGATAAGGCAGCCGAATATATACAGGAATGTGTACAAAATCAGAAAATATGTGGTGATGGACCTTATACGAAGAAGTGTAATGAGTGGTTTGAGGAGCGTACCGGTAGCAAGAAGTGTCTTTTGACCACTTCCTGTACCCATGCGACGGAGCTGGCGGCCCTTTTGGTGCAGGTGCAGCCCGGGGATGAGGTAATTATGCCGGCGTATACTTTTGTGTCCACGGCAGATGCCTTTGTGCTTCGCGGAGCAGTGCCTGTGTTTGTGGATATCAGACCGGACACCATGAATATCGATGAGACCAAGATTGAGGCGGCAATTACAGAGAAGACTAAGGGTATCGTACCGGTGCATTATGCAGGCGTTTCCTGCGAGATGGATACCATTCTGGATATTGCAAAGAAATATAATTTGTGGGTCATTGAGGACGCAGCTCAGGGCGTATTAGCGTCCTATAAGGGACAGGCGTTGGGCACCATCGGTGATTTTGGATGCTTTAGCTTCCACGAGACCAAGAATTACACCATGGGTGAGGGCGGTGCCCTCCTGATTCGCGATGAAAAATACGTGGAGGATGCGGAGATTATCCGTGAGAAGGGGACGAATCGAAGCAAGTATTACCGTGGTCAGATTGACAAGTATACATGGGTCAATCATGGTTCCTCCTATCTGCCCAGTGATATGAATGCAGCATATCTTTATGCTCAGTTGGAGAAGGCAGATGAGATTAATAATGCCAGAATTGCAGCGTGGAATCGCTATTATGAGAGATTAGCTCCTTTGGCGGAGGCGGGTAAAATAGAGCTTCCTGTGGTGCCTGAGGATTGTGTTCACAATGCACATATGTTTTATATTAAGGCAAAGGATTTGGAGGAGCGCACAGCCTTGATTAGTCATTTGAAGACAAATGACATTCATGCGGTGTTCCATTACATTCCTCTTCACACAGCCCCTGCCGGTTTGAAATATGGTCGTTTCCATGGGGAGGATGTGTACACTACTGTGGAGAGCGAGAAGCTGCTTCGTCTGCCCATGTATTATGGACTGACTTTGGAGCAGGTGGACTATATCAGTGACAAAGTAATTGAATTTTACGGAGAATAAAGATGCAGGCAATCCTAAAGCACTGTAAGGCGGTACTTGGCCGTTTCATTTTCATAGGCTTTAGCGTTCAGATTGTGCTTGGCATACTCTGGATGTGCAATGCTTTCGTCGGGCTGGAATGGCCGGGTGAAGGCATTGTTTGCGTGGGAGCAATCCTTTTGATGGGTGTTTCGGTATGGTTTGCCAAGAACAGTATCTGTGGGCAGGAAAAACGTTGGAAGGATGTGTTTGTAGTCCTTTGCGTATTATCCTTTCCCTTTGTGATGCAATGTCTTGTAAAACCGGACTTGCGTCTGCTTATGACCTCTGCGCTTTTGTTTGTTGTGGGTGGTACGTTCCGACTTTTGGACAGGCTGCGCCGGTCCGGTAAAAAGAGTAAGCAGCTGGGAACGGTTTTGGGAAGTTTTATTTTGGTTGTGTTACTTGTGGTAGGGACGGATGTGGTTCAAAACGGCTGGACACCTGTTTCAACAAGGCTGACGGAACGTTTGGTCTGGACTACTCTTTATGATACCTATGTGGCAGTGCCCAAAAAGGTGCGTAGTCAGGTGAAGTATGCCAGAATGGTGACGGCTACCTATGAGGCTAACGGGATGAGGGATGGACTGATTCCTTTTACAGAAGAGTATCTGGGAGAGGAGCAGGCGAAAGAGGTATTTGCGGAATTTCGCAGTATGGCCTGGAGTATGAATAAAAAACAGATTATCAAGGAAGTTTTCTGGGATGTGGCAGGTTATGGCGTATCCCCTGTGGTAGCACATTTGCAGCTGACAGGAAGAGCCTATGATTCTTATACAGGAATGAATTACAGGGAGCTTTTGCTGCCGGCACCGAAGCTGGGGAAATTCTATACGGATTACAGCTGTTGGTGGTTTGGGGTAGCCTTGGTGGTCGCAGGGGCGGCTTATATAATGCGGTTTTGGGCAGAAAGAAAGAGACCGGCGGTGAGCCATTGGATATTTATAAGTGTCACCTGTGCAGGAATGGTTTTGTATCATGCGCTGGATGGTGCAGGACGGATGGATTATAAAAATACCTTGTTGGTATTGTGTATCTGGTTGCTTTGGATAGCGGGAGGTGTACGAGATGCAAAAGACTGACAGGATTTACATGGCGATAGGGATAGCAGTTATGTGTATACTGTTGATTCCCCGGGTGATTCTGGGAGGAGAGGCAGTAGTTACCTATCATGACCAACTGGATGGAGAAATGATTGCTTATATTCTGCAGGCAAAACATCTGGGAGAGGGCGATATATTGCCGGAATTTATGAATGGTGCGGCGAAGACGGCTCTTACACCTCCGGCCCCGGCTAGTGTTTTGTTGTTTGTAGGTGGTAATTATGAAGCGGCGTTGTTTCTTATGCAGCTTCTGGGAAGTCTGGTGGGTTTTGCCGGGATGTTTCTTTTGGTGAGGGAAGTGACCGGGAAGGGGCTTCCTGCTTTGGTGTCAGGCGGATTGTATGGTGCGTTGCCCTTTTTGGCTGTATATGGGTTTTCTCAATATGGCCTGCCTATGCTTCTGTGGTGCGTGTTGCAGCTTAAGAAGGGGAGGCATATTTTTTGGAGCTTTGCTTATGGAGTTTTATTTGCGGTAAATTCTTCTCTTGCACTGGTGGGTTTTGCTGTGCTGGCGGTTTTGGCGATGTGGCTTGTGGCCGGGTTTGGGACGATACTTGTAGCCGGGAAGAAGCAGGTGTGCATAAATGGGCAGATTAGTGAGGGAGACCATCTGAGTGAGAATGGACAGGAAGTCTGTTCGCCGTGCAAAAGTATGTGGTTGCAGGCTGCATTGTGGCTTGTGCTTCTGGCAGGATATGTTTGTACAAATTTGTCTTTGATAAAACAGATTTTGGGCGTTGGAGAAAGTGTTGTCTCCCACAAGACAGAGTATGCTCTGACGGCAGAGGACTTTGTGGCAGGATGGGTAAATGGCCTTTTGTATGGAGGACAGCACAGTCAGGATTATCATTTAAGCTTTTTGATTGGGGGAGCAGTAGTTTTCGTGTTGTCAGTCTTGGCAGGAGCGAAGAATGGAAATTGCAGGCTTTTGCAGCACAAGGCATTGTGGGCGGTTGGAGTCAATGTGCTTCTGACAGCGGTAGCTGCATTTTGGAACAGTGGAGCAGGTGTGTTGATTAGGGAGAAGCTGGGAGCTTTGGGAGCTTTTCAGGTGGATCGCTTTCTGTGGCTTGCCCCCTGTCTGTGGTATTTGTTTCTGGGCTGTGTTCTTGCGCTGCTTATGGAGTTATGGCAGGCCGAACACAAAAAGGTTTCAGCTTTTGGCGGAATGATAGTGATGACAGCCTTGGCTGTATGTGGCCTGCAAATTCTGAAAAACAGTGATTTGAAGTCCAATATACAAAAGCTTCGGAATCCCGATTATGAGGCCATGAGTTTTGATGATTACTATGCGGTTGGCGTATATGAACAGGTGGCGGATTTTATGGCAGAGTACACCGGGCTTGAGCCTTCGCAGTATAGGGTAGCGAGTTTGGGAATTGACCCTGCGGCAGCGTTGTATCATGGTTTTTATTGTCTGGACGGATATTCCAACAACTATTCTTTGGAATATAAGCATGCATTTCGGCAGGTGATTGCTCCTGCTTTGCAGGAAAGTGAATATCTTAGAAGCTATTATGACGATTGGGGCAATCGTTGTTATATTTTTGGTTCAGAATGTCCCGGATACTATACTATAGAGAAAAACGGATTTTATTTCTCTCATTTGGAGTTAAACACAGAGGCTTTGGCTGCTCTTGGTGGGGAGTATCTGTTCTCAGCGGCTTACATTGCCAACGCAGAGGAGCTTGGGCTGGCTCTCCTTCGAGAGGAACCCTTTGAGACCGATGAGAGTTATTATCGAATTTTTATATATGAGGTAAAATAGAGACAAAATGAAGGGACGAGGCGAGAAGAAAACAAAGCGAATGCGTTTAATTTCATATCTTCCGGAGCTTTTAGTGCTCCTAGTCTGTGGCGCTCTGCTTATTGGCAATATTGACAGGAAACAGGGGTATCATATGGATGAGCTGTTAAGCTTTGAATTGGCCAATGCAGAGTTTAATCCATGGATTGTTCCCACGCAACCCCAGGGGCGTCTGGCTAAATTTGTGGACAATGAGCTTCGAGGTGAAAGCTTTGGCGAAACGGTGGATAACATGATGGCCACAGCAAAGGATGTTGTGGAAAACCGGGGGAACAGTAAGCTTTTGTCCTACAAGGCAGATGTATATGAGGAGCCTGTCTGGATAGAGCGGGACACCTTTGTGGATTATGTTACGGTGGAAGAGAAGGATGATTTTTCCTATTTGTCTGTGTATTTTAATGTGAAGGATGACAATCATCCGCCGCTGCATTTTGCCCTGTTGCATACGATTTCTTCTTTCTTTAAAGGGGAAATTACTCCTTTTATGGGGTGTGTGATTAATTTGTTGTGTGTGCTGGGAATTATGGTGCTTTTGATGAAACTGAGCCAGTGGCTTATGACGATTTGGAGTGTTCCAAAGTGGGGAAGAGTTGCCGGCCTTTTGGCAGCAGGGCTGTATGGATTGTCGGTTGGTGCGGTGTCTACTACTCTTTTGATTCGTATGTATGCCATGGTGACTTTGTGGTGTGTGGCGCTTCTGGCGGTGCATGTGCGTAAGCTTTACAACGATATGCTGGATGGAAATGATTTCACGAAGCACAATAAGCTGCTCATTTTGGTGACGGTTCTGGGATTCTGGACGCAGTATTTCTTTTTGTTTTACTGTCTGGTACTGGCGGCAGTTACAGTGGTGACTTTGTGGCTGCAGAAGCGTAAAAAGGAACTGTGGTGTTACATTCGTTCTATGTTGCTGGCTGCAATAATCGGCGTGGGTTTGTTTCCGTTCTCTGTTGCAGATGTATTTTCCAGCGGACGAGGAGTGGAGGCGCTGGAGAATCTTTCTCAGGGCTTTGCCGGATATGGCAGCAGACTTTGGGCGTTTGGGGAGATTCTGGTGCGTGAGACGGGCAGTGCGTGTTTGCTGTTTCTGGCAGTAGTTGTGTTATGGATATTGTTGGTGATAGTGGGGCGTTTCAAGCAAAATGACACCAATTCCAGGGTGCGGGACGGAGCCAGCCAGCAGGCTCTTTTATGGATACCGTTTGTAGGATATTTTTTGCTGGCGGCAAGAATGTCTCCCTATCTGGTGAACCGCTATATCATGCCTTTGTTTCCGCTGTTTATACTGGCGGTAGTTGCCAGCCTGTGCAAGGGAATTGGTATTTTGGCAGCGAATCAGAATAAGGTAAAGGTTGCACGTTTCGTGATGGGTGTACTTGTTTGTGTATCAGTGCTGAGACAGGTTGTGATATTGACAGACCATGAGAGCGAGTATCTTTATCTGGGTTATGATGCCCAGAGGGAGTTGGCTGAAGAATATTCGGATTATCCTTGCATCTGTGTTTATCAGGGTGTGGGTTATTATGAGAATCTGTTGGAATTTACGGAGTATGAGAAGACACTGCTGGTGACGACTCAGGAGCTTTCAGACAGGCAGGAGACGGAGTCTTTGACAGAGCTTACAAGGGCGGTTGTTCTTGTGAAAGCAGGTCTTGACAGAGAGAGGATAGAGTCTGTTTTGGAAGAAAAATATGGATTGTATGGGGTGGAAACTCTGATGAATGAGGGGGCACCCTATGGAGATAGTCTGTTTGTGGTAGAACGCAGATAATGGAGTGTTGACATGGAAAATATGCCTTTGGTAGTACAAAGTTTCATATTGGCATTTTTGCTGTATGGGCTTCCGGTGGTGGTGGGCGGCTTTTTAAGCAGTATGGCTCGCGAAAACGGTGGCAGTAACAGGTACAGTCTGCCTTTTTTGTGGATTGGCGGGCAGATGATGCTCTGGGCAGTATTTCAGTTGGTTTGTGTGCCTTTTGTGTTGAAAGAGAAGGAGTTTCATCAGGTGGTAACTGTTTTTGGAGGCCTGTCTGTACTTTTGGCTATTGCAGGAACTGTGCTGTGGCTGCGAGACAGCAGAAAACGTCTGCATGTGGTAGCTTCCGGGAAGGCTAAGATGAGTTATCTTTGGATTGTTTTTTGGTTGTTGTTCGCATTTCAATTGGTTCAGGCCGTTAGGCTGGCTTACGGTGACGGTGACGATGCCTATTATGTGGCGGTGTCAACCATCACAGAGGATGCGGAGACCATGTATCGAAAGCTTCCCTACACCGGAGGCAGTGCGGAGGTGGATATTCGTCACGGACTGGCACCGTTTCCCATATGGATTGCCTTTTTGGCCCGAATCAGCGGAGTTCGTGCAGTGAGTGTGGCTCATGTGGCAATGCCGTTGATGCTGATTCCTATGACGTATGGGATATTTTATCTGCTGGGCAGGGAAATACTGCGGAATCGTGAGAAGCTTCTGGCACCCTTTATGATTATGACGGCAGTGCTGGTTCTTTTCGGGGATTATTCCATGTATACCATGGAGCATTTTATGTTGGCCAGAAGCCGTCAGGGAAAGGCGGTGTTGGGAAGTATCGTGTTTCCCATGCTGTTGTTTCTGCTGTTGCTTTTATTGAATCGGTTGCAGGAAAAGAAAAAGATTTCCCTCGTGTACTGGGTTTTGTTGTGCAGTGTCATACTGACAGGCTGCCTGTGCAGCACCATGGGAGCGTTCCTTTTATGTCTGATGGTGGCAGTGACAGGTATATGCGCAGCTGTAAGCTACCGCAACTGGAAGGTGCTGATTCCTTTGGCACTTTGCTGCATACCCTGCGTGTGTTATATGCTATTGTATGTGGTGGGTTGACGGAATTTGATGTGAGGTAGAAAATGAATCATGCGATTGAGTTATTTCGTGAATATATGGGCACGGGGCTTATCATCATCTGGTTTCTCTTTTCTCTTTTGTATTTGTTTTTGAAGGAGGAACGCAAACAGCTTCGTATTTTGTTTGTGTATGTGCCGGTAATTTTGTTGCTGTTGTTCTTTAATCCGTTGTTTGCCGGATTTTTGGCAGAATATATGGGTGATGACATTTATTACCGGATTTTGTGGCTGCTTCCGGTGACGGTTGTGATTGCCTATACCTGCGTGACTATCGGGAGCCGGCTGAACGGACGTAAGAGAGTCTTGTGGGCGGCAGGGTCAGTGTTTATGACGGTTGTGTCAGGTACGTATATTTACAGTAATGTTTATTTTACTCCGGCGGAAAATGTATATCATGTGCCAGACGGTGTAGTAAATATCTGTGATGCCATTGAACTCCCGGGGAGGGAGGTTACGGCGGTATTTCCGCTGGAGATGATTCAGTATGTGCGTCAGTATTCTCCTGTAGTGTGTATGCCTTATGGGCGAGAAATTCTGGTGGAGGGGTGGAATGAATGGGCTACTCAGCATGAGTTATGTGATGCCATGGAGGCAGAGGTTGTAGATGCGCATTTATTGGGAAAATTAGCCAAAGAATATGGATGTATTTATATTGTTCTGGAGTCTGATAAGGAAATGGACGGTAGTCTGACAGAGACCGGCTATGAATGGTTTTGTGAGACGGATGGTTATATTGTTTATAGGAATCAGGAATTGATTACTTTTTAAGAAGATTGGAACATTGTTATAAAAGGGATGTGGTATCTTTTGGAGGTATCATGTCCTCTTTTGTTTCAGAATCCCTTTTTAAAAAGGGATTCTGAAAGTGTAAAATTTTCTATAGACCGAGAAAAACAAAGTTGGTCTTAATCTTCGTCGTAGTAGTGGAGGGCATCTACGAAACGGTCAGCTACAAGCTCTCTGCCGGCTTTGTTCAGGTGCAGATTGTCGATGAGATAATCATCTGCGTTGTCCTCGTTGATGGTACCGTAAATATTGTCGATAAAGGTTACGCTTCTGCGGGAGCAGGATTGTTGCTGTTTGATGGCGTAGGTAGAGAGAACATCCCAACCATAGGTATACTTGTCGCTACTGATATAATCGCCATTTTCGTCTATTGCATAAGCGTAGGTGGGGGACATTACGATAATGCGAATCCAAGGATAGTTTTGCTGTAATAGTTCAATGCCTGCTTCCAAATTGCCTGTAAACTGTTCAATATCCGTGTCATTTTGGTCGCTGTACATCTGGTGGCCTGCCAGATAGTCACTGGCATCATACATGATGGCAACTACATCAACTTTGCTAAAGTCCAGATTCCAAAGGGTATCATAGACCTCCGGTGCTTCCGCGGGAGCTGCATCGCCCAAGGTTTTGGCAGCACGTTCACATCTGCTGTAGATATCGCTTTTGCTGGCAAGCTGTGTCAGCCAATAAAAATTGTAAGCATCCAAAGGATGATTGGAGGTGTCAATGGTGTAGTTCATGGCAGCCAGATAGCTTCCGCTGATGGAGCAGTTGTAGACGGTTGCACCGGTTTTGGCTGCAATCATATTGGCCAGATTGTCAGTGGAATCTCTGTCGTCCGCAAAGGGGGCGTTGCCAAAGCAAACAATAGTGGTCTCTTCATCCTGGTCATGAAGGATATTGCCGTCTTCATCTACAAGTGGCAATATCATGTCAAGGTTGTCCGGACGCTCTTCTTCTGCATCAATCAGATGGGGGTCTATTTTGACTCCCCAGTTGTTAAAGCGATACACCAGACCAGCCACTGTTATAAGAAAAACAAGAAGCAGTAAAGTATGAATATTAATAAAACGTTTCATTACATGTGATTCCTTTCCTGTAGTTTAACTGTTTGATACATTTTACTATTTTGCAAAATAAATGTCCATATTATTCCATAATATTTAAGAAATTGTGAATAAATGGGATAATTGCTTGAAGTGGAAGAGACGCGGTGGTATAATATTACGGAATATATTTTGAGGAGAATAGGAAGAAAAATGGGTAGATTTCTGGACCGATTTAAGAATACAGATGAGAATTGGGATGACTGGGAAGAAGAAGTTGTAGACTGGGATCAGGAGCTTGAGGAAGCTGCTGCATTTGAGGCAGAGGAATCGGATGAGTATTATGAAGACGAAGCATATTATGAGGATGTGGAGTCTTATGAAGAGGGCGAAGAGTTTGCCGGAGCTTTGGCGTATGAAGGTGAATCAGAATATGAAGATGAGGTTACATACGAGGATGAGGTTACATACGAGGATGAAGTTACATATGCGGATGAAGAATTTTCCGAGGAGACTGTATACGAGGAAGATATAGTATATGAAGAAGAGGCAGCTTATGAAAGTAATGAGGTTTATGATGACGCTGTGCTCTATGAAAATACAGAAGTCTATGAAGACGATATAGTTTATGAAGGCGCAGAAGGATGCGAAGAAGATATAGTTTACGAGGATGATGTTATATACGAAGACGATATGGTTTATGAGGATGAACTGTATGCGGATGAGTATTATGAGGAGGATGAGGAAGAAGAGAAGGGATTTCTTGCATGGTTCTCCAATATGACGGGGATGGACAAGGTGATGCTGGGTGCAGGTGCGTGTGTGCTGCTTCTAGCGATTGTTACATTGATTGTGTTTGTGGGAACGAGCAATAAGTCCAATCAGAGCAAGGTGTTTGCTTCGGTGGGAACCCAGTTGGATGGTATCAATATTGTTGGAGATGAGGGGCTTCTGGCACTGAGCGATGCGATAAAGAATAAGACGGCAGAGGAAGAGGCGCAAAAGTCGGAGAAGGAATATGACGAGGCTGAGTACAACAAAGACGTAACAGTTACTTTGAAGACAGCATCCGTTCAGAAGGATTTAAAGATTAAGTTTGTTAACCAGAAAAGTGAGAAGCTGATTGCGAATGTACCTTTTACAGTAAGTGTTACAGACCCTGACGGCAAGACTGAGACATGGTCTGACGACGATATGGATGGTATTATCCACAAAAAGGACATCACACCGGGGAGTTATAAACTGGATGTGAATGAATTGAGTGGTGAGAAATATGCCGGTTACGCAATACCAAGCAGTACGGTAAGTGCAGAGGTAAGAAAGGATATTGCTTACCAGAAGGTTGATGTCTCTGACGAGGTCAAGACAGAGGACCAGATTGATGTCTCCAATGAGGAACAAAAAAAGCAGAATACTGAGCAGGAATCCGGTTTGGAGGATACAGTAGAGTGGGTTGAGAGCACAGCGGTGACAAATACCTATACAGAGGTGTCCAAGAGTAAGATTACGGATCCGTCAACGATAGCGAAAAGCGGTAATTTCATGCGAATGGCTGCAGAGGTAAAGCTGGATAAAGAGTCTGCTGAGCTTAAGGTGGGCGGTGATAGCCTGAAACTGGAGGGTTCTTATTCAGATATTTCCGATGTGATTGCAGAGAGCTGGAGCAGTAGCGATAATTCTATTGCGGAAGTGGATTTGGAAGGTGTAGTAACACCGGTTTCAGCAGGAAAGGCGACGATTACATATACGGTTATTGCACTCCGGAATGGCGAGGAAAAGGAGTACGAGGCAACCTGCGAGATAACAGTAATAGATGAGACGGCAGTTCCCTTTGATGGAACCATAACAGTGGATTCTTCGGAGGTAACACTTGCAGAAGAGGCAGAAAGCACGGTTCAGTTGTCTGTAAGTGGTTTTGAAGCAGATAGAACGCTTTCCTATACAGTAAGCAGTGCGGATGTAGGAATAGCAGAAGCTTCTGTCAATAAATCCGGCAAGATTACCATTAAGGCAGTGAGTACCGGTTCCACAACCATAACAGCCACTGCTAATTACAAGGAAGACCCTGTGGCTAATGTGCCATCTGTTGATATTACCGTCATCGTAACAGAAAAAGGCGCTGTCAGTCTGGACAAAAAGGAAGTTACGGTTTACACCAAAGAAACGTCAACCATTACAGTAACCGCAAGTGAGGGCGCGGAGATTTCTGTAGAATCATCAGATGAAGAGGTTGCGACAGTAACACTGGATGGCATGTCTGTTGTTATAACAGGAGAAAAGAAAGGCACGGCAACCATTACGGTAACAGCCAAAAAAGACGGTGAAAAGGTTAAAGCCACCTGTGCTGTAACTGTGAAAGCGCATCCTAAGGATGATACCGAAACAAAACTCAAAGACAATGATGGCAATCAGCTCTATGTACAGGAGGGTGACACCTATAGAGAAGCGGTGTATGCTGACTATTATAAAGAGGGTATGCAGTTCTTTAAGAAAGGTGAGACAAAGTATACCGGCTGGCAGACTATTGATGGTAAAGTATATTTCTTTGATAAGTATGGTAAAAAAGTAACCGGGGAACAGGTCATTCAGGGTGCGAGATATACTTTTGACAGTGATGGTGTGCTGATAACCGGTGCCGGTACCATGGGTATTGATGTGTCCAAACACAATGGTACAATTGATTGGAATGCGGTAAAGAATTCAGGTGTTTCCTATGTTATTATTCGTTGTGGATACCGTGGTTATACGCAGGGGTCTCTTATTATTGATCCGAAGTTTGAACAGAACATTAAGGGGGCAACCGCTGCAGGTCTGAAAGTTGGTGTGTATTTCTTTAGTCAGGCGGTTGATGAAGTGGAAGCTGTAGAGGAGGCATCCTTTGTATTGGATGCTGTGAAGAATTATAAGATTTCCTATCCCATTTTCTTAGATGTGGAATACAGCGGTGCAGCGGGTAACAAAGGACGTGCAGATGGTCTTAGCAAGTCTGCGAGAACGGCAGTCTGCAAGGCTTTCTGTGAGACCATTCGGGCCAATGGCTATACGGCAGGCATCTATGCCAATAAGACATGGCTTGAGAGTATGCTGGATCCCAGTCAGCTGAATGCTCATAAAATCTGGCTGGCACAGTATGCAGCAACTCCTACATACACCGGAAGATATGATTTGTGGCAGTACAAGAGTACAGGCAAGGTAAGCGGTATCAGTGGAAATGTTGATATGAATCTCAGTTATCTGGGGTATTAACAAGTGAAATGCAAGCAAATGGGGAGTAATAAACAAGGAGTAAGCTTATGAATATTACAAAGTACTATTCAAAAGAAGATAAGAATCCTCACATTTATCGCGGAAGGGCAACTTTGCAGAAGGGTTATACCGTAGTGGATGCCGATGAGTCCTTTTACAGATATATTGGAGCTAATTCAGCGCGTCCATTTCCTAAACTGGTACATCCTGACGATGTAGAATGCGTAATAGATGCATTGGGGCATTTGGATGAGGAGCCACAACGCTTGATTTTCCGTCTCTTGTCTAGTGATGGCAGTTATCGTTATATGTATGGTGTGTTTGAGCATAATGGCAGAGAGCTGGATGGTTTTCAGACTATAGATTTGAATTTATTGGATATTATGCGCATTCATCACAGATATGATTCGGATTTTGTAAAGCTTACAAAATATAGGAAGTTTATGTCTTTAAGTGATGAATTGTATTTTGAATATAGTTTCGAATCAGATTATCTGACTATATTCGAGTACATTAATAATAGGGCGATTCAACGGTATAAGGATACCCTTTCTAATCTGCAACAAAGTGTTTCGGCAAGTGATAAATTTACCTTTAAGCAGAAAGCGGAATTTGAGAGCTTTTCCGAATATTTGAAGAATAGCACAGAAACAATGGAACTGGAATTGGATGGAGAGGTTTTTGGACTGGATTGTGGTTATATGCATATTGTCGGTGGACTTGTGTATGTAAATAACACAAAGGAGTTGATGGCCGGCACCATTACGGTTATGGGCGATTTGAAAAAAGATGACAAATATTATATGGGAGCCCATGCCTTTGACAATGCCACTAATGTGTATAATAAGCGCGCGATTAAAGAAATTGCAATGGAACTGGTTACTAATGCCAAGGACAATAAGGTTTTATTGTCTGTAATGGATATTGATGATTTCAAAAATATAAATGATACCTATGGTCATATGAAGGGCGATGAGGTAATTGCAAAGGTAGCGGAAATTATTCAGGCAACATTAGGAAATCGCGGGTTTGTAGGCCGTTTTGGCGGTGATGAATTCATGGTGGTGACAGATAAGGTTAAGGATGCCGAGAATTTCGCAGATATTTTCAAAACAATCCGTAAAAATATAATGTGGAGTTGCGGCGAATTGTTATCTGACATGGAGGTGACACTTTCTCTGGGACTTTCCATATATCCGGATCATGCTTCCAATTACGAGGACTTATTTAATGTGGCAGATAAATGTCTGTATATTGCGAAAGCAAAGGGCAAGAATCGTTTGATTATCTATACGCCGGAGATGCATGCTAATTATAAAATGGCGGCGAAAACAGCAGACAAGCGTATGCCCATGACATTTGAACAGTCTTGCACAGCTTTGGTGGGAGTGATGGAAGGTCTGGGCAAGGATAATCCTGAGTGTTTTGATAAGAGCGTGCAGGAATTTCTGCAAAGCTATAGTATAGATCGTGTACTGCTTTATTCAGGAGATGAATATCAAAAAATACATGTGGTCTATCATCCGGAGGTTTCCCGGGAGGAATGCCCGGTTGTAGAAAATATGGCTTTCTGGAAACAGGATAATGCAGCTGCTTTGTTTGATAAAAAGGGTGTGTTGGTGCGTAATAAGGTGCTTCCTTTTGAAGATACGCATCCAGATATTTATAAGGCATTAAGCAGTCAGGGGACCAACAATTTTGTGGCAGTTAAGGTAAAACCAGCGGATGGACCGGATATGTTGGTATTCTTTGATATGATTAAAATGCAACGCAAGTGGAGCAGCAGTGAAGTTGCCTTGTTGTATATTTCAGCATGGACCATAGCACAGCGTTATTTGGTAATGTTGAGTGAAACAAAGAATTCGTAAGAAATAGAGGAGAAAAAAATGAGAACTTATTTGGTAACAGGAGGAGCAGGTTTTATCGGCTCCAATTACATTCATTACATGTTTAAAAAGTATGATAATGAGATTCGTATTATCAATGTGGATGTCCTGACTTATGCAGGAAATCTGGAGAATCTGAAGGATGTGGAGAACAGAGAGAACTACACCTTTGTGAGAGCGGACATCTGTGATAAGGAAGCTATCAGCAAGATTTTTGCAGAAAATGATATTGACAGAGTAGTGCATTTTGCAGCGGAAAGTCATGTGGACAGAAGTATCAAAAACCCTGAGGTTTTTGTACAGACGAATGTACTTGGTACTGCAGTGATGTTAAACTGTGCTAAGGCTGCGTGGGAGCTTACTGACGGAAGCTTTAAGGAGGGTAAGAAATTTCTTCACGTATCTACTGATGAGGTGTACGGAAGTCTTCCTGAGGATGAAAATGCATTCTTTTATGAGACTTCACCTTATGACCCTCACAGCCCTTACTCTGCAAGTAAGGCCAGCTCCGATATGCTGGTGAAGGCTTATATGGATACTTATAAGTTCCCTGCAAATATCACCAACTGCTCCAACAACTATGGACCTTACCAGTTCCCGGAGAAGTTCATCCCCCTGATGATTAACAATGCATTGCAGGGTAAGAAGCTTCCGGTATATGGTGACGGTAAAAATGTCCGCGACTGGTTGTTTGTTGAGGATCATGCCAAAGCGATTGATATGGTTCAGGAGCAGGGAAGACTGTTCGAGACCTACAATATCGGCGGACACAACGAGAAACAGAATATTGAGAT
>CAYOGM010000011.1:0-34670 GCA_964403595.1 uncultured Acetatifactor sp. | reverse complement strand
TTCTACTTTCCACATAAGCCTTTATCTCTTCGCTATCCTCCAGCATTCTACATCTTACTATGTCCACATCCTGTTCGACGGTACAGCGAATGATGACACCTGGCAAAGCTCTGTCCTTCAACAACTCAAAGTCGTGAATAATAAGTTCTACCGGCTCTCCAATCATGGAATCCAAACCTGCTTCCATGCATTTAAAGGCATATCCTCCCGCGCTGAGATTGACCATCCGGCCATTAACAGAACGCTTCTGATTGGGAAACCGAATCTCACAGATATTACTCATCGGGTATCTGGGATATTTTCTCCGATTCATTACCTTAGGATTACCTTCTACTGTAAGCAGATAGTGATTATCCTTCTTGCGAAAATTCACCTCCTGCCATGTGTAAGTGGTGTTATTTACCATAATATGTACATCTAACGTTTGCTTCCTTACTTCATCCAGGAAGGTTTCCGTCTCAGCTGAAGCATCAATGACAATCTTGTCCTTCTGGGTATCTACTACTGTAGTATGATGCTTGCTACCATCATGTCTCAATAGAATAAGCTTCATGCCCGGAAGAATATCCTCCGTATCCATGAATCCTCCATCTCCCAGTTCTACAACCAAATTACCTACAATACTCTCTATAATCTCAACATTTCGTGCAGTCTCTTCATATTTGCTCATCATAGTCACTGTGGTAGCCTCCGACTCTACCACACTCTCCGTCATGGACGTCATGATATCCTGCACCTTTTTCATATTCTCTACCATGCTCTTGTTAGAGTTTTCTACTCTCCTCATGGCTGAATCCACTACTTGAATCTCATCACCCAGTTGCTTGGAATCCTCAGCTATTATGCTTACACTTGTATTTACTGACTGTATGGTTCCCATGGAATCTTCTATCAATTTCATGATTGTTGTGATAGACTCCGTCATCTTATCAGATGTCTCTTCCAACAGTTGCAGCGCCTGCATGATGCTGGACGATGAGGACTGTGTACCCAAACTTAAATTTCTGATTTCCTCTGCAACTACCGCAAATCCTCTGCCATGCTCACCTGCTCTGGCTGCTTCGATTGATGCATTCAATGCCAGTAAATTGGTCTGGGAAGAAATTTTCTCTATGGTTCCGGTCTCCATTTTCACCTTACCAAACTGATTGCGGAACTCCTCTAATATTACTTCAATATCTGCAGACAGCCTTGCCATCGTATTGGTAGCCTCTACCGCATTCCCCAGTTCAAGTACACTGGAATTTGCATGAGTAGCTGATTTACCACTGATTTCCACAATATGCTCCACCAGATCAGCCACATTAGCAACCTGATTATCAATATCTTCAGACATTTCCATGGAAGAATCAATGCTTTGTCCCAATTCCCTGCTTCTCTCCACCATACTTTCCATCGTGTCTACTACCACGCTTGCATCTCCTCTATTCTCCTCTGAGAGCTCACGCACTACTGTTACGCCATCTACGATGGATGAACTGGCTGTCTTGACCTTCTTTACAGTGTTCACTACCTTATCGAGATTACTTTGCACTGTATTCAGCAGTGCTCCGTCGGAAGTAACCATATGATTGATTGCCACTACATATCCGATGTAGCTGAATGCCATGATGGCCAGCTGAATCTCGTAATTGGATATATCACTGGAAGAATTCATGCCATTCATATAATTTCGCACAATTGTAATACACAAAACTACCATAGTGCACACGCCGCACCGCAGAATGAAATTTCGGTTTTTGTATATTATCAGCATGCTGACAAGGGGTAATATATAGGTAAATGCCAAAGTACCGGGTGCTGTCAGCATAATATACAGGTACAAGAATCCAAATCCAAAACCCACGATATCCTGATACAGCTTTGTATGCCATCCCTTAAGCTTCAATACCAGCAACCCTAATAAAAAGGGGACCCAGCAAATCAATTCCATAACAACATAGAATTCGATTGTTTTCAGCCCCTTCTTAATCTCGAAAAAATAAGCAATAGATAACACCATGGACATAGCAAGCCACATACCCATCGCTTTCTTGTTCGCACTTTTGGCAAAATATTTTTCATTGTATTCCATATGTATTCTCCTTTTCCAGAAAAATTTTTGCTATATTTTATATTGTACCATATTTGTTAGATTTTGTCATAGTTTTTACTCAATTCCTTTATTCGGCTATTTCAGTCATAAATTCCTCTTTGAGTCTGACTGGTTAATACTGTGGAAAACAAAACCACATCTTTTTGCATTCTTTTAGGCAAAAACAGTTGTGTCAGCTTATTGTGGTGGGTTTATTAGCGACAAAGAATACAAATCATTGATATGCTACTTATATTCTCAAGAAAAAACAGATATCCTAATAAGGACTTTTAGAAACTACAGAATATCAGATAAAAATAATCCGTTAACCGATTTACGTTAGATATTATACTTTCGATACATCTCTTCCAAAAACGCTGCTTCCGAAAGTCGAACCAAAAGCTCCTGCTCTCCTGCTTCCTGCATACATTGAATCAGTCTCTGCATACGGGTCTCCGCCTGTTGAATGCCCTGTTGAATGCCCTGTTGAATGCCTTGCTGGATGCCCTGTTGATATTTTTTTTGCATCAATTCTTCAAACTTCATGTACCGACTCTCCCATGACCGATCCTGTTTAATGGTTACTACTCTGGAGTGAATCTTACTCACTGCATCATCCTGATTACCCGCGCACTCATCGGTACTGTTTTCCAGATATCTTAGAAAACGCACCAAAACTTCGGGAACATCCTCCGGATTTTTCCCTTTTGTACTCAAGAAAATCTTAGTGGTTCCATCCCCCAGCTCGTCACCTGTTTCTGTACATTTATTGGTAAAGGTATACCGATAAAGCCCCTTACCAAAAGGGTCAAAACAACAGATAAAGATAACATAGTTGGGGCCAAGAGCATTAAAGTCCTCACCCGGTTTCAGACTAAGTACATCCATTTCTGCCTGATGATAACGGCTGCGTTTGGGAAGATCTCCCTCATTTTCACCCTGCATCTCCATATTGTATGCATTTCCGGTCTCATCGCTTGCATACACATCCAGACGAATACTTCGATAATCCTGACTGTATAGCATGGAATGCTCTACATGAACAGCCACTTTTTCGATTTTTCTCTCCAGCAGCATTTCCAATGTGATTTTACAGGTTCCTTCATCCTCCATAGTTGCTGCAAAAAGATATGCATTAGATAAATTTAACTCCTGAAATTTACGACGTGTCATTATTACTCCTTACTGCATGACACACGCTGTTTCTGCCCGTGGATATATTATAGCACCTCTTATCGAGGAAAGCAATTCTATACTCTCTGTAAAACATCACATATCCCCCCCAACCGTATTAGGCAAAGAGCCATGCTCCGATACATATGGCAAACTCCAAAAATTTTACATAGACCCATCGCCCTTTCACATTAACCAAAACTTCTAACCCAATTCACCAAGGAGCCATGATGGGTATTTTCTGTGACTGTCCCTATCATGTAGTCTGTTACCGGTCCGTTTCTTCTCATCTTTTCGAGAATCGCTTCCTGAAGTTCTTCCACAGACATATCTTCATATGGTTTGCTCCAATCCACGACTCCGTTCTCAGGCTTCTTTTCTTCCTGTACGTTTACAGACTCTGCTATTGCAGGCTCCACTTCGGGCTGCTCAACCCGCTGTTCCACCGGTTTCTCAGCAAATTCTGCCGGAATCCAGATTTCACCGGAATTCGCCGACACTCTCACACGGATGCGGCCACCGTTTACAGCCACTCGTTCGCCCGATAATGCACCTATATATTCTGCCGACTGTCCACACACAAGCTCCATGGAAGCTTCATTATCTCCATTGTTAACTGTAGTGATTACAGACTTCCCGTCAAGGGTTCTTGCATAAGCAAAATAAGTATTCTGCAGTTCCAATTGCTGATAATCACCATAGCAAAGAGCCGGTGTATTCTGACGAATCTTTCCAAGTGCTGCGATTAGTTTTGTACAAGAATTGGTGTCAGTCGCATCTTTATACTCTTCATAATTCAGCACAGGTCTTAAGGAATCATCTGAAAAGTTTTCTTTTCGTCCTTCGATACCAAACTCGGAACCATAGTAAATTGACGGAACTCCCGGCAATGTGTAAAGCATCACATGTACCGGCAAAAAATGGGCTTTATTTTTCAACTTCGTATAAATACGCTCTACGTCATGGTTATCCACAAAGCTGTAAAGCTTCAGGTTATTTCCTACCATATCGTTTACGTATTTGATTGTATGTGCAACTTCAAAATAGTTATGGTCATTATGACCGGAGTACAATGCTTTATGAAGCATGTAGTTGGTTACGGAATGAAGGGTACCATCATTTGCCCAGCGGGAATAATTTCCATGAATGACCTCTCCCATGAGCCAGAATTCCGTTTTTACTTCATTCGCCACATGACGAAGTGCCTTCATATAATCAAAATCCAGAACATCCGCCGCATCCAGACGGATTCCATCAATATCAAATTCCCTTACCCAGAAACGGATTACATCGCAAATGTAATCTTTGACCGCCGGATTATGCTGATTTAATTTCGCAAGGAGGTCGTATCCTCCCCAGTTTTCATAGGAAAATCCATCATTATAGGAATTGTTTCCTCCGAAATTCACATTGCAGTACCAGTCTTTGTACTGCGAATTTTCTCTATGCTTTTTCAAATCCTGAAATGCAAAGAAATCACGACCTGTGTGATTGAAAACTCCATCCAGAATCACTCTGATTCCCTGTTTGTGGCATTCCTCCACGAAGTTCTTTAAATCCTCATTCGTACCCAGTCTGCTGTCCAATTTTTTGTAATCTGTGGTTTCGTAGCCATGTCCCACAGATTCAAAAAGCGGTCCAATGTAAATTGCATTACATCCAATTTCTTTAATATGAGAAATCCAAGGAAGTACTGTATTTAACCTGTGTACCGGTTCTCCATAAGGATTCTGTTTAGGTGCCCCTGTCAGCCCCAAAGGATAAATATGATAAAATACTGCCTCATCGTACCATGCCATGTTTTCTTCCTCCCTGTTCCCTTATTCCCCTGTAGCCTCCACATATGTAGACTCAAAGATTTCTCTTTGAATAACATAAATATCCCGGATATCGTCCTCCCTGACAGCCATATAATCCCCCTGTCTGCCGAGGAAATAATTCCCTTCCTCACTCCCTTGGAAAATCTTGGTGCGTCCCTGTAACTGCACAGCATATATCCTCACATTTCTCTGCGGATAGCATACACGGGCTTTGTCATCAATCGTAATATACTCTCCCGTTTCCACCAGCTGTACCTCCGGAATAAAATCCAGCATCTCTGCAAAAATATCCAGATTTTCCGAGGTTAACTCATAGGTATTTGCAAATTTCTGCGCCGTAATATGATAGACCTCTCCCCGGTTACCTATCATAATATAGATATCCTCCTGCGCAACAATATTTTCACCGGATTCATTTTCAAGAGATTTTATTACAAAAGCTTCTCCGGCTTGCACAATATCTGTGCTTTTCACCACCGCCCACTTTTTCTTCTTCTTGGTATAAAGTGGAAGCTGCCGAATGTAATTTTCATTTGCAGAGGCATACTCATCTGCTACAATACAAGTGGTATTGGAAATATATTCATCAACTATTTTATCAAAATATTCTACCATTTCAACAGTTTCGCTGTCAGACATCTGACTTCTCAAAATTGCCGATGAGACAGCGCCTGAAGCTTTACCCGCCTCGCCCCTTACAAGACCAAATTCAGACAACATATATTCCAGCATTTCCACTGCCCGTATCTGTTTGGTGCCACTGACAAGCAACATCTGAACCTGATTCTGTTCTTCGTATATCAATAGCAAACAGATACATGCAAATTTGTCCAAAAGCGTCTTCTCATCCTCTTGTAAAAGCCGGGCATCCTGTATACACTCAATTACAAATTCTTTCTTCGTTATCATCATTCTATGCATCTCCATTTCCCGTTACCATCTGTTCCATCAGACTCCTGAATTCTTTGTTGGTATGAGTAAAATGTAGCTTAATCCGGTTTGTACCTGCATCTATAATCTTTGCATATACATCGTCAAAGAGGATTTCTCCCTCCGGGCTTCTGGCGAGAATTTTCACATCATCATACAGATAAAAATCTGTAGTTCTGTCGTTCAGTCCAACAATAGCATTTTTACAGGTAATTTCTTTCAGAGTCGTTTTAATTACTCTTTGAGACAGCAGCTTATCAATAAGCAACTGCAATTCAAATACAATTTCTTCGGACACACTGTAAGCCCTATGCTGCTCATCTGTCTGTATTCTACAGGCATACTTACCGGATAATTCCGTTACTTCATATACCTTAAGAATGGTTCCTATTCCCTTTGCCTTGATATGGATGGTATCTTTTGTCCCAAAGCTACAGCTAATATTTTCTATTGCCCGTGACGACACAAGCACCTGACTACCCACGCTGTATCCCTCAATGCGTGAGCATTCGTTCACAACACTTCCAATGACATTATATCGCATAACCTTCTCTGAACCGATGTTACCGATAAACACCTCTCCGCAGTGAATCCCTATACCCATATCAATGGTTTCATAACCTCTTTGATGGCAATATGCATTTACTTCGCCCATGGCATTCTGCATGGTAATGGCTGCTGCAACTGCACTTTCCGTATGGTCCTCCAAAGGAATCGGTGCTCCAAACACTGCCAGAATACCATCTCCCAAAAACTCAATCACAGTACCCTTGTATGCACTGATAATCTCTATCATTTTACCAAAGTAAAAATTCAACAAATCCATCACAGAATCAGAATACATTGTCTGGGACACTGCCGTAAATCCACGCAAATCCGCCATCATAACCGTCATGTTTTTCTTCTCGCCACCAATTGACACGCCGGATGGGTCTTGAAAAATCCGTTCCATGATTTCATCAGAAAAATACCTTCCAAAGACCTGATACAGCAATTCATTTCTGGCTGCAAGCTGTTTGTTCAATCGCTCTATCTCTCTGGCTGCCTTCAAATCATAAGCTTGCTTTTCCAGCTTTTTCTCCACATTTCTCGCCACATCAAACTGCCATGCCATACGCTCTATACGTTCTACGGCGACTGCATTCAATGGCTTTTTGAGCACCGCCAAAGCACCACGCATATAACAGTCATTGTGAATTTCATCACCACTGCTACCCACCATAAAAAACAAAGGAATTCCCACCAGGCTTTGTTGTTCCTTCACCCAAGACAACGACCTGAAATTCTCCTTTCCGGACATCTCATAATCTATGATGATTAATGAGGGCATATTAGTCACTGAAGACAGAGCTCTTTGCAATGCTTCAAAAGACAATATACAGATTGCCCGCATGCTTCCTCTGGAATTAATACTGCGTTGCGCTTCCAACATGTCCGTTCTGTTGTCTGCAATTACCCAGATGTTTTTCTCCATACACTAATCTCCATTCCAGTTAATCGCTCTACAACATTCTGCACTTATCGCACAATACGCCGGTTCGGATTGACTTACCGCATCTTACACAGGTCATTCTATAGGAATCCTGTTTGGATATTTCCAGATATCCTTCCTTCAAGAAATATTCGATTGTTTTTCTTGGAACCCCCGTAGCACGTTCTATCTCTATAGATGATGCTGCACCATTATGTTCCAGATATCTTTTCACCGTCTGATAGTAATCATAGCTTTGTCTGCCACATATCAGACATTCATAGACTCCATTGGATGTCTCTTGTATGAGTCCCTTGCAAAACCTGCACTCCACCGGAACCTTATTCATAATAAGTGCATTGTGTCTTCTGAGAGCATCCTTTTGACTTTCTCCGTTGGGAACCACTCTTGATTCCTCTATACAGGTAACCTTTTTCCCAATCTGCTGACGCAGAAACTCGACCAGTTTTTCTCTTTCCACATCATAAAGAATCATCTGAACATTATTCAAATAAAAGCGAAACAAATCGTTTAAGGGTTCATTATCCAATTTTATGGGCAAAATCATTTTTCGGTTATTAATTGCACTGTCCAGTTCCTTTTCCACCCAAATTGACTTCTGAGAATATTTGGAAACTACCAGCAAAAACACGTCACACTCACGAATTGCCGCAGGTATCTCCTTGGCATAATTAGAACCTGCCGGAATCATATCCGGTGCTTTCCAATAGGATACTCCCAACTCCTTTAGTATCTCTACTATCCCCTTCACATACAAGAAATCCTTCGAACTATAGCTTATAAAAACAGTCTTTTCACCCATAACTATAATCCTCTCGCCCTGCTAATATCTATTCTACTACCCGATTGCGTCCGTTCGCCTTAGCCAGATATAATTTCTCATCCGCACACCGGATATTTTCATCTGCCGATAATGTCTTATCAATCATCGAAACACCAAATGACATGGTTACATGTATCATCTGTTGTTCATATGCACAGACCGACTGCTGTACACACTCTCTGATAAACTGTGCCAGCTGTACTAATTCATCCCTGTCCGTATCGGGCAGAAGAATGAGAAATTCCTCACCGCCCCAGCGAATCACATCACCCCGCCGCTCCACGCTGTTTTTCAATATATTGGCAATATTGATTAGCACTGCATCACCGCCATTATGTCCATAAGTATCATTCACCTTCTTGAAGAAATCAATATCACACATAATCATGCCGGAAACGGTGTCCTGTGCAATGCACTTTTGGTATAACTGTTCAAAGCAGTGCCTGTTCTTAAGTCCGGTAAGTCTGTCTATGCGACTGACAGTCTGCAAAAGTTGATTCTCCAGCAACTTGCCACAATAAACTGCCGCCAAAGCCAGCCTGTCCACATCCGTTCTGTCAAAGACTGCCTCCTTATCCTCACCAAGCTTGTTAATTGCCTGATAGCCGCCTATCACCGCGCCCTGAGCATCAGTGACAGGCATACATAAAATAGACCTTGTCACATAACCTGTGGCTTTGTCCACCTCGGGGTTAAACCTCTCATCTTCATATGGTGAATCAATAATTATGGTTTCCTGATTGGTAATCGCAGCACCGATAATACCACTGCCCTCAGGCACTACAATTCTGTCCGTTCCAAGACTGGCCAATGTCCAATACTGCTTCTTCACCTTATCCCAATACCAAAAAGATGTCCTGTCCGCATTAACCAAAACCCGACCCAGTTCCGTAAGAATCCGAATCGTCTTATCAAAGTCCTTCTCTCCGACCAAAAGACTCATACAATGAAAAATTTCCTGAAGCATTTCCTCTGCATTACGATACATAAAACACCTCCAACTTCACCTGTCTATAACAAGCCTTTTAAAAACTCCAGCGAGACTCTCTGCTGTTCCACATCGTCGATTTCCACAAGTACACTACACTGAGAAAAAAATTCACGGTAGAACACGGCGAATTCCTTCCAGTCTATGGAACCGGAACCTACCGCCAGATGAAGGTCTCTCTTTAAATCATTATCATTGATATGTAAATGCTTTACATACGGTGCCAGCTCCTGCACCCATTGTTTGATATCCGTTCCATACACCCATGCATGTCCATAATCCAGACACACTCCATAATTAGGGTATTCCTTAAGGCGCTCGGAAATCGATGCAATAACCTCGGGAGTATCCTCAAACATATTTTCCAGATAGATATTGACTGAGGGATACTCTTGCAAAAGCTCCTCCAAAAAATCTGCATTCCTGCCGATTACATTCTGTATATAATCATCACCCACAATTCCCGGCTGATAATTGGTATGGAAGATTACCGCCTCGAGCCCAAGCCGCCAAGCAATCTCCATACTCTGCCTCATCCGATGTCTGGCATTCTTCCGGACCACGGCATCCCTGCTGTGAAGTATAATGTCAAAAAAAGCCCCGTGCATGGTACTGCCGGATGGTATACCAACCTGTTGGTAACGCATGGCTATCTCATCAATCCTATCCGCATTATCCAGCACATCCGGGTCATAGAAATCATTGAGTTCAAACGCAACATGATAATCTCTGACCAACTGCATATGTGCTTCTAATGACTTTTCCAATGAAACCACTAACAGATTCTTCATATCCCACCGCTTTCACAAATTTATAGTTGCATTTTAACACAAAATAAACTTTTTCTCAATCTTCTTCCGGGTTATTTGTGTCATTTTGTTGAAAAATTATTTATTTTAATTGAATTGTTGACAAATTAGTGGATTTTTGAACATTTTTGTACTACAATATAAGAACAATTTTGTATCCGAGGAGGTATCACTATGAAAAGAAATGTTATTGTCGGCCAGTCCGGCGGTCCCACTGCTGCAATCAACTCCAGTCTTGCAGGTGTTTACCGCACAGCTATAGACCGAGGAGCTAACAAGGTTTATGGCATGCTTCACGGAGTGCAGGGCTTGTTGGATGAGACCTATTTGGATTTATCCGAGCATATCAAAACCGATCTGGATGTGGAGCTTTTGAAGCGAACTCCCGCAGCCTTTCTGGGTTCCTGTCGCTACAAGCTGCCCGGCATCCATGAGAACAAGGAAGTCTATGAGAAGATTTTTGCAATTTTAGACAAGCTGGATATCGAAGCCTTTATTTACATTGGTGGAAACGACTCCATGGATACCATAAAAAAGCTGTCTGACTATGCTATACTGACCGGACACGAAACACGCTTTATAGGCTGCCCCAAGACCATAGATAATGATTTGGCCCTGACCGACCACACTCCCGGCTATGGTAGTGCAGCCAAGTACATTGGCACTTCCATCAAGGAAGTAATCCGTGACGGCTTCTGTCTGGACTATCCCAAAGGACTTGTTACCATCGTTGAGGTTATGGGTAGAAACGCAGGATGGCTTACCGGTGCGGCTGCTCTGTCCCAGAGCGAAGATTGTGATGGTCCGGACCTGATTTATCTGCCTGAACTGCCTTTCGACATTCAGACATTCCGCAATAACGTAGCCGAATTACTCAAAGAAAAAACCTCCATCGTAGTTGCCGTATCGGAAGGAATCCGCACTCCTGACGGCAAGTATGTATGTGAGCTGGGACATGATATTGGCTTTGTGGATTCCTTCGGTCACAAGCAGCTCTCCGGAACCGCTGCTTATCTTGCAGGCTACATTGCAAACGAATTGGGCTGCAAGACCCGTTCCATCGAGTTCAGTACCTTACAGAGAGCAGGCTCCCATATGGCATCCCGCGTAGATATTCTAGAGGCTTATCAGGTAGGCGGTGCCGCAGTTAAGGCTGCCGACGAAGGCGATTCGGGTAAGATGGTTGTTCTGCAGCGAATTTCTGATGACCCTTATCAGTGTACCACTGCGGTCAAAGATGTACATAAGATAGCAAACGATGAAAAATGCGTTCCCAGAGAATGGATTAATGAGGATGGTACTTATGTTACCGAAGAATTCATCACCTATGTAAGACCTTTGATTCAAGGTGATGTTTCACCGGTTATGGTAGACGGTATTCCCAGACATTTGTACACCCCCAAGGAACTCTATAAAAAGAAACCCAAAACCAAATAGATATAGAACAAATAAATCCTCTTATCATACTCCCAAAAGGAATGGATAAGAGGATTTTAATTTCGTTATTTGCCCGCATTCAGAGCAATGGTCATAGCAGGACGGATTCCAAATCCTTCCACCCCTACTTCCCATGAATAAATATTCTCACTGTGATACCCATTGCCCACAAGATAACACATAGATGCAGACTCCGCCACCGGCTCACGCAACCACCACATAGTAGCCTCCACACCATAATCGAGACAATAAGCCTGATACCAGCTACTCTTGTCATTGGCCACCGCACCGGCCGTTGGCACCGCCATCAGGGACACATCAGCCTCCGTAAACCACGCAAGCTCATCCATGGACAAAAGAAAAACTTTATCCTGTGTCACCACCGTGTCTGCCTCCACCAATGCATTCCCCTTAGTGCAGACTTCTGTAGTTTTAATCACTGCAAGCTCTTCTTCCGTAAAATCACACAAGAAACCTTTTTCTGTGTTATAGCCGTTCACACCATCTGCCATAGCCCCGGATGTGGGTGCCTGTCCATCATAAATTACATTTTCCGTGGTAGCATTAAGCCAGGTACGAATATTGGAGTTTTCCCAACTGCTGTTGCCATGCACATAGGCTTGAAGCTCCAAATCTCCCTCCAAAGCCTCCGGTGCAAAATTATAATTTTGTTCGCCATCATGATTGTATCGTCCGCTGTCAGGAGCATCATAAGCTTTAACAGTAAGAACATCTCTCGCAACCACCACTGCTTCTGTTCCGTCATCAGATATCCGAAGCACTCTCCATGCAATGTCCTCATTGTTGTAGGAACCAAAAGTAATGGTATCTCCTAATTGGATATTGGTCAAATCCGGCAGGGTACTTGCTGTCGCCTCTGTATCAGCAGGCCGGCTCATCCCCCATCCAACTACACCTGCCAATACTGCAACTAATGCAAATGCCACAACAATGCCTATCCCCTTCTTGGAGCTCTTTTTGACATTTTCCGGCACTGCAACTGCAGGATTTTGTTCTACCGGCTTTGCATTCGCCTTATCAGGCTCCTGCTTCTTTTCACCGTTTTCCCTTGCCATTGCCCGCTCCATACTCCGTATACACTCCACCAAATCATCCGGCGTATTCGTTGCCGCCTCCATAAACTGATGGGTCATCAGAAAATATTCCATGGATTTGGTAAGCTCTACCTCCTCCATTTTGTAGACAACAATAGGGATAGAACGGGTAACCGCACGCTCAATCTCACGCAGAACATGAGGCGAACGATTGGATTCCTGTGACAGCATCAACAGAATCACATCTGACGTATCCACACCGTTTGCCAGCTCCTCCGCATACACATAACCGGAGCGTATATTTCTGGGAGCAATAAAGCAGGTATAACCACTCTGCTCCAATTTGTCACACATTATATTTGCTTTCTCTGCTTCTTTGGAAGAATGTGATATAAAAACCTGCATTTCCTTATTCCTTCCGACCACTTATAAAGCCGTCAAATTTGTTAAACATGGTTTTAGAATCTACTGTATCAGTTGTTGCACAACCGGCAGCAACCACAACATCAAAAGGAAATTTCTTTGTTGCATTCAATTGCTCCAAATATTCCATAATTACTTGCGCATAACCTTCTCAATAGCTCCAATAAGCACTTCCTGCTCAAATGGCTTCACAATAAATTCTTCTGCGCCACAACTGATTGCTTCTGCAATCTTGTCCTGATATCCTATTGCAGAACAAATTATTATTTTGACATCCGGGTCCAATACCTTAAGCCGCTTCAGCGTATCAATCCCATTCATCTGAGGCATGGTAATATCCAAAATTACTACATCCGGCTTTACTTCCGGATACATTTTGATGGCTTCTATTCCATTTACTGCAAGACCCGCCACGGAATGACCACCGGCCTCTAACATACGCTGAATAGTCATCAGCATAAACTCTGCATCATCCACAATTAAAACACTAGCCATAACCTCTCTCCTTTTTCTTTAAAGACCAAATTAATGATTGTTTTATTGTTATGCCTTAACAACACTTACCTTTCTATTGCTAACAATCTGGGTAATTGCCATCACAATAATCAGTCCAAGACCAACTGCATCCGTTACAAGACCCGGATAAATCAACATCAGCCCTCCTGCAAGACTCAGCAGTCTCTGATACCATGTCATATGGTTCAAAAAATATCCCTCAAGAGCCGCTGACACACCAAAAATACCTACCAATGAGGTAATGCAAATCTGAACGATTTCAATGGGTGTGGTATCAATAAACAGCATAGCAGGATTCAATGCAAACACATACGGAACAATAAATGCTCCGATTGCCAGCTTGGTAGCTGTGATAGCCGTCTTCATAGGATTAGCCTGCGCAATGGCTGCACCTGCATAAGCCGCCAGCGCTACGGGAGGTGTCAAATCCGCCACGATACCAAAGTAAAATACAAAGAAGTGAGCCGCCAAAGTAGGCACACCCATACGTATCAGAATCGGCGCACAGGTAGCCGCCATGATACAGTAGTTCGCAGTAGTGGGCACACCCATACCAAGAATGATACAGCAAATCATGGTCAGTACCAATGCAATAATTACCTTATCGCCGGCCAAAGCAACAATTCCGTTGATAACCATATTCGCAAGTCCTGTCATGGTAATGGTACCTGCAATCATACCTGCAACACCACAAGCTGCAGCTACAGTAATCATACCCTGACCACCGGCAGCAAGAGCCTCCCAGATACGCTTAGGTGTAATACGGTTCTCCTTGTTAAAGAGACTTACTACAATCGCTGCGATAATAGCAATTGCTGCCGCATACTGAATAGAACGCTGACTGGTACCCACCAGATAAACCAACAGAATCAACGGAAGCAGCAAATAGGTCTGCTTTAACAAAGGCTTAATTCTAGGCAGTTCTTCCTTGGTCAGGCCTCTCAAGCCCTCTTTTTTGGCCTCCAGATGAACTGTGATAAAAATACCCGCAAAATACAATACCGCAGGCAAAATCGCACGCACAACAATGTTGCTGTAGGGAACACCCACATAATCCGCCATGAGGAACGCTGCCGCACCCATGATGGGCGGCATAATCTGTCCGCCGGTAGATGCGGAAGCCTCTGCTGCCGCTGCAAACTCAGGCTTGTATCCGGTCTTTTTCATAAGAGGAATTGTTACGGAACCGGAACCTACTGTATTCGCTACAGAAGAACCGGATACCATACCCTCCATGGCACTTGCAACAACCGCTACCTTCGCAGGCCCTCCTGAGAAGCCGCCCACAAAAGCATTCGCAATGTTAATAAAGAAATCGGCAATTCCGGTACGCTCAAGAAACGCTCCGAAAATAATAAACACTACAATAAACTTGGAACACACATTGATAGGCGTGGACATAATGCCTTCCTTACTGTAGAACAAATAGCGGACCGCATAATTCAGCTTACCACCCAGTGTAGGATTGGAAAGACCCCAAATCAATGCATACAGAATAAGACATCCTGCCACAACCAGAATCGGCATACCTACACTTCGGCGACACACCTCCGCCAAAGAGAGAATACCCACAATACCAATGGCTATCTGATACCACTCAAAACGGCTGCCCTGCTGGATAATCGTCATGGCATTGGCCGTATAGTACAAAAAAGCACCTGTTCCGCAAATCATCAAAATGACATCATACCAAGGCATATGATTAACCTTCTGATGCCCTTTTCTCGCAGGAAACACCAAATACCCGATAAAAATAATAAACGCTACAAAGGAAGTAAGACGGATTTCCTCAAGCCAGCTGGTAAATAAAGTTACATAGATACAGAATAACGAAAAAATAGCCAAAACTGCATTTACCATCATCTTGGGTTTTCCTTCCCAGATACGGGTATTAGACTCCCTGTCATATTTTTTCATCACGGCATCTAAATCCATTGTTTCTTCTACTTCAACCTTTTTATCCTTTGCCAAAAATATATACCTCCTGTTAACAGACTCTGTTTATGAAGAAAAGGGCTACGGCGAAAAACCCGTCGCAGCCCTTTTCCAACAACAACCGGATACAGCCATATCCTTTGCTGTTTCAACTTCTCTTAGTTAACTGCTACTTCCACACCTTTTTCAGCAAAATACTTTGCTGCACCTGCATGGAAAGGAACGGTCATACCGCTTGTAGCATTCTCGATGCTAAGCTCAGCACCCTTTGCGTTCTCAGCAGAGATTGCATCAATATTGTCAAAAATAGCAGCAGTCAGATTGTATACAACCTCTTCGGAAGCATCTGCGCTTACAATCAAAGTAGCCTTTACGGTTACAGTCTGAACATCAGCCTCCTGACCGGTATAAGTACCTGCAGGAATGTTATGTACAGTGTAGAAAGGACAAGATGCCATCAGATTCTCAGCCACCTCACCATCAATGGGAACCAGATATGCATCGTTGGTGGTGCAAAGCTCAGTGATTGCAGGAGTAGGTGCACCTGCTACGATGAAAGCTGCATCAATCTTGCCGTCCTTCAGAGCATCTGCGCTGTCTGCAAAGGACTGATACTGAGCATTGATATCTTCCTCAGTCAGACCTGCTGCCGCAAGTACATCCACTGCGTTAAAGTAAACACCGGAACCGGGTGCACCGATGGATACAGTCTTACCAGCCAAATCAGCAACACTCTTAATCTCAGGATCCATGGTTACAAGCTGAAGAGCTTCTGCATACAGACCAGCAACTACACGGAAAGAATCCGTAGCACCCTCTGCCTCGAAGGAACGGGTTCCCTCCCATGCGTAAGCCATAACATCAGACTGTACTGTACCCAGCTGATAATCGCCGGCTGCAATACCCTGAATGTTAGCCTTAGAACCATCTGTAGAAACAACTACTACCTCAGTACCTGCCTTATTCTTAATGTACTGACCAAGCACACCGCCATAACCATAGTAGGTGCCTGAGGTTCCACCGGTACCCATAGTCATCTTCGCTGTGGAAGCTCCTCCACAAGCTACCAATGAGAGTGCCAATGCCATCATCAGCACAACTGAAACGATTTTTTTCATTCTAATTTCCTCCTTAAGTATAGTACAAAAAAACGTATCATTAATAAATATACAATTTCTTTTGTATTTTTTCAAGAACAAAGTTAAGTTTGTTCGCTATTTTATTGATATTTTGCTGTTTTCATCAAATATGGGATTATTATGCAGACTTTTCTCCGCATACATATTCCTATCTGCCACACTCAGATAATCGTCTAAGGATTTATTCTCCCCACAATCCGTAAGAACAAATCCCATACTCACATCAATTTGGGCTTTCGTAAAATCACCCTCAAGATAATTCTTCAGTTCTGCAATAGTTTCCCTTGTGGCACCTGACCAGAACACAATAAATTCATCTCCACCAAACCGGAAAACCAGTCCACCCTTAGGACATCTGGCCCGAAGTATGCAGGCAATGGTTTTGAGCACCATATCGCCGTATTCATGCCCTTTCGTATCATTAATCTCCTTGAAGCGGTCTGCATCGAGGAACATCAATGCACAATTCACACCCTTTTCCCTATGCTTCTGATATGCCGGCTCAATCAGACTGGAATACGCCATACGATTATATACTCCGGTCAGCGGGTCTCTATTATATGTATCCAGCAATTTGCGGTTGGCCCACTCAAGCTGCTTACGTTTATACAGCCCCTCCACACTTCGTACAACCGTGCTGTGAATATCATAAAAATAGGGATTGTCGTACAAAAACCGCCCATCTTTTACTATAGAATATCCCACTGTATGCTCTCTAAAATGAATGGGGGTGAACAGATATGAGCTCCGGGAACCGGTCTTCGCCAGATATTCCTCCAACTCCGCCACCGTTTCCAATGGAATACGCTCTCCCCTTTCTTCTGCATGGACAACAACCAAATCGTGCCTGTCATAACCCTTCACCGGGAATTTGACATTCATTTCACCCTTGAGCAACTTTTTATCCAACACGATACCATATCCGTCACAATCCACTTCTGAGAAAAATTCGGATATAAAGGGGAGCATATCTTTAAACTCCACACATTTTGACAGATTACCCTCCAGCTCCACCAGCCGTTCATCATCTGCCTGTTTCTTCACTCCACCCACAATCTGATTCTTGATGTATTCCCGATAGTCTACACTGCCATTATTTTTACAGCCACAGCTCTCAGAGAACAAACACTTTGCCGACACATAATTGTATCTGGGCACTTCTTTACCATCCCAGATGTCCGCAAGTACTTCAAAACATTTACTGCCAATCTTCTCTCTGTCATATGCCACAGTGCTTATCTGCGGTTTAAAAAAGGCCGCCTTATCCAAATTATCAAATCCGGTTACTACAAAGTCCTCAGGAATCCGAAATCCCGCTTTCGCTGCCCGTGCACACATACCGGCTGCAATATTGTCATTTGCACAAACAAATGCATCCGGAAAATCCACTCCTGACTTCAGAAAACCTGTCATATAATTCACACCGGTATCATAATCATAATCTCCGTACCAGCAAGGATTATCGTCCTCACTAAGCCCCTTACGATGCAGAAATGTTTTGTATGTGTTAACTCTTTCTGCATTCTCAAAATTATCTATCGGCCCTCCTGCAAAAATAAACTTTCGACATCCATGAACCTGATACAAATGTTCCATGATTTCCATAATGGGTTGTCTATTGTCAATGCTGACATAATAAAAGCCTTCAATATTGTAACCGATGCTGACCACGGGCACCCCGCTGGCACGAAGAAGTTTCACCACATAATCAAACTGCTCCTTATTCACAATATTGCTACAGTCCAGCACAATACCATCAAAAGTGCGCAAATCGGGCAAATTATAAATATTATATTCCCCCTTATTGTGCAACTCATCCTTGCTCCAGTTTCCATAGCAATTATACTGATACAACGCCACATCACGGTTGGACTCATGAATCTTTTCCATAATTCCCTGAACCCATGCATATGTAATTAATCGCTTCCATCCATCTGATATCAATGCAATCTTCTTCATAGCTCCGACCTTATCAATCAATTTTTGCACCCAAAAACAAATATATTATACAATACAACTCGAAAACAAGCAATCTTCTATACATTTATTTGCTGATATTCGTTAATATTTTGACAATATTTGACAAGCATAAAATTATAAACTATTATTCTTGTTGACAATAAAAACTTAGGAGGAATATTTATGAATTGTAATAATTGTGGAAATCCCATTGAAGAAGGCTTAACTTCCTGCACCTTCTGTGGACAGCCTGTTAATGAGGAACCTGTTGTTCTGCCCACTCAGACATCTGTAGTAACACCGCAAAAAGAAAACCTGATAACCGGTATTGTCGGTGCGCTGTTAGGTGCTGCTCTGGGTGCTATTGTAATAATCCTTTTGGGAGAGATGGGCTTTGTTGCCTCCATCTCCGGATGGATTCTCGCAGTCTGCACCTTTAAGGGTTATGAATTGTTTGGACACCGACTTAGTATTAAAAGCGCTATTATTTGTCTGATTCTGATTATCGTGACCCCCTATTTTGCAGACCGTCTCGAATGGGCAATGGCACTCAGAGAATCATGGGACAATGAAATCAGCCTTGGAGAGGCTTTCGCGATTGTCCCCGAATTAATTGCTCTGGATGCATCAATCAAAGCGGATTACATCAAAAACCTTATGATGCTCTATGTATTTGCCGCCCTCGGTGCATTTGGCACCGTACGTGACCTGTTTAGAAAATAAGAGGTCTCCCATGTATCAGAATAAAGATGTTTTTCAAGGCTTATCCGTTCCCAAAGCGGTAGCTAAATTTGCAATTCCAACTATATTAAGTCAACTGGTAACCTTACTGTATAATCTGGCTGATACCTTTTTTGTAGGCCATACCAATGACCCGTCTCAGGTGGCTGCGTTGACTTTAAGCTTTCCCATATTCATGACATTAACAATGGTGGGAAATCTGTTTGGCATCGGTGCCAACAGCTTTATATCCCGTTCCCTTGGACAAGGCGACAGGGAAAGAGCTTCTAAGGCTTCTGCCTTTGCCTTTTATGGAGCATTGGCCGGGGTATTGGTCATCATTGCCGTTTTAACCTGCTTTATGAAACCTATTCTGACCACTATCGGCGCAGTTACACCGGAAACCTATCAGGCTACCAAAGAATACTTAAGCTGGACGGTACTCTATGGTGGTATTCCCACAGTTGCAGCACTGATGGCCGGACATTTAATCCGCTCCGAGGGCAATACCAAGCAGGCCAGCATCGGCCTTGCTTTGGGCGGTATCTTAAATATTGTACTGGACTATGTATTTGTGTCTCTGATGGGCATGGGTGCCGAGGGTGCAGCTATTGCAACCTGCATGTCCAATATCTGTTCCTTCTTGTACCTGTTACAGGTCATTTTACGAACAAAAGGAACAGTTATTGTATTAAATCCTGCCAGATTCTGTTTGGAGGCTCAGATTGCCAAACAGGTAATTCTGGTGGGAATTCCTGCCGCCGCCATCATTGTACTGGGCAGTAGTGCCAACATTGTTCTGACACATTTTATGTCCGAATACGGTGATATATCCATTGCTGCCTTCGGTATTGTACAAAAAATCGGTTCCATCGCAATCCAGATAACTGTGGGACTGACACAAGGTATCATGCCCCTTCTGGGCTATTGCTATGGCGCCAATGATATAAAGCGGCTGAAGGAAATCAACCGATTCTCCTTCCTGCTTCTGGGCTGTTATGCCGCAATCTGTGTTGTAATTGTGGAGGTTTTCGCACAACCTTTAGTACAAATTTTTATTAATGAAACTGCCACCGTAGAAAAGGCTGTTGAATTTGTACGCATCTGGTTCTTCTGTGCACCGGGTATGTGCTTTACCAATCTCTTCGGCAGCATCTTCCAAGCCATGGGCAAATGGCTCCACTCACTGGTGCTCTCCCTTGTCCGTCAGGCAGTGATACTGTTCCCCATGCTGGTAATTATGAATGCTTACGCAGGCGAAATCGGTTTGGTGTGCGCACAACCTGTAGCTGACACCGTGGCGTTAGTGTTGGGAATTGTGTTGTATGCGCTACTTATGAAAAAACAAAACACGCAGTAAAGTATACTCCTACACTGCAGCATGACATCTTCTTCCTCAGGCAACTGCATTCTGAAAATCTTGAGCATATGCAAAAAAATCTGATATTGGGGAAACATCGTATAATTTTATCTGGAAAACTTTAGGGAAATTATGTGAAATGGATGTAAATTATAGATTTTCCAAACATACACCCCGCAAAAGGACATAAGCGGGGCGTGAGTAAGAAAAGAAGATAGTCAGCGCCCATTTGTTAAATTAAATGCCTGATTTATGAGTGAAAAAGGGCGTATATAAATAAAAAAATTTATATACGCCCTTTTAGCAATTCTGACATTGCGGACAGCAAAGGAATTTGACCCCAAAAGGCACCTTACCGCCCTCCCAATCTCATCTCGAAATCTTCATATCCAAAATCAGTCAGCCGGGTCAGCATCCCTTCTTCGCTCCGCTTCCAGATATTAGGAAGTGGCATGCCATTGAAAGTATTATTTTTACAGGTGGTGTAAATAGCCATGTCGCCAAACAGCAACATATCTCCCTCATGCAGTTCTTCCTCGAATCCATAATCACCTATGACATCTCCTGCCAGACAGGTAGGGCCTGCCAGTCGATAGACAAACTCCCCTGCGTTGAATATGCCCAAATTATCTACAGCGAAATTATCTGTCTCGCTATTATCTGCAACAAGATGATCCACATCAGAATCCTTGCAATTTTTCTTGCAATCTGTATCCCCGCCATAAAGTGGCGGCATATAGGGCATTTCTATAACATCCGGCATATGGCAGGCTGCGCTTGCATCCAGAATCGCAATCTCAGTTTCTCCATTTTTCACCACATCCAGCACCCGAGTTGCAAGATATCCTGCATTTAATGCTACTGCCTCTCCAGGTTCCAGATACACCTCCACGCCCCATTTTTCCTGAACATAGGAAATGCACTTCTCCAGACGAGAAATATCGTAATCTTCACGAGTAATGTGGTGTCCTCCGCCCATATTCAGCCACTTCATCCGAGGCAATATATCACCAAACTTCTCTTCCACTGCTTTTAAAGTCTCTTCCAGCGCATCGGAATCCTGCTCGCAAAGAGTATGAAAATGCAATCCATCCAACAGTTCTACCAGTTCCTCTGTCATCTTCTCATCCCACATGGCTCTGGTGGTACCCAGACGACTTCCGGAAGCACAGGGGTCATAAATGGCATGACCTTCCTGAGTGGAGCATTCAGGATTAATACGCAATCCGATACTCTTTCCATAGGACTTCGCCTTAGCACCAAACTTCCGAAGCTGATTCGGCGAGTTAAATACAATATGGTCCGCATAGTTCAAAAGCTCGTCGAATTCAGCATCCGTATATGCCGCACAAAATACATGAACCTCTTTGCCTGGCATTTTCTCTGCGCCCAGTCGAGCCTCAAACAAACCGCTGGCCTCCGTGCCTGTCAGATACTCTGCAAGCAACGGATAAAAGTCATAATTGGAAAAAGCCTTCTGCGCCAACAGAATTTTACAACCGGTGTTCTTCATAACCGATGCCAGAATTTCACCATTTTTACGAAGCGAAGCCTCATCTATAATATAACAGGGTGTGGACAGACTTCGAAAAAGCTGTTTTGGCGTTTGACCGCCCAGCCCCCGAAAGGGCGGACGGTTATCTATAGCCCTCTCCATTAGTCCACCAATTCAGGATTGTGGTTCTCCCTGCGAGGCAGACCATATTTGTCCAATGCATCCAGAAAAGGATCGGGATTAAACTCTTCCACAGTGTATACACCGGCCTTGTTCCACTTATCGGTGAGAAGCATCAGTGCACCACACATAGCAGGTACTCCGGTGGTATAGCTGATGGCCTGACTCTCCACCTCTTTATAGCACTCCTGATGGTCACAGACATTGTAGATGTAATAGGTCTTGTCCTTACCGTCCTTTTTGCCGGTGAAAATACAACCAATGTTGGTCTTGCCGTGAGTGCGGGGGCCAAGGCTTGCAGGGTCAGGCAAAAGTGCCTTCAAAAACTTAATAGGTACAATTTCTGTGCCCTCAAATTCAATGGGAGTGGTGGACAGCATGCCCACATTTTCCAGACATTTCATATGAGTCAGATAGCTTTGTCCAAAGGTCATGAAGAAACGGATTCTCTTTACCTCAGGAATATTCAGCGCCAAAGACTCAATCTCCTCATGATGAAGCAGATACATATCCTTCATGCCTACAGCATCAAAATCATACTCTCGCTTGATGCTCATAGCAGGAATCTCTACCCAGTGACCATCCTCCCAGTAACTGCCGGGTGCAGACACCTCGCGCAGGTTTACCTCAGGGTTAAAATTGGTGGCAAAAGGATAGCCGTGGTCTCCACCGTTACAATCCAGAATATCGATAGTGTCGATGGTATCAAACTCATGTTTTTTTGCATAAGCACAGTAAGCCTGGGTTACGCCGGGGTCAAAGCCACAGCCCAGAAGTGCGGTAAGACCTGCCTTCTCAAATTTTTCACGATATGCCCACTGCCAGCTATAGTCAAAATATGCTGAAAATCCCTGCTCCTCGCAACGCTTCTCATAAATAGCGCGCCACTCGGGGTCGTCCGTATCCTCAGGCTCATAATTGGCAGTATCCATGTAATTCACTCCGCATGCAAGACATGCGTCCATGATGGTCAAGTCCTGATAAGGAAGGGCAATATTCATCACCAGATCCGGCTTGTAATCATTAATCAAATCAATCACCTGTTGCACATCATCTGCATCTACCTGTGCGGTGGTGATTTTGGTGGTGGTTTTGCCTACAAGGTCTGCCGCAAGCTTGTCACACTTTTCCTTAGTGCGGCTTGCGATACAAAGCTCAGTGAAAACCTCACTCACCTGACAACATTTTCTGATTGCTACGGAGGCAACGCCGCCGCAGCCAATAACTAATACTCTACTCATTTTCTTCTCCTTTCGGGTTGGGGTAAGCGTTGGGGTCTATATGTCTTATTCGGACACGCTGTCGCTCCGCGAAAAACGCAATGGTACATAGGGCTGTAAAGTACACAGCCCAAGTACCAGCGTTTTTCAAGGGTCCTTATAAGACATATAGACCCCAACGCTTACACATACCCAAATACAGAGAAGTAAATGGGTATGCGCTATTATTAAAGTTCACAACTGCTGACTAAAGCAACTTTTCATTTATTTTCTCTATTTCATTGGAAGACGCATCCTTATCGCCTCGAATTTTCATCGCTTTTGCATCTTAGCACTGCACGCTGCTGATTACTCAGCACAAAGTGCCAAAAGCAACTCCCTGAGAACTTTGCAGGCGGTGGCGGTGGATACGCCGGTGGGGTCCAGCATGGGAGCCAGTTCGTTGACATCAGCGGCCACGATGTTGGTCTTAGCAACTTTTTGAATTGCTTCAAGCAACTGCAAAAAGGTTACTCCTCCTGTTTCGGGAGTTCCGGTTCCGGGAAATGCGGAGGGGTCAAGGCAGTCCAAGTCGATGGTGAAGTAAACCGGTGTAGCGGATTTCTTCAAATCCTCAACCAACTCATCAAGTCCACTAAAGTCAAAAGGATGCATGTCTGTATGTTCCTTGGCAAAAGCAAACTCTTCCCGCTCGCCGCTTCGTATACAGAACTGGTGGATGCGTCCGTCACCTATAAGGTCATGACAACGGCGAATAACGCAGGCATGACTAAGTTTTGCACCCAGGTAATCATCTCGCAAATCCGCATGGGCATCAAAGTGAATGATATGCAGGTCAGGATATTTCTCAAGCACTGCTCGAACACTGCCCAGTGTCACCAAATGCTCGCCACCGATAAGAAGCGGCAGCTTACCATCATTTAAAATCGTTGCGGCCCGATCCTCAATGTCCGCCAAAGCAGTTTCCGCACTGCCAAAGCAAAGCTCCAAATCCCCGCTGTCAAATATATTATAATCTGTCAAGTCTTTATCCTGATAAGGGCTATAAGTCTCCAAGCCAAAACTTTCATGACGCATGGCCGCAGAGCCGAATCTGGCTCCGGGACGGAAGCTTGTGGTGGAGTCAAAGGGTGCGCCAAACAGTACAATCTTGGCATCCTCGTACTCACAGTCACAGCCGATAAAGGTCTCAATATTTTTACTAAGCATTATTCCACCTCCTGTAACATTTCTTCCAGATAGGCCGGCAGATAAAAGGCCCCCACATGAAGCTTGGTGGTATAATACTTGGTTTTCAAATTCTTAGAAAGCCACCTGTTGGCATCAAAGTCATCCACGGGATGATACTTTTTGCTGGCGAAACCAAAGAGCCAATACCCTGCCGCATAGGTAGGAATATGCGCCTGATACACTCGACTGATGGGGAAGGTATTTACAATGCGCTTGTGACTGCGTTGCATAGCCTCCGCATCATGCTTGTAAAAGGGGCTTCCCTGCTGGTTCACCATGATGCCGTCCTCGCGTAATGCATTAAAACAAATACCATAAAACTCCCTGGTAAAGTAGCCCTCCGAGGGGCCAAAGGGGTCATTGGAATCCACGATAATCAAATCATATTCTTCCGTGCTTCTTCGGATAAAACGAAGAGCATTGTCATAATAAATGTGCACTCTTCTGTCATCCAGTCGGCTTGCATTTTCGGGCAGATAGGCGCGACAGGCCTCCACAACCTGAGGGTCCATTTCCACCAAATCAATGCGCTTGATAGTTTCATAGCGGGCAAGCTCTTTTACCACACCGCCGTCTCCCGCACCAATCACCAGCACATCCTGCACATTTGGATGTACTGACATGGGCACATGGGTAATCCCCTCATCATAGATAAACTCATCACGCACCGTCAACATCACATTGCCATCCAACGCCAACACCTTACCAAACTCCGGCGTGTCCAAAATGTCAATCTGCTGATAGTCACTTTTCTGGGAATACAGATGTCTGTTTACACGAATGCTGTGCTTCACATCGGGAGCATGATACTCACTAAACCACAATTCCACGACTTTGCCTCCTTACTCCAAGACATTGATGTTCTCGATTGCAGGGTCCTCGGGACCGGTCATGGAACAACCTTTAATCTTGGCATACTCAATATAATCAAGAATCGCTTTGGTAATGCGCTCACCCGGCGCCAAAATAGGGATTCCGGGAGGATAACACATTACAAATTCACTACACACAAGCCCTTCGCTTTCTCTAAGGGGAACACTCTTTTTCTTGGCGTAAAATGCCTCCTGAGGACTGGTCACAACCTCAGGATCCAAGTACTCCTGACTAAGCAGACCGTTACTGTCCTTTTGGAATCTGCGGCGAATCTCTGCCAAGGCACTCACCAAACGCTCCAGCTCCTGAGGACGGTCTCCGATGGACAGGTAAGCCAGAATATTACCGATATCACCAAACTCAATCTGAATATCATACTCATCACGCAAAATATCATACACCTCAATTCCGGCAAGGCCGATATCTCTGGTGTGTACACTTAACTTGGTGGGGTCAAAATCAAAAATGGAATTTCCATTTATCAGTTCTTTCCCAAATGCATAATATCCACCGATAGCATTGATTTCTTCTCTGGCATAATCCGCCATGCCCACAACCTTGGCAAAGACCTCCTTGCCTCTCTGGGCCAGATTTCTTCTACTAATATCCAGACTGGACATGAGAAGGTAACTTCCCGAGGTAGTCTGGGTCAAGTTAATAATCTGACGTACATAGCCCTCGTTCACATTGGGGCCCACTAGAAGAAGACTGGACTGAGTCAGGCTGCCACCACTTTTGTGCATGGACACTGCTGCCATATCTGCCCCTGCCTCCATAGCTGTCGCAGGCATATTGTCTCCAAAGTAAAAATGAGTCCCATGAGCCTCATCTGCCAGACAATACATGCCCGCTTCATGAGCCATTTTTACAATGGACCGAATATCACTACAAATACCATAATAGGTGGGATTATTCACCAACACCGCCACTGCATCAGGATGCTCCGCAATGGCCTTGGCAACCTGCTCACGCTGCATCCCAAGAGAAATCCCCAGTTTGGTATCCACTTCAGGATTGACATACACAGGAATAGCACCGCACAGCACCAGCGCATTAATCACGCTACGATGCACATTTCTGGGCAGAATAATTTTGTCACCACGCTTACAGGTAGACAGCACCATACTCTGCACAGAGCTTGTGGTTCCTCCCACCATAAGAAACGCATGGGCTGCCCCAAAGGCATCCGCCGCCAGCATCTCCGCCTCATGAATCACCGATGTAGGATGACAAAGATTATCCAAAGGCTTCATACTGTTTACATCAATACTGACACACTTTTCTCCCAGGAACTCTGCAAGCTCCGGATTGCCCTTACCATGCTTATGCCCCGGCACATCAAAGGGCACCACGCGCATCTGACGAAATCTCTGTAATGCCTCATAAATGGGGGCTTTGGTCTGGTCTAAAATCATTTCTTCCATATCGCACCTCGTAAAATTTGATTCCTTCTGTGTATTTTAATCTTGTATAATGTTTATTTGGTTCCTCTATGCACATAATTCAACTACGCAAGTATTCCGACTTATTGTGCCCTGGCTGCTCTCAAGTCGGGATTTTGACTTCATTTCTACTGTTACGAAATCGCCTTACACCGACCTATTGCTTATTTTTTCCTCCCGGGTGGGGATTTTTTCTTCTGTTTGAACAGCTCGCACCTACCTCCAGCCCCCAAAATGTGCTCAGGTCGGTTTTTGCTTTATAAGAAAATCTTTTCACAATTTAGTTTTACAAGGTATTTCCTGCAAAACAAAAAACGCAAGCTGCTATTACACAACTTGCGTTCAACTTCCAATCAATCATATCAAAATTATCTAAACAGATAGCACAATACAGCGCTCCTGCTATAAATATCAGATTGGATATAGGCACTTAGAGTCTATATAGCAATAATACTTTTACTACTCTTTATTGACCATTTCACAAGTCTGCGTAATATACGCATTTCGGTTATGAAGTAACCAACTTATAGAAACTGAGCTTTTAACTCAATCAATAATTCGGCGACAAGTCGCCAATCGGCAGTGGACCCGGCTGTCCGTATGGCCTCGACTCCCGTGGGGAGTGGTCCGTAATAATGCTTAAGACTCTGATGTATATCCTCTCGAAACATCTTGTCTCAAATCTTTGGTACTGATATATTATACTATGATTACCTCCCCTTCTGTCAAGCACTTTTTTACGTGACTAGGGTAAAGTAATCCATTCCGGTATCCATAGCCAAAAATCAACAAGATAGAATCCATTTTCACAATAATATGGATTCGAAAAAGACAATTATTTTGCATGGATACTATTTTTGCTCCAAATCACCCCCAAATCGCTGAAATTGAACTAAAAAAGGATTCCAAATCAGCAGTTATTTTCTATAGATACTTCTGCCCTAACATCCCTTACCACAGCTTCGTAATATGCCGCATCCACCCCTCCTAAAAACTGCGGTATTGGTGACTTATTCTCCTCCAAAATGGCGGCAGCTACACAGGACACCACACCCAGAATAATTCCAAACCTTTTCTCTTCAAATCAAACACCTCACCTTCTTTGAAAAATTTCTTCAAACACTTCAAGTGTCTCATCACTCATTTTTCTAATAAAACCGCTTAGTGAAATACTTGTGGGACATCCATTTTTATCCAGTTTCAAAGGTTTTTGAGTTGATTTCGTCTTTCCAAACAAAAGCGTTGGAACAATTTCTAATGGAATCGGACGCATAGCAATCGTTGAACCATTACTACCACTGGCTGCCAATTCCGCACAACAGGTAATCGGCTCCTGATGAAACAGATGCGGAATTGGTGTCAACTCCTCTTCAACATAGATTGTATGAATATCCTCCGGCAGTTCCACCTTGTCCAAATAGCCACTTCCGCCTGCAAATATCGCAAATTCACCATAAGGTCCTTGTGATTTTACTGCAATGCCCTTAGGAATCAAAGACGAGTATGGCTGCCCCATTTCCCGCATCATATAATCAAATGCCGGTTCTATCTTTTCAATCTGAAGCCTCGCCATAATGCACAAGGTTCCTTGCTGTAAAGCTACCGCATAAACCACATCACCAACACGAAGAGAAGAAATCGATGGCATCCTTGTATGCGGGCTTCCATAAACTACTTTAAAGGGCCCTGCATCCCCATTTTTATTCAATTGTTTTACATAATCTTTTGACCAAAATGTAATATATCCACTCATAGTATCCTTTCCATTCAGCAAGTTACTAATTTCCACTCTCCGGAATATCCAGATATAGCTTGTCTACTTCACTTTCATAGACTTTTTTGGTATTTTCATCAAACAATACCCATTCCACCAAATCGAACTTATCCTCATTACCACTAAGAAATCTCTCAACTGTGTTTACTGCAATCTTTGCCGCCAATTCAACGGGGAAATGATAGATTCCCGTCGAAATAGAAGGAAATGCTATTGTTCTTATACCGTTATCCATTGCGACCTGCATGGAATTATAATAGCAGTTGGCAAGCAGTTCCTCTTCGTTCTTCTTGCCGCCATTCCACACCGGTCCTACCGTATGAATTACATAATCACATGGCAAATTGTATGCCTTCGTAATCTTTGCCTGCCCGGTCTTACATCCTCCAAGCAAACGACATTCAAATAAAAGTTCCGGCCCGGCAGCCCTATGTATCGCACCGTCTACGCCACCACCGCCAAGCAGAGAGCTATTGGCTGCATTCACGATTGCCTGAACGCCCAAAGGCTTCGTTATATCTCCTCTGACTGTTTTAATCAAATACATATTACCTCCCACTACATCAGCGCCACGCGCAACAACCTCTCTACCATTTCCTCACAACAAGCAAACCATTTATGGCCTGATTGGGCTCATGGCCTATATACTGCTCATCTGCCCGGCTTCCTCTGCCAGTGCTTATACTGCAACTATTTATATTGTGTTCCAATAATCCGGATTTGTAATTTTTCCCAAAAACTCAAGCAATGATTTTGCAATCACTTTGTCTGTAAAGTAGATTTTGCCATCATCCAATCCTATAGATATATACACTCCCTCATTTACTTCAAAGAATATTAACGAATTTTCCTCGTAGCTCTCATACATCTCCAAATCCGGATCATATTCATAAAAATCTTCTCTTTGTCTAATTGCAGAACATCCTAATGGATCAATTAACCTATTAACTGCACCCATCTCATTATTTACAAAACCATATCCGACTTCCTTATAGAAATTCCGCAAATCAGATGGGAAAGTAATTCCCATGCTTTTTTCAGCTTCCATTATTTCTTCTTGTCCAACCGGATACGCTTCAAAAATTTTCTTTACTTCACTATACATTGCACTCCTCCATATCCTCTAAATCTCCCTGATTATACTCAATCATAGCCTCAAAAAATTCACCAAACGAATCAAATCTTTCTATCTCTCCACCTGCAATCCAGATAACCTGACCATATTCGCTTCCCTCTGCCAGCACCATCACAAACAAATCCCTGTCTGTCCTTGATACAGCAATCGGTAACAAATACTCCTTAACAGTCCTCAATTCCTCCTGATACTCTAGCTCTACATTTAAAAGCTCTCTTGCATATGACATCATTTCCGAATCAAAATCCTTTGTACCAAATAAATCTACTAATTGATAAAAACACTTCCACCCATTTGCACACAAAAGAAAATCAATATAATCTTGGCTCAAATTGATTTGAAGTTTTTCTTGGGCAGACAAAATTTCACTTCTTTCTGCTGCCTCTTCCGGATGATAATACTCCCACATTTGTTCCCGGTCTGCCTGATACAATTCATCCCTGACTGCCCGCATTTCTTCTATACGTTCTTTCCACTCATTCATCATTTTCCCTCCAACTGTTCCATCCTCGCCTACAGCTCCTCCAATGCCAGATTCCATTTTTTTAATGCTCTTTTCATTTCTGTTTTTGCAGTTCCTCTTGCCTTTTCTTTTAAAGCTCTCAAAATTCTTATAGCATATTCTTTTCGCACATACTGCGAAATAAGGGCAATATCATAATTGGTATCTTGTCCGAATCCTTTTTCAATCGCAGCTTCACAAATCTCACAAATTGTTTCACTCAGCTCATCATCGCATTCACTTAACAAATCAGAATGCATCTCTATAATATAACCAAAGCTTTCAAAAGCAAAGCAAACAGATTCCTTCCATTCAGCTTTCGGCATTTTGCCTATCCATCCAAAAGATTTATTAATATATATCTTTAAGTAGTGGCAAATTAGCTTTATATCATCCTGTTCAAATTGATATCCCCTGTGATAAAACGTCAAAATCGTATCTTTTATTCGGGCATCTCCCTCTTCGGAATCAAAATATGCTTTCATTCCTTCAGTTCCTGCCTCCACCATCATAATGGCAACCGTGAAAAGAATTTTATTCCAAGGGTCTTCATCCTCTAAGCTATATTGTGCACACTTCTTTTTCAAGGCCTCCAATCCTAATCTGCCATCTATATTTAAAACGGCCTGAATTGCAGCTCTCCGAATATAAAAATATTCACCATCCAGAAACGGCAAAACATATTTCATATAGTCCTTACAATGAGATTGTCCCATCGCCTGCATAATCATATATGTAACTTGTTTCTCCGCAATTGCCTTTTCAATATCCTCACTGGATACAGGTTCCAAAACGTTACAATCATCAAAAACTTGATACACCATATTTTTGCACAAACCGACCATCCTTCCATATATCAGATCGTTCTAAATTTCCGCTCTCATCATAATAATAGCAATAGTTGTTCAATCTATCCTTTGAAAAGAAACGATAACTTTTTATGTTTCCATTTTCGTAAAATGTATAAGATCCGCCTACAGGCATTCCATTTTTATACATGCTATAAGATTCTAATTTTCCATTTTCATACAATTCGTAGTACAGTCCTGTAAACGGGGAGCCGCCACTAAATTCATCCCCTCCATAATATAGCAACGCACAATCCGGACCCGAATAATCAAAACCATCTTCTTTATCATAGGCTTCTTCACTTCCTTCGATTCCACCTTGGAAAATTATTTCCTCCAATGTAAGGGGAGCGGGAATTTCAGTCATCGCATTTATCCTCCATAGTTATTGCACTATCATTCTCTTTCCACGCATATGTACCGCTATACAATCAAAAACCATCACTTCACATATACAATAATCTTGCCATTGCGCCAGCCGCAAGGCCATGCGCCCATCTTGTACGCCCTGTATACGCTTTCAAAAAAGGCATTTTCTTTGCCACATACAAAGCGGCTTCGGCACACTCACGGAAGCAATTGCGGAATCCCTTCCCAGCTTAACTTTGGCATCTCAGCCAATTTATTCATAAAAATATAAATATCTTGCCCATCGCCCCATATCCCGCTTTGGGGCTGCCTTGTTAAAACAGTCAAGTGATATATCCCTTCTTTAACTGATACCTGCTGCTCCTCCGGCACGTCATCACACCAATCCATAAGCCAAAAGAGATCAATAATCGAAAGCGTATTTCCTTTTACATCTATCGCTAATCTAATCGATATAGGGAACTGTTCATCTAGCGTGCTATCAGGATATCCTTCTCTAATTTTAATATTAAAACTGCCACTTGTACCTGTACCGAATCCGACGATATCGCCTTTAGCAATATGCTCTGCAACTTTTTGTGGTGCAGAAAATTCCTTTTCGAAAAAATTTTCTCCTTCGCATACATGTGCCATAGCCTCACTGGAATAAAGAACCAGACCCATTCCATCAATAGTAATTTCCATATCTTTTTCAGTAATATTGCTCATGCTTTATTCTCGCTCCTCTTGCCTTGCAAATAAATTTTGAATATTTGAAATGTCAAGTCCCTTAGCTTGTAGCAGTTTATTAATCATTTCTGACATACTCCTTTACACGCTCCATACAGGTCTCGCTATATTCGTTGTCATTTTTAGAGGCCTGCTTCAAAAGCTTGTTTAAAGCTTTGTCATCTATGCTGCCTCGGTTTAACAGTGCCAGCGCAATCTGATAATATCCGCGGAACATTACCGGCTGGCGGACACATTTGTAATCACTGCGCAACATCATTTCTTCGTATTTTTCGAGTGTATCAATTTGTTCAAGCAATGGAAAGACATATGTTTCCACATCCCTCATAATTGCATCCACAAATTCATTCACGTCAGTGTTCATCTTCAAAATATACATTGTATTTTTAAGTTCACCCTTAGAAGCATCCTTTATGGAAAAAGAAAGTGTCGGCAAAACACCTGCACCATCATATCTGGGCACGCCCCGTAGCTGTTCCACCAATTTATCCAACTTGGGATATATGGCATAAAATCTTGGGCTAAAGCACATAACCCCCTCTGATTCGCGCAGATAAACAAAAAAGGAATAGCCATGCGTTCCAGCCTGCTTATCCATGCAATAATAGTTCATTGTAGGTCCCACAAAATTGAGTTCATCCTTGGGCACCACTGCCATTGAATGATAAACAATACAAGTCTTAAACTGATAGCCGTTTGCTTCAAACCGCTTATGTAGCTCTTTTTCTGCAAGAATCGCTTTATCATGTATGGTCTTGCCATCCTGCACCTCGAAGAGAACATTTTTCTGGGCATCAAACATGTGACAATTATAGTTGTTGGAAAGCAGCCGAATTAACTTATTTCGATAACTAATGGTCCTGCCATAACAATCAAATCTGACATAGTACGGGTCCAATGTTACCTGAAATGACTCCTCGCCTTTTTCAAAAACAAGCTCCATATCATCATCTGTCTTCCAGTCAGCAAACAACTTCTGAATATCTTCCCGAATATCACAAACAGGCAATTCATCCAGCCCCTCAACAGCACTTCCATCCATAAGTGCTTCATATATTTTTACTGCCGACATTCGAGGCTTTTTTTGATATCTCCAAAAAGTTAAATCATAACTCATCTTTGCCATCCTCCCCCAGCAGCCACTCTGCAATGTCATACACTTCAATTCCTTCATAGGTATATTTAGGATGCTTGGTTCTTGCAATAATCATTTTGGGATATGCATCTTTAATCTGTAAAAGCGGTGAGTATTCTCTTTTAAATGTATTCTCGTCAGATATATTATCACTGACCTGAATATAGATTTTCTCACTGCCCCTTTGTGCTACAAAGTCAATTTCCTTTTGATAAAGTTTTCCCACATAAACCTCATAACCTCTTCGCAACAACTCAATACAAATGATATTTTCATACACACGTCCATAATCCATATTTCGACTTCCCAAAATAGCATAGCGCATTCCGGTATCGCACATATAAAATTTGTCCGATGTTTCCAAATACTTCTTTCCTCTAATGTCATATCGTTTGACATCATAAAAAACAAATGCATTACACAAATGTTTGATATACTTTCCAATCGTTACATGATTTGTTGATATTTCATTTGCTACTAAAATATCACTCACTCTATTGGGTGAAGTCAAATTACTTATATTATCCATCAAGAATTCACTTAAGTGTCGAAGCACCTGCGTATCCGGCAAATTGTATTTTTGCACCAAATCCCTATTCACAATCGTCTCATAAACTTCCTTGATATAAGTTACTCTATCCAAATCCGTATTATATGCATAAGAACCGGCCAGACCACCTTTTATGAAATATTCTTCAAATAATTTATCCCTATCTTTCTCGTCATTGTAATATTCACAATATTCTTTGAAACTAAAGGGAAATACATGTATTTCAATATATCTGCCTGTAAATAATGTTGCCAAATCTGCACTCAACAAGAAGGCATTTGAACCCGTTATATAGATATCATATTTATGCTTCGAATATAAACTATTTATCGCCAACTCAAACTGAGGACACAACTGTACTTCATCTACAAACAAATAATTCTTCTTCTCATTTTCATATCTTTCCTCAACATACTTGTGTAAAGCATGATACTCCTTTATTTCCTCGTATTCCAAATCCATGAAATCAATAAAAATAATATTGATATCCTCAAAATTACTTTTTAAATAATCAATATAGGTTTGCATCAAATTT
>CAYOGM010000010.1:0-36124 GCA_964403595.1 uncultured Acetatifactor sp. | reverse complement strand
AGAAGCATTTAGAAGTGGTGGAGCATACCAAGTCGGACGCAGGCTACCGCACCTTGTATGTGGTATCTTCTGCAATGGAGCTTTTTGACAAGGTAAAGGAAGCCAATCTGCGGAATGGTTACACTTGCGAAGCCGAGGACTATATCTTCATGTACCGCAAACACCGCATTACTGCCAACTCTATCGACATCCACTATGAGCGTTACTGCAAGCAAATAGGCATTGCCAAGAAAGGCAACCACAAAGCCCGGAAGACGGCTCTGACAAAGGTTGCAGATAATCCTAACATCAACTTAAAAGATGCAATGGAATTTGCCGGACACCGGGACGTAAAGACCTTTATCAATCACTACTGCTTCTCCCGGTACTCTGATGAGCAGAAACGGCAGGAACTGGAGAAAACTCTTAATGTTTAGTATCGGTGTGTTTGTTCTATAAACGCACTGCAAGCACTCAAAATCAATGTTTTTACACATTTTCAAAAGAGTGTAAACAAGTGTAAAAAATTTACACGTTTCTACACGCACACCCAACAAGCAAAAAAACAGCGGAAACACTGATAAATTCAATGTTTCCGCTATCCATAAAATACTGCTGGTGGCCGGACTTGAACCGGCACGGGGTTGCCCCCGAGGGATTTTAAGTCCCTTGCGTCTGCCTATTCCGCCACACCAGCGGACGCTATGGTCAAAGGCCGGACGATGAACGTCCGGCCTTAATGGATGGAGGTGGATTCGAACCACCGAAGCAATTTGCAGCAGATTTACAGTCTGTCCCCTTTGGCCACTCGGGAATCCATCCATTTTAGGTAGTCATATAAAAACTACCTGACAATGTGAAATTTTATCACATGTTGAGACAAAATGCAAGCACTATTTCACTCGCTCGAAATAATATAATTCAAAAGGGTAGACAGCAAGCTGCTGAGAACCATATTTTTCTACCGTATAGCCCGCTTCGGTCATCTCCTTCAGCTCGTTCTTACCAATAGCTTCCGGTGTGTAATACCAGAATTTATCATACTCCATGCCTTCATTGCTACATCTTCCGGTGACAATCTCTCTGTCCGGATAGTAATAATACAGCACCGTCCAGCCCAGATGTCTTACATTATTGGTGATAAGCGCCGTATCCTCGGGTACTTCGCCCACAATATTAACCGTCTGCTCCGTAGCAATCTTTTCCGTCTTAACAGTCGTGTGAAAAGCCTTGAAATTCTTCAAACCTACTACCAGAAGCACTGCAAGGACAAGAATAAGAACGGTCTTAACCGCCTTGATAAACCAATCCTTTTTGAGCTTCTTGCCAAGCTCCTGAACCAGGTCCATCACTCCGTAGCTTCCAAATACAAGCATCAAGATGGTCACTGCACACAGCGGATACAGATATCTCTGGGCGAGCACAGGCCCCATCAAAAGACACAACAAATATGCCGCCACAACAGTTCCCAGCATAACCAGCGCACCTACAGCCACTGCATAAGTCTCTGTGGACCATCTCTGCAAAGTAGGTCTGTGAATGGCAATCTCCGTACCATCCTCCTTTTTGCTGATGCGGAAAAAAGAAGAATCCACCACCAGCATTACCGCTACAAACATCGCTAACAAAATAAATACAATCTTTTCATATTCAATGCCACAGAATACCATCTGCATGGATTCTGCAAGGCTTAAAGTCTCTGTCATCCACCAATTGTTACTCACACTTTCCGTATTACGGAACAGTTGAGGGAACCATGGCGAATAGCCGCCAATAAAACCAAATAGCGCCAAAAGTGCCTTAATCCAGGTCTTGCCCTTATATCGGATAGCCGTAGCCACACCGGTAATAAACACAATCAGACCCGCGGACATCATTGCATAATAATGTGAGTAGGCTGCCACCAATCCCCATATTACCATACCAAACCACGCCGACTTACTACCTCCCAGCACACGGTATGCACAATAGTAACACAGTGCTATAGCCATAAACGCCAGAGAATACATGCGGATTTCCACATTATACTGCAGGCAGGGAGATGCCAAACCTGTAATAATGATAAAAAACGCCGCAGGAATATTACCCAATCGCTGGCGCAGACTGGTCAATGCAAGTACAATTCCTACGAAAAACGGTACTAAGGAAGCCAGATGGTATACCGGACCTGTATGGCCCAGGACATCACCAAATATTTTCAGCCAAAAATAGTAAAGAGGGGGATGACTGTCCCAGAAATAGTTGACCTGCATAATGCCTGCAAAGGTTTTCTGGGCAGTGTTGCCGGAAAAGCACTCGTCTCCCCACAGCACATTGTCAAACATCAAACTGATATTCAAGAGCACTACCAAAAGGGCAACAAGGTAAATACCTGCAGGAATCAGAATTTTCAGTACAAATTTGCCAAGTCCTGTATCCCGGTATTCCTGCCAGGCGACCCTCACCGTTAACTTCTGAGTAGTACAAATCCACTCAGCCCCGATAATTATGACAGCTGCCATAAGCTCCATCAATACGAATTTTAACACAAATGCCGGGGAAGCATCCATCTTGGCCTGAAAGGAGCTTCCCTCATCACAGAGGAAAAACATCGCCACACTGGCCAAAAAAGTCTCCACCAAGGCATAAACTGCATAACGAATCAACAGTTCCTTCCCTGCCACCTGCTCCTTTTGACTGAAACGTCTCCACGCCAGCAAGGGCAATACAGGAAAGGTAAGTCCAAATATAAAAGCCTGCATCTTAAGTCCTTCCTAAAATCATTCTTCTACATATCTCAAAATGGTTCCCGAGGTAGGCGGCAATTCAATGGTAATCTTGCCGGTATGAATATCATACTCTGCCCCTTCTAATGTATAACCGGAACCTGTACTCTGCAAAATAATCTTCATCTTGCCACTCTTGGGCGTACCCAGCTCCCACATGGACAATTCCCGGGTAACAGGGTGATTATTGTTGTTAATGGCAATAACACACTGGCTCTTCCGATTGAATCGACCATATACCAGCACATTATAATCCGAGTCCACAGGTTTGATAGAACCTGTCTTAAGCTCCTCGTGCTCCTTGCGCAGGCGGATGATATCCTTGTGGAACTGAAGAAGCTCCATATCCTCTCTGCCCCAAGGGAAGCTGCGTCTGCTGTCAGGATCAGTAAATCCACACACTCCAACCTCATCACCATAATAAATCGTAGGTGCACCAATCCAAGTCATCTGCATGATAACTGCTTCTCTGAACACTGCCTTATTGACATCCTGATTGGCAGCCTCAGCACCCATGGTGTTGGTACGTCCCACCTTATGGTTGGTACGGGTCAGGAAACGGGAATGGTCATGGTTGGAAAGCTCATTCATGGCTACCTGCCAGCTGGGCATGGCAAAACTGCCCGAATGATGACGCATTGCGCCCCAGAAGCTCTCAGCATTACCCAGCAAATCCTCCCGGAAGTCATCACTATGCTTCTCCATACCGGTCAAAAACCAAGTTACAGGCTCCATAAAGGCATCATAGTTCATAACCGTATCCCACTCATCCCCCTGCAACCAGTCTCTGGTGTTGCCGTAATGCTCTGCCAGCACAATGGCATCGGGATTGGCTTCCTTCACTGCCTTACGGAAATCATGCCAGAACTGATGATTGAAGCCTTGACTGTGTCCCAAATCTGCCGCCACATCCAGTCTCCATCCATCGGCATTGTAAGGAGCAGACACCCACTTGCGTCCAATCTCCAGCACATAATTATACAAATCTCTGGAAGCTTCATAATTAAGCTTGGGCAATGTATCATGTCCCCACCAGCCGTCATAGGTGTTGTTGTAGGGCCATCTGTAATCCTCTCTAAAGTCAAAATAACCGCGATAAGGACTGTCTGCACTGACATAAGCGCCCTTTTCATACCCTTCGGCATCCTCATAGATGCGTTCCTTATCCATCCATTTGTTAAAGGAACCACACTGATTGAACACATCGTCTAAAATCACACGCATGCCTCTCTTGTGAGCTTCTTCCACCACCTTGATAAACAACTCATTGCTGGCCTCCAAATTGGCCTTATTCGTCACACGGTTAATGTATTTGGAAGCAAAACGATTCTCCCTCTGTCCCGGAGGCAGAAGCTCGCCCTTCTCATCCACAATCTTACCAAAATGAGGGTCGATATAATCATAATCCTGAATATCGTACTTATGATTGGAGGGTGAGACAAACAGTGGATTAAAGTAAATCACCTCCACGCCCAGCTCCTCCAGATAGTCCATCTTATCCAGAACACCCTGCAAATCACCACCATAGAAATTACGCACATCCATCTGTGCCGGATAAGCATACCAGTCCTCCACCTTATGCACCGGCTCATTGATATAGCAATACTCATCTGTCAAGACATCATTGGCAGGGTCGCCATTACAGAAACGATCCACGTAAATCTGGTACATAACTGCACCCTTCGCCCAATCCGGTGTCCTGAAGCCCGGAATAATCACAAAATCATAATACTCATTGATCTCCTGCACCAGACCACGCACATCAAAATATCCCACAATATTTCCCGTGCGAAGCTCAAAATGATAGGACACTTTCTCATTATCCAGCTCCAATTCATATGCATAGAAATCAAAATCTTCCGTACTCTCTTCCTTCCACATAGGATGTCTTTGACCCCGATGTATCAGATACACACTGTCCACATTATTCTTGGCAGTACGAATCCTTATCGTAACAATCTCATAAGCCGCCGGCTCCGCCGGTGTCACATACTCTGCAGTAGTGTCCGCATAAATTGCCCTTCTGTTAAAAACAGGACGCATTCCGGCAATATAAGCCTGATTATAATCTGTCTGCCACAAATTCTCGAAAGTCATGGTTATGTTTCCCTTTCTGTTTTCTTTTCCCAGTTTGTTAATGCATAGCCATTATATCTATTTTACCTAATTACAATACCTTTTTCAACTACGAATATCCACCATACGCACCCTCTCCTTCACCTAACCTTGATTAAAACTGTATCTCCTTATCAGATATTTAGCGCAATTTTGTTTTATCTGGCTGGCAACAACCAAATTCTCTTTCGGGGTACATGCAACAAAAAAGACAGCCGCGCAGCTGTCTTTTTTAGAGAAGGTATTTCTTACTTATGGGGTATAGCAAAAAACTATAATGTATTGGGGGGGTTACGCTTATTATAATATCACCACTCTAATTTTTTGACTAGACCCAAAATTCACAAATATTACAAAAGCAACATCATGTTTTTGTGCATTTTTCACATACCTACACTGTGAATAATGCCTCAAACTCCTCACGGGAAATCTTTTCTTTCTCCAAAAGAAGCTCTGCACATGCATGAAGAACGTTCATATTCTGGGAGATTATCTCTTTTGCCTTGGTATAGCAATCATCCACAATAGACTTTACTTCCTTATCAATCTCAGCCGCCACGGATTCACTATGCCCCTTGGTATGAGCCAGGTCACGACCAATAAACACCTCACCCTGGTCATCATCATAACAGATAACACCTATATTCTCAGACATACCATAGCGGGTTACCATTCTGCGGGCAACCTTGGTGGCACGCTTGATATCGCTGGACGCACCGGTGGTAATGTCTCCAAAAATAAGCTCCTCCGCAATTCTTCCGCCCAAAGATACCTGAATATCCTGAAGCATACGACCCTTGGTCATAAACATTTCATCCTTCTCGGGCAGAGGCATGGTATAGCCTGCCGCACCGGAGCTTGTGGGAACAATCGACACCGTATATACAGGTCCTACATCGGGCAATACATGGAACAAAATCGCATGACCAGCCTCATGATATGCGGTAATCTTTTTCTCCTTGTCGGAAATCACACGGCTCTTCTTCTCCGTACCGATACCAACCTTTACAAAAGCATCTTTAATATCCTTCTGAGTCACATAACCGCGGGCTTCCTTAGCTGCGTTGATAGCGGACTCATTTAATAGATTCTCCAAATCCGCTCCGGTAAAGCCTGCGGTGGTCTGAGCAATCTGCTTCAAATCCACATCCTCTGACAGAGGCTTATTCTTAGCATGAACCTTCAAAATATCCTCACGACCCTTTACATCAGGAGGTGCTACGGCAACCTTACGGTCAAAACGTCCGGGACGCAAAATCGCAGGGTCCAGAATATCTACACGGTTGGTAGCTGCCAACACAATTATTCCTTCATTTACACCGAAACCATCCATCTCTACAAGAAGCTGATTTAAGGTCTGCTCTCTCTCATCATGGCCACCACCCATACCGGTACCACGAATACGGGCTACTGCATCAATCTCGTCAATAAAAACAATACAAGGAGCATTCTGCTTGGCATCCTCGAACAAATCACGCACACGGGATGCACCCACACCCACAAACATTTCCACAAAATCGGAACCTGAGATGCTGAAGAAAGGCACGCCCGCCTCACCGGCTACCGCCTTGGCAAGCAGAGTCTTACCTGTTCCGGGAGGGCCCTCCAGAAGAACACCCTTGGGGATTCTTGCACCCACTTTGGTATATTTGCCGGGATCTTTTAAGAAATCTACGATTTCTGCCAGCTCCTGCTTCTCCTCTTCCATACCTGCAACCTGTTCAAAGGTAGCATTTTTGTCGCCCACAGACATTTTGGCACGGCTCCTGCCAAAATTCATCATCTTACTGCCACCGCCGCCGGCATTCTGGGCATTCATCATCATAAAGAAGAAAATGCCAACAGCCAGAACAATCAGAAGGGGCACCAGACTTGTAAGAATCCAGCTTTCTCTTAGAACATCCTCTGTTCGGGGGTCATATCCATGCTCACGAATCAGAGTTTCAACCTCTCGCACATCTGTCACGTACAGCCGCTTGGTAGCACCGGTATTGAGCTCCACCTCCACATAACCGGTAGGTGTCTCCCTGTTGGGCTGAATCACAATCCCACGAATGTTCTGGGCTTCCATGTCAGCTACCAGATTGTTCTGAGTGTAATTATCGTCCCCGGTCTTAAACATATTCAGACCAATAACCATTACTATCAAAATTACAATCAAAAATAAATATGAATTAATACTTCTTCCGTTCTGTTTCAATTTCAATTACTCCTGCTCTTTTTAATCAAACTCAACAACCCCGATATAAGGAAGGTTGCGATATTTCTGGTCATAATCCAGTCCATAGCCTACAATAAACTCATCCGGAATCTGAAATCCTGTGTAATCCACGTTCACATCCACAACTCTTCTGTCGGGCTTATCCAATAATGTACACAATCTCAAGGTAGCCGGACCTCTTCCATGAAGCATCTCCATCAGATAACTCAAAGTACGGCCGCTGTCTACAATATCCTCCACCACGATAACATCCTTATCCTTGATGGATTCATCCAAATCCTTTACAATCTTTACCACTCCGCTGGATTTGGTATCGCTTCCGTAGCTGGAAACAGACATAAAGTCCAGAGTTACAGGTACTGTTATACGCTTGGCCAGCTCACACATAAAAAAGCTGCCACCCTTCAATACACATACCAGATGCACCTCTCTGTCCTGGTAATCCTTACTGATTTGCTCTCCAATCTGCTGAATCTTTGTATTTACCTCCTCTTCTGTAAGAAGAACTCTGATTTTTTCTTTCATGTCTCATCCTCCGTATCATCAACATTCAATATTAATTGTACCTGCAAAACCCGTTTTGTATTCTCACTAATCTTGTAATATTCACTGATTCGATAACCCACCGCCCATATAATATGGGAATCCTCCGCCAGCAAAGGAATAGAATCCCTTTCAGAAGAAGGAACTTTGGCCTCAATCAGATAATCCTTCAGCTTTTTGTGACAAAGCCTTCCCTGACTGTTTCGAATCGTCAGATAATCCCCAATTTCCCGGGTACGAATAACCGGCGATTTTTCTATTTTATCACAATCAAACCATTTCGTATACTGATTTCGAGGAAAAATAAGGGTTTTTTCATTATTTTCGGACAAATCAAAGGGTAAATCCTCTATTGGAATCACCTGAAAATCCATTTTTAGCGCTTCAAGAGGGTTCACCACACCATCGCCAACGGTTTCTCTTCGCAAAACTACTTTGTCGTATTCCCTCCGGGCCCGAATGCCATAAGGCAGACAAAACTGTCTGCAAGCCTTTTCCTCAAAAAGGTCCATCACCATATTCACATGCACATGAGAAATATCCCGGACCCCCGGTGCAATCTGTTCAATTGCTTCCAAAAGCACTCTCTTGCGAATAGCCGGATGAAGTTGCAAAGCTTTCTCGCAGTCAAGCTCCATTACCTGTTGTTCCTGTTTGCAGGTACATTTGTTCATGGCTTCTACTGTCTGCTGCTTAAGATAATCCTCTGTCTCCGCCAGAATATCCGCAGTCTGCCCCATGCGTTGCACACACCCCGGAGCGATTTCTCTCTGGGCAAAATCCAGAATATGATGCCGGATACGATTTCTGGTGTAATCATCTCCATCATTAGTAATGTCATGACAAAAGCCTTGACTCTTTTGCACCAGATACGCCTCTATCTCCCTGCGTTCTACACACAAAAGCGGCCTGATAATCCTTCCTCGTACCGGCGCAATCCCGGTAAGTCCCTTTATTCCGCTTCCCCGGAACAGGTGAAACAGCATGGTTTCTCCCCGGTCATTTAAATTGTGAGCTACCGCAATCCTGGTGGCACCGGTTTCTATAGCAATCTCCTCAAATACCTGATAGCGGAAGTTCCGCCCGGCCTCCTCCTCGGAGCACCTGCTTTCCTCTGCAAGCATAGGGATATCCGCTTCCCTAAGGTAAAAGGGAATGTCATACCTTTCACACAAATCCTTCACAAAACAGGCATCCTCCACGGCCTCCTTACGAATTCCATGATTTATATGCACTACCACCGGCTCCAAACCAAACTGCCTTTTCCATTCCAGCAACACAAACAAGAGGCAAACAGAGTCTGCCCCTCCGGATATTCCGGCTACCACCCGCTCACCGGGCAATAGCATTTGATGTTCTCTGATATAGGAAAATACTTTATTCTCTAATGTCTCCATATACAGTAAATTTATCCTATATTCCAATAAAAATCAAGACAAAACAGGATAAATCCCCTTATGCGGTGGCATTTTCCCAGATTCCTGCCACTAACACCGTCATATCATCCTGAATGTGACCACCACAGGACTTTAACGCCGCCTCCATAACCTTCTCCGCAAGCTCTCCCGGACACACATCCTCCAAATGCCCGATTGTCTCCTCCATAATCACCTCATAATCATCACCTTCCAAAGCCTCTAATACTCCATCCGTGACAAGAATGACATAATCACCATGTGCTAATTTTCTCTCAGTGGTATCAATGTCTACATTGCGGAAAATCCCAAGGGGCAGATTATCATGACTGATTTTCTCCACATGAGGACCTCGCTTGATAAAAGATGCCGCACCGCCCACCTTACAAAAGCTGCATTTACCGTCATAAAGATTCAAATCACAAATATCCAGCGTAGGATGACTGTACTCTCTGCCACCGGCAAAAAAAGCCACATTTACCATATCCGCTGCAGCTTCCCGCTCATAGCCCGCCTCCAACAGCTTCTCCACCAGGTCAAGCACACGCTCACTGTCCTTGCTGGCCTGCTCCCCCGAACCTGTTCCATCAGACAATATCAAAGACATTCGACCCTTTTCGGACTCCAGAATGGAATAATGGTCCCCGGAAACTGTTTCGTTTTCCTTCGTCACCTTACAAAATCCGGTAAGCGCTACGAAACCCGGCTCCTCCATGAACACAAAGCTTTTGGGTTCCTGACCCACCATATAGGGACTGGCCGCCGACAACTGTAGCTTACGGTTCAAGAGTACCGATATCATATTGGCAACCTGCGCCGCCTGATAACCACCTCTGCGGTCTGTATGTAAAATTACACTCATTGCACGGGTATCATCCTCATTATTGGTGGTATAACAAAACTGCTCCCCATAAATACTCTCCGCCCGCAGTGCATGTACCAATAATTTACGATATTTATCCTCGATGGGTCTGCAATGAGACAATTCCTCTGCCAGGTTATTCATAATCCGAGCCACCTCGCAAAGATTATGGCTGATAAGCATACGATTTTCCTCAGTATTATGCTCCTCTAACAAATCTCTTCTGTCATTTTCAGTTAAAGTCTTCTCCCCTCGTTCCATGGTATCCAAACTTTTGGCCAAATCCTGAAAGCTCTCTGCATAATGTATCAGCTTCTGTCTGTAAAGCTCGGGAATCCGAATATTTTCCTGTATTGTCACTCTTTCTCGCCTGTTCAATGCTGCTATCATACCATATCCTCCATTCTCACTACATTCGGAAAATTTGGGCTTAAACACAAATTTCTGCTATCCTCCTGACCGCGTAGTGAGATATAGTATAATCAGAGCGAAGTACAGTTTTTGTCAAAAATCAGTTCCTTAAGACTTAATATTTTGCGACAAAAAAACCGGAGCCCTCTTCATGCTCCGGTTAATCCTCTTCCTTAAATATAATCTCGCCCTCATACACCAAACCAAGCTTCTCCTTGGCCACCTCTTCCACATAACCTGCGGTCTGTGTGTATTTGCGGAACTCCTCTATCTCTTCTGCGCGGGCTTCCTCTGCATCCTTCTGTTGCTGCAGTTCTTCCTTCTGAGCCTGAAGCTCATCCAGTCTCTGGCTCATCTCTCCACATCGAATGGCAACAGTCACTGTGAGAATCAGCACCACTATGATTATCAATACCATACTGAGTCGATTCTGATTATTCTTGCGGTATGCGACTTTTCTTCTTGTTCCTTTTGTCTTCGCCATTACGTTCCCTTCCTTTTAAGTTCATTTTAAGGACTTTTTTGAACAACGTCAACTGTTTTTTTGACCTTCTCAGGAGTCTGCAGACCGGCTTTAGCACAAATCTGAGGATTTTAAACAGTATTTCCAATATTTTCCCCAATAACAGGGACATGTACTTTATCCAAAAAGGGCTCACCAGCTTCAAATAGAGGAACATGCCTGCAAGTGCGGCACCAATGGCGAACCACCGCAGAGTCCCATTGCTCTCGTAATACATCATCAAAAACACTTTTATGGCACAATAAATCCAAAACCCCATGTCCTCCAAGGAAACAAGAAAATCCGGATGAGAAATCACTCTGCGCAGAACCCGGAGAACATCATACACAAAGGTTATAAAAATCCCCATGTAAAATGCATGAAGTATAAAGTCTGTCTCTGCCATCCGCCATCCCTCCTATCGGAACAGCTTGGCAAGCAGCGATTCTCCCTTATTGCTTCCGCCGGATACATCGGAATAGGTAAAGCTGTCAATCTTACCATCCACATCCACTTCACCCTTATCCAAAGTCAGACGGCTTACATGAAGGTCATCCCCCTTAATCATCAACATTCCCTGCTCTGTCTCCAGCAAAACCTCATGAATATCAAAGGAAAGCACATCCTTCACACCCGTCAGGGTGCAATTCCTACGATTAGTCATGGTCACCTTATGCATACGGGCTACGGAATTCAAGTCCTCCATAAACGACACCTCCAAACTTTTTGGAAAGCTCCCCATCGTTTATGGGTGTTTAAGGGTTTCTATCTTATCGATTGAGGAGCTTTATATCCTCCCACGGAACACTTCCGCTCCGTGAAAAAGCGCAACGGATGCTAGGATATAAAGCACCTAATCGATTACACACATCTCTAACACCCACAAACGAAGGGGAACTTTAATAAAGTATATGAAAGCTGTTTGAAAATAGACCTCTACCTTAAATCCCTTTTCAAATTTATGTGTCTCTATCTTGTATTAAATTCTAAAATTATAGGATGGGCATATACAGAAAAAATGGCTCAAAATACCCTGAATTTTCTTAAGAGCGGGGCGTTAGAGGCGTTTTTTTCTGTATATGCCCAAGTGCTTTCTTTGAAAATAGATAGCGGAACACTGGAAAGGAGGATATTAAATATAACGGAACAATTCCTTGGCTTCTTCCTTGCGGACAGTTTCCTGCACATCAAGAACTTCTACCTTCACTTCTTTATTTCCAAAGAAAATAGTGATGATATCACCTTCCTTAACATTGGTAGAAGCCTTGGCGGGCTTGTCATTAATCATCACTCTGCCACTGTCGCAAGCCTCGTTAGCCACCGTGCGACGCTTAATCAATCTTGATACCTTCAAATACTTATCTAATCTCATATTTTCTCCCTGTTTATAGCATGTGCATAATTTCAAGCTCCAATTCTTATATTCAAAAAGAGAACCCTGTTACAGGTTCTCTTTGTCTTGCGTAAGTTTAAAGCAATTATGCGTTCAGCATATCCTTCAGAGCCTTACCACCCTTGAACTTAGGAGACTTGGAAGCTGCAATCTTCATAGCCTTACCGGTCTGGGGATTTCTGCCCTCTCTAGCTGCTCTCTCGGATACCTCGAAAGTACCGAAACCAACAAGCTGAACCTTGCCACCCTTCTTCAACTCATCTGCTACTACATCAGTGAAAGCCTTAAGAGCCTTCTCTGCGTCCTTCTTGGAAAGACCAGCCTGGTCAGCCATAGCTGCAATCAATTCTGTCTTGTTCATTTTTGAACTCCTCCTGTATAGGTTTTTCTTTTCTGCGTTACATAGTGTATTGCATTGTAGATGTCTCTTTTGAAACGTCTATACATATATATATCCGTTTTTTAGCGGTTTGTCAAGGTTTTCCGCTATTTTTTCTAAACTATCACTTCATAATGTTCTATTAACTTTTCAATTCTATCAGAGAGCAGTTGCTCAGGCGATAATCGGCAGTTTCGTGACACCCCACATAAAGCCAGTAATGCATCCTCTACCTGTTTGGAAACAACCTCACTGTAATCAGAGGGCTCGCACTGCTTCAAAACCTTACAAGCCGCCTCTAAAGCTTCTACACAAGCGGCATAATCCTTTCCGGGCTCATAGTGCTTATCCGCCTTTTTCAGTACCTTGGTGGCTCTGGCAAGGGCAGGCAACTCCTGAGGAATCTCCCGGAGAGGTGTCACCACATGGGATTTGCCTTCCTTTTCCTTCTTCTTAATCTCTTCCCAGTTCTCAAGAACCTGTCCGGAACCGTTCACTTCCACACTACCAAAGACATGAGGATGGCGACGCACCATCTTTTCTGCCACCTCCTGTACCACATCCTCCATTGTAAAAATCCCTTCTTCCTTGGCAATCTGGGCATGCATGACCACCTGAAGAAGCAAATCACCCAGCTCCTCACGAAGATTCTCATAATCCCCGGTCTGATCATAAATGCGAATTCCTGCCATAACCTCTGCTGCCTCCTCCATCATGCAGGGTCGCAGGCTCATATGTGTCTGCTCTCTGTCCCATGGACAACCATTTTCACTACGAAGGGTCTCGATGATCTCCAAAAAATCATCATACGTGTACTTTTTCATAAATTTCTCCCTCATTACTCTGAATCTTAGGCACTCTAATCCTCATCACTATCATCTTCATCAGAGGAATCACCATCCGACACATCTTCATCTTCTTCTACAAGATTAGCAAAAGAGAACGTAATATCCTTTTCTTCACTGTCAACCTGAATGGTATAACTACGTGTTTTATAACCCTCCATGCGAAGCGTCACCACATGAACTCCTGATGTCTTCTTGAAGGAGCAAGGCACAATTCCCACATAATTACCATTTACATAGACCTCTGCATCCTCCGGTGAATCAACAAACACTTTGTAGTAACTGCTTGACACATCTGTTACATCACTTTCATCCTCCGCTTCATCCTCCGAAGCCGTGGCAGACTCCAATACCACATTCACTCCCGCAGAAGCCTGTCCCACACGAATATACTGAGTGATGGATTTATACCCCTCGGCCTTGACAATGAGCTGGTGGATACCATACTCCAGCGTCACAGGGGCCGAAGCATCCGTTTCCGTACCATCAATGTACAAAGTAGCATTTGACGGGCTTAAGGAGAATAAAACCATGCCTGTCTGCGCCTCCGGAACTTCCATATCTCCGATGTCCAGAGTAGTTTCCTCATTACGGTTAATTATCACATCCCTAAGTCCTCCGCCTCCCCGATGACTGATGTTTACCTGATAGCTACCCTCCGGCAAAACCAGAAGCATATCCTCTGTAATCCTCTGTATGGTGGACTGGCCAATTTCAATCCATCCACCCACAAAGCTTTCATCATTCACCAGACGCAGATAGCCGTGCCCCTTATCTACACAGACACTTAACACCTGATTATCAATTCCCTGAAAGCTAAGCACATCAGAGGCATTGATATCCATAGCCTCGATAATCTGCCCGTCCGACAGATACCGGGTGTTGTCCGTAAGCTTGTAAATATTCTCACCTATGGTAACCTCGCCCCGAATATGATTCATCTCATAACGAGCCACACCTTCGTTTTTCCAAGCTTGTGTAGATAACATCATCTGTGTAAGATGTTTTGTCTCCTTCAGAAAGGTGACATCGACGATATCACCCACTGCAATCTGCTTCAAAGACACACTCTCACCGTATTTGTCACTAAATTTCGTAGTGCCATCGTAGGACAGGGTATACTCTCTCTCACGATTCAGATTTAAAAAAGTAAGCGTCTTCTGATTCACATCCTTATCCACCAAAACAGCTGTATCCGCAGAATCATAGCTGTCCGGGCCGGGCACTTTATAACCGGTATTAACCTCTTTGGATGACGGTACATCTGCCGTCTCACTGCCGCTTCCCGGAGCACAAGCCGCCATTGTAAACCCCAAAAGCAAAAGCGACAGACACAACAAGCGTTTTCTTCCCATGGTATTTCTCTCAAAACTCCTTCTCTATCTTATGTTATCTTATATTTTGCGGAACAATTCCTCCAAAAGCTTCTGCTTTAGCGGCTCCTGCTCCACTAATATTTCCAGCTTCTCCAGATTGCGCCCGGGTATCCAGGCCTTCCCTGAATTAAAGTAAAAATTTGCAATTTTCCGGAATTTCTCCGGATATGCCAGACGATAATACAAATCAGTCCGACTGATTGCGGACAGGGAACGGTTTTCTTCATAGGCACTAAGCAAATCCCTTCCCAGATTCACATTCCAACTGCTTTTCTCCAAAAGCTTGCGCATAAATAAATATAAATCCCGCACCGGATCATCGGGAATGCATTTTTCAAAATTCATTACAAACCATCCTCTGTCTGTTCGAATCAGATTATGATATTGATAATCCCCATGACAATAATTGACTCTGGCAGGTCCTTCCTGAGCTCTATGAAGCTTCTCATACTCCTCCCACTCCGCTGTCACCGTCAGTGCCTGCTCCAGAAACTCATCAAAAACCTGCTGCAACTGAATCTCAAACCACGTCTTCTGGCTGCGCTGCTTTAAGTACCTGCGCACCTTTTTCAGCTCACGGTTGCGCTTTTCATATTCTGCCAAAGGTGAATATACATAAGATGGCCCTGTCTCTACAGGACTGCTAAGCTCTGATGGCTCTTCTCCCTGCTCAAACTCCATACCGGTATGCAGCTTTGCCAGGAATCTCACCGCATCCAGACATTCCTCGCAATCATTTATATTGCATTCCCGACCCTCCATATAGGTCTTAAGAATGTATTTCACCCCATCATAATCCTTCACATACAACTCACCCTCTTTGGTGGATATGATACTCTCCACCTGTACGCAATCGTACTTTTGAAGATGTGTAAGCAGTCTGTTCTGGGCGGTAAGCCGCTCCTCATTACCCGCATATTCCTTAAATATCAAGCATCCTGCGGATGTCTCGCAGAGGATTGCGCCACGACCCTTACGGGTTTTGAACACCTCTACATCATACTGTTCCAGCAAATTAACCGCTCTGTCATTCACCTTCTTATCCTCCTGACATCAGTGCTAATCTACTTTATGAAACAGCTTGTGAAATTATGCTATGCCAATACAAACTATCGCAGCTGAAGCTCCTGCAACAGATATTCTCTGGTATTACACTGGGGATTCTCCAAAACAATCATTAACAGCTCATTCAACATCTTTCCCAGCTCCGGTCCGGGCTTATACCCTTCCGCAATCAAATCCTTACCGGTAACCGCCAAATCCTTTAAAGATACACATTGTTTCTGTGCCATAATCTCTTGATAAATCTGCTCCCATTGAGTCACATTTTCCAGCTTTTCCTGACGCATATAATCGCTTTGAGCCAGCACATCCGCACGCTTTACCGGGAACAATAAAGGGAACATTTCCTCCCCTACCCGATTCATTGCACGGCGCACAATCCGCATATCCGGTATCACCGAATTGCCATAATCATGGTACTCCACCAACTTACAAACCTTATGAATGGTATCATTATCAAAACGAAGCCTGCGCAAAATATCTTCGGTCATTTCCTTACCAACCGTATGATGCTCATAAAAATGATTAATGCCCTCCGCATCCGTAGACAGGGTAGCAGGCTTTCCAATATCATGAAACAGCATGGTTAAACGCAAAATACGGTCCGGCTCTACCTTGTCCAGGGAATGAAGAACATGCTCACCTACTCCATACATATGATGAGGATGATTCTGAGGTGTCTCCATACATTTGTCAAATTCCGGCAAAATCACCTTTGTAATACCCATCTCATAGGCCTGTCGCAAATAATCCGGATGAGGTGACACCAAAAGCTTCTCCAACTCTACCCGAATACGCTCTGCGCTGATAGCACTAAGCGTAGGTGCCAGTTCCTTTATGGCCTCACAAGTCTCATCTTCAATAGAATATCCCAGCTGGGCAGAGAACCGGATTGCACGCATAATACGCAATGCATCCTCTCCAAAACGTTCTCTGGCGTTTCCAACACAACGAATAACACCTTTCTCAATATCCTTTAAACCACCAAATACGTCCACCAGACCGGTCTTGTTATTGTAAGCCATGGCATTGATGGTAAAATCTCTGCGGCGTAAATCCTCTGTGAGATTTGGAGTAAATGTAACCTCCTTCGGATGACGACTGTCCTCATACTTACCATCAATCCGGTAAGTAGTAACCTCAAAGCCTTCCTTCTCCAACATAACCGTTACCGTTCCATGCTGAATGCCGGTATCAATTGTACGTGGAAACAGTGCTTTCACCTGCTCCGGCTTGGCAGAGGTAGTAATATCCCAATCCTCCGGCTTACGACCCAAAATGGAATCACGCACACAGCCACCTACCACATAGGCTTCAAACCCTGCATCCATAATGGTCTTGATAATATATTCTGCTTTCTCGGGTATCCTGATTTGCACCTTGTTTGCTTCTTTCACTCTACATCTCCTGATTTACTTCCAAATAAACTCCTCCATCACCTGCACCAGACCATCTTCATCATTGGTACCTGTAATGTAATCCGCAACCTCTTTCACTGCCGGCTGGGCATTGCCCATAGCCACACCCACTCCTGCATATTTTATCATGGAAATATCATTAAATCCATCCCCACAACAAATCGCATTCTCCCGGGTAAGCCCCACTGTCTCAAGCATTCGGTCCAAAGAACTTGCCTTATCCACATTCTGCGGCATAATCTCGATAAAGAAAGGTTCTGAACGATAAACACTGAGAATCTCGCCATATCTGGCCGCCAACTCCTTCTCCAGAATCTCTGCCCGCTCAGGGGGTGCTGTTACAATACATTTGTTAATGTCAAAATCTACATATTCCTTAAAATTGTCAACTACCTTAATCTTCATACCATTGATGCGGGATTCCAGCTCCACATACTCATCCGGTTCAAACGCAGAAATGATTCTGTCACCAAAATATGTTACCAGACCGCACTGATTATCCCTTGCAAAGGCATAAAGCCCCGGAATAATGTTAAGTGGTAAGGTGCGTTGATACACAATCTCACCGGTACGACATTCAATAATTCTGCCACCATTAAAGGATAAAAGATATCCTCCGTATTCTTCCAGTTCAAGCTCCTTCTCATAACGACGCATTCCCGGTGTAGGACGCCCGGATGCCAAAATTACCTTATGTCCCCGCTTTAATGTTTCCTGAATACCTCTCTTGGTCTCAGGTGTAATTTCCTTTTGAGAGTTTGTAAGTGTTCCGTCTATATCCAGAACAAGTACCTTTTCATCCATACTTCCTCCTGTAACAAAGACCATCGGTTTAATCCGATGGTCTCTGTAATATCACTCATAATGAACATTTTCTTGCTATCTGTATTTAGTTTGCAGATACGTCACCTTCGGATACATCACCTTCAGACACATCTCCGTCGGATACAGATTCCTCAGCCTCAAGCTTTGCCTGAACCTGCAGATAATTGAGATTACCCTTGGGATCCTCAACAACAACAAGCTCTGCAATGGATTCCAGATATTCATTCATCTTCTCAGTGGACAATATATCACTAATGCTAATCTTCCACTCAGGCTTGCCCTGTCCTACATAATACACAACATAAGAGTTACCACCCTCAATGCTGATTGCAGTAGCTTCACCTGCAACACGCTCCTCTGCAAATACCCACTCAGAAAGCTCGGTTACCAGACCGCTCTCAGAAACACCTTCTACAAGACCGCCATTTGATGCTGTGGTAGTGTCTACGGAATATTTCTTACAAATCTCTGCAAAGCTATCCTCTGTAGCTGCACCTGCCATCCACTCATCCAATACTGTCTGAGCATTGTCCTCGTTAAGGGTAATGAGTCTCACATTTGCAGTAGCATCCTCGGCAAGATAACGGTCAACAAACTCAACAGCATAATAGGTACTGCTGTCCTCATCCTCGATAACCTCCGTATCACCTGCAACTCTCGCCTCGTCAAACAACCAGTCTGCAATAGCATAGGCAACCTCATCATAGGTCTCGCCCTGTACATAATCACCCTCCACGCTGAGATTATCACGTGCAGCATCTGCCAAATCGCAGGCAGCATTCATTGCAGCCTCAATATCCGCCTCGGTAGGCTCCTCTGCAGTAATCTCTGCGGGGAACTCTGTTACATAATAATCTACAGAATCATAATCATTGGAATTCTCTGTATAATAAGCATCTATTTCCTCGTCTGTAGGTTTCTTAGACTCAGCAATCTGGTCATAATATGCATTGTTACGGGCAGAAACTGCAACATAGTCTGCCAAACTGTTTAAGGTTGCATACTGACCATAAATCTGCTTCACATATTTTTTGGTGTTTACCTCTGCTGTCTTGGCAGCCTCCTTGACACTGGTCTTAAACTCCTCAACCTCTTCAGCGGAGTCATACTGGAAACCTGCAGCATCTGCTTCTGCCTTAATTGCTTTGGCTCCCTTCATGTTTTCGACAGTCATCTCCTCAAAATAATCCTGCCAGGTCAGGTTATCATCATACATCTGAGAACCGAAATCCTGAGATACATCCAAGCCAAAATAACTGAGATATACTCCATATGAGTTTACGTAATCATTCACTACATTATTGTAGTAATAGTCAAATTCAACTCTTGTAACTTCCTCACCATTCACAGTGATAAAAGTCTGGTTCTGCGCAATAAGAGTGCGAATAGGGAAAGATGCAATAAATGCAACCAACGCGATGACAGCTACAATGCTTACAGCAGTTGTAATTTTCTTCTGCCTAGCCTCTTTCGCCTTCTCTTCCTCACGACGCTGTACCTTTCGGTCATACTTAGTCACGACCTTTTCATTCTTTACTTCTTTATCAGACATTTTATTACTTTCTCCTTCCTGATATTGCTCTGTCAGAGCACGGTTCTTTATATTTTAACGTATTTCTCTTCAAAAGAAAAGCTATTTCACACATTTTTCAGCATTTTTTTGGAATTCGTCTCTCCACAGCTCTTGCACACAGTCCTGTAAACAACCCTGTGATGCACCCTGTAACCAATAAAACAGGCAGATAAGCCACAACCTTCACATCCCTCATCACACCGATTGCCACCACAATCTGTCCAATATTATGTAAAACAGCACCCAATACACTACAAAGGGGAATATACCTTACAGACAATATTTTTCCCAAAAACAACATTCCCACCAGACAAAGCAGTGCCCCCGCCGCACTAAACATCAGCGCGGACATACTCCCTGCAAAAAAACTACCCAGTATCAGACGCACCACCACCAAAGCCGTGACCTCTCCCGGACGAAAACGATATACCGCCACCACGGTTATGATGTTCGCCAATCCCAGTTTAACTCCCGGTATAGGCACCGGAACCGGCAACCGCGATTCCACAATATATAGAACTAAAGCTGCAGCCGTCAAAAGTGACAACTGCGTCAGTTGTATGGTTCGGTTTCTGTTACCATTGCTTCTACTGTCTGTATTCCTACCATTTCTACTATTTTTATACCTGCTTGTCATCTTATCCTCTATTCTTGCGACAACGTGAAAATTTGGGCGTAAGTACGAATTTAATTCACAATTATTCTGCATATCGTATAGTCAGGCGATTGGGCAGGCACACAATGGGCAGACTTTCGGAATAAAGCTTTCCCATCTTCACGCAGGTCTGGTCCGGGCACTGAGCCTCTTTCACCCGGATTTCGCCATTTTCAATCTGTACGGTATTACTGCTGCCATGATTGCTGTCGCTGTTGTCATGGCTTTCATAAAAAATGACAATTTCCTGATTCTCCACCTCTGTCATGTCAAAGGTGTATATAATCTCTCCATCTGACAGGATTTCCACAATTTTGCTTTCCGAAGGACGAAGTATCCACAAACTAAGTCCCAAAGAAACCACAAATATCCCCACTGCCACTATGGTCAGCCACTTCCCGACATTTGATTTTTTATGGATTGAGCCCTGTTTACTATCTGATAATAACCTCTGCATTCCAACCCTCACTGCACTCAAAAGTTTCCTGTAATCCCTCTGTGATAAAAAGCTCCCCACTTTCTGTCACCAAAAGCATCTCAAAATCTCCTGCTTTCCGCCAAAATTCCACTGCTTTCTCTTTGCCCATCACAAAAAGTGCCGTGGACAGACCATCACATCTGACACCACTGTCTCCCACAACTGTCACAGACACAAGGCCGGATTCTGCAGGATATCCGGTCTTAGGGTCCAGAATATGCCAGTATCTCTTGCCATTTTCCTCAAAATATCTCTCATAACTTCCGGAAGTTATGACCGCCTTATCGGTTACCTCCAACACTCCTATAGCGCTGGAAGTATCCAATGGATTACGCACTGCTACCTTCCAGAGTGAACCATCCGGCTTACTACCCAGCACCTGCACATTACCACCCAAATCAAGCATTGCAGAAGCAACTCCCTGCTCCTTGAGAATATTCAACAGACAGTCTCCGGTGTAGCCCTTGGCCACCGCTCCCAAATCAATTTGGGCATCCCCAATGCCAATGGTTCCGTATCCGTCAACTATCCGTACATCCAGCTTCTGATAATCCACTTTCCCAAGCAGCTCTTTCAGTTCCTGCTCTCCCGGCACCCGCCGCACATCCGTAGTGAACCCCCACGCCTGCTGTACCGGATAAAGAGTGATATCCAGCGCTCCATCTGTCTCCTCGCACAACTCTAGGGCCCTCTCCACCAAAGTATAGGTATCCCAGCCCACTGTCTGACTCTCGTTATTATTGTATCTTGTGACATCACTGTCATCTCTGGTCACCGACATAGCTGACTCAAGCTCCAGCACCTTCTCCTGACACAGCTCCAACGCAGTCTCCCCCTCCGGCCCATACACCTTCAAGGCAAAATAAGTATCCATGGCAAACATGTCTTTCGTATACGCCTGTTCCTCTGCTCTGGTTGCCTGTCCATATAAAGCCAGAAGCACTACCCCCGTCATAGCCGCCAAAACCGCCAGCGTAGATATGATTCTTTTATTGATATTTTTCACTTTAGTAGCCACACCCTTTCCACAACCTGCGAACTATGGAACGCAGGCACAAATTTGCATATGAAACACACAAACCTCTATTCCTGCCTACTATTCTATATATCGGCTTTTATTGAATCTAACTTTCCATCTTCTGCATTTCCATGTATACAGGTACTGCTTTATTCTATAACTTGATATTAAGGTTTGGGTCTGAGAGACCCTTTTTGCTGTACAGTACCCAAAATGAAAGAAATTATCGAATGTTTCAACATGATTTGGGTACCAGCATGCAAAATCATCTAATGAGACCCAGATATTTCAATAATTTAGGGTCTCACAGCGCAAAAACACCTTCTAATACCCAAATCCAGTCATAAAATTGAATTCATTTACTATCTTTTTGGGTACCAAAAGAAGAAAAATGTTCCCTAGACCCAAGTCGTAGATATTCGGAAGTCAACGTTCCTTTCTTTTCCATTTCAGCAAATAAAAAGGACAGATATGCACATCAACCACACTCTGCCCCCTTATAGTTATATAAAATTCTTTTTCGTTTTCATCTTCTATACTCGAAAATTCTTCGTCAGACCCTAGATAGCACTCTATCAGTTCCTGGCAATCCCTATATACACTACGGATGTGTTCTCTCTTTTCAATCTTCTTTGCCGGAATGCAACCCCTCTATTGTCGCCAACTCACATTAAATGAGTTCCACTCTCTCAAAATATTTTCTCATAATCTCCGCGCAATTCTCAATGCCCAGCTTGGTGGTATCCAGAATCATATGATAATTGTTTACATCACCCCAAAGCTTGCCGGTGTGTTCATTATAGTATGCAGCTCTATCCTTGTCGTTCTGCTCCAGCATCGCCTTAGCTTCCTCATAGGACAGGCTTTCCTTCGCCATAATACGCTGAATGCGATCCTCCTTGTCAGCCACCACATACACATTAAACACATTGGGCTGCCCGGTTAAAATCTCTGACGCACAACGCCCCAAAATAATACAGGGATTTTCTGCCAGCTTTTTAATGGCTTCCGTCTCCGACACGTAGGTATTTTCTTGCAATTCCTGCTCTATATAAGCCTTGTCATAAACAGGAACGCCCAACTTCTCCGATAATTCCTCTGCAATCAGACTTGCACCGGTTCCGAACCGACGACTCATGGTAATAACCAAATTCATACAAATCCCCTCCATCCTATGTGCTTTCCATCTGCACCCTATCATATCACAGATTATGCTTTGGTACAAGAATTCTAAAAAAACAAATTCTCGAACAAATTTTTCCTTTTCCAATACGCTCTACGCCTGTGCACCCTTCCCTTCCGGGAACAAAGCCTTTCGTTTCCTGCCCGAAAGCATAGGCAACACCAGAAGTACCGCTTTGCACACATTATCCGCAATCATACAATACCAGACCTCCGTAAGTCCCTGATTCCACAACTCTACACATATCCATGTGAATAAAATTCGCACGCCCCACATGCTCAAAGTAGTGACCCAGAAGGTATATTTGGTACGACCCAGACCATAGTAAATACCCTCCATCACCACCATCAGACCAAAAAAGGGCTCGGAAAATGCCACCAGTTTTAACATTTCCGCACCAATACGTGCCACCTCCTCGCTGTTGGTAAACACACACATCAGTGGATACGCTGTCAGATACAGCACCACACCACTCAGTACCATCATCGCCATGGTAAGGAGTACACTGACAAAGCTGGTATTTTCAAATTTCTTGCGATTTCCCTCTCCAAGAGAGATGCCCACCAATGCAGATGTAGCAGTTCGCAGACCATAGCCCGGTATGTAAAAAATCGTCTCTGCCGTCACTGCAATGGAATGTGCCGCAAATATAGTAGTTCCCATGCCTGTTACCAGACTGGCAAAGACCACGTAACCAAGGCAGGATGTTATATTGGTAGCCAGCACCGGAACACTAAGCTTAGCGCAATCTGCAAGAATTGCCCCATCCACCTTGAAACTTTTCCATTCCCAGTGAAGCAACGGATTTCTCCGGTAGGCTATAAACATGCAGCAGCCCGACAAAGTATAGGAAATTGCAGATGCAACAGCCGCACCGGCCACACCCCATTCAAAAATATAAATCATCAGATAATTGAGCACCACATTCAAAAGGTTGGCACTCAAGTTGATAAACATAGGCGTTTTTGTATCTTTGGTAGCCCGGATGGACGCACCCAGAATGGAGGTACATGCACGGAAGACCATCGGCACACTTATGATGAAAAAATACATCGAGGCATCCTTTTGAATCTCTTCCTCTGCCCCCATCCATACAGGAATATAGGGACTAAGTGCCATGGACAGACCGCCCACAAGCGCGCCACAACCCACCGCCAACATCAGCACCTGACTGGAAATCCTGCGTATCCGCTCCCTGTCTCCACTTCCCACAGCCTTAGAAATCATGGAAAGCGTAGCAATTCCCAGCGCCGAACAAATACTTCCCACAAGCCAGGTAATCGTGGTGGTTACACTAACCGAAGCCGTAGCGTTCTGCCCTAATTGACCTACCATGGCCGTATCCACATACTGAAGCAGTGTTGCCAGCATTTCTTCTAATATGGTAGGTATAGACAAGGTCACCAGTGCCTTAAAAATTTGTAGTTTTGTTTCATGATTAGAATTTTGCATAAACAATCCTTTATATTTAATACTTTTCCTATCATATCACAAAAAAGAAAATTTGAGTATTTGAATATAGAAACAAAATCAAGAGCTATCCACTCCTTAACCTGAGTGAATAGCTCTTCTATATTTTTACAAACTTGCTGTTGTGAACTGGCTCTTTACCTGTGTTACTTCCTGTTCAGTTGCCTTAGCTGCGGGAACATAATAATTCTTGTCCTTGGCAATCTGATAAATCTCTTCCTGAGACTGCTCACAAGCGTTACGGAACTGTTTCAAGGTCTGCTTAAGTTCCTTGTTCTCGCACTGTGTAATCATCTCTGCATAGCGGGTCAACTCACTGTTGATACCCGCCAAAGTGTCTGAAACCATAGTTTTTTCCTGCATCTGCATATTTTTTCACCTCTCACTTTCCATTTAGCCCAAGAACTTCATAAGCTGCTGCTTATTGTCCATTGCGGATTTAGCACCTTTTTCAAAAAACTGCTTTACCTGAGGATCGGTTGACTCCTTGGCATACTCCTGCATTTTGCAATGAGAAGTATCAAATCCACCGATGAGATGGCGAATGTTCTGCAATTCAAGCTCTGAAATATTGCTCATAATACCCTCCGTTTCCAAGGCACGGCACAATTGCCAGCCTTTTGATTTGCGTTAATTTACGAAAGATATTATTTGCAGAAATGTAAAAACTATTTATGTAATAATAATTTTTATTTTGCTACGGAATCATTTCCTCCACAGCCTGTTCCCAGTACTTTTCAGGAATCTCCGGCCAAATACACTTCCCGGTTTCTGCATGACATAGTTTCATGGCTCTTTCGAGTACCATGCCATGGTGCTTTTTCGCCTGTTCTAAGCAGATATTTCGTCACTTTGGTCCAACAGGACGCATACTCAGTCAACCCGTTGTGAGACCCGAAATCACCCCAAATCATGTAAAAATATACTGCAAAATAGACCCGAGCGCTACTAAATTTTGTTAAAATCCCGTAAGATTTCCTGTGTTTTTGGGTTCCACAGAGCAAAAATTTTGTATAGACCCCAATCTTCATAATTTGATAGACTCTTCCTACAAAACTCTTTCTACGAAACCGATGATTTCATGGACAATCCCCCTATTTAAGGTTATAATGATAGGGTATTTGTGGAAAAATCCATATTGCATTTGCCGGAGGATTATTGATTTATGAAGAAATACTTTTGGATGATATTAATTGCAGCCTTTGCTGTGCGAATCATAGGAATCGCCGCCATTCCGGCGGGCATCAATCAGGATGAAGCCATGGGTGCTGTAGACGCATGGGCGCTGTCCATGTATGGCACGGACCGCTACGGAACCTTCCTGCCGGTACATTTTACGGCATGGCGGTACAGCCAAATGAGCGTGCTGCTAGCATATCTGATGATTCCCTTTATCAAAATCATGGGCTTCAATATTTATGCAATCCGCCTGCCAATGGTGCTTTTAAGTACAATGGGAATCGCCCTGACCTATCTGATTTCCAAGAAATTTTTCTCAGAAAAGACCAGCCTTGCCATCATGACACTTGCAGCCATCAACCCTTGGCACTTTATGCAGAGCCGATGGGCATTGGACTGCAACCTGTTCCCCCATGTATTCCTGCTGGGCTTCTATCTGTTGCTTCTGGGACTAGAGAAAAAACGCTACCTCTACCTGTCCATGATTGCCTTTGGCCTGACCTTTTATTGTTATGGTATCGCCGTTTACAGCGTACCGGTATTTTTGTTTGTATACGCAGCATGGTGCCTTTGGAAAAAGCAACTGCCCTTTAAAGATATTCTGATTAGTATTGTGATTTTTATGGCGGTGGCTCTGCCGGAAATCATTACCATGGCACTGAATGTCCTCCATCGTCCCAGCATAGAAACACCCTTTTTCACTATGCCCTATTTCCCGGAAAGCACCAGAGGAAACGATATCCTGTTTATGAATTTCTCCTTTGCACAGCTTGGTAAAAATATCATGGCGATGATAAAACAGGTATTCATACAGATGCCGGATTCCCTTTTCAATACCTTGCCGGCCTTTGGTCCCTTGTATCATATATCCATTCCATTTATATTAATTGGAATGGTACAGTTTACCAGAAGACTTTTTATTGAAAAGGATATTAAAAAGCAGACCATTGACCTGGCCCTTTGGGGATTTCTGATTACCGGAATCTGGGTTGGACTTATTACTTATGAAGTCAATGTGAACCGCATCAACATTATCTTTTATCCATTGATTTTGCTGTGCGGATACGGTATCTGGCAGACAGTTGTCTGGTGTGGCAAACATGGTAAAAAGCTGCGCAATGGTTTGATAGTGGCGTACAGCCTGTTTGGAATTGCCTTTTTTGCCCAGTATTATACGGATTTTGCCAAGGATATTCAGATGTATTTTAACGTAGATTTTCTGGAAATTGCTGAGAGTGCTGACCAAATGGAGGAATACGATTCCCTCTACATCACCAGCAATATGGGCTGGCAGACCAACCCTGACATGGCAGAGATTCTGACCCAATACAGCTGTAAAATTGATGCTCAGTATTATCAGGAAAAGACTTCTACCCATCAGGGCCGGGAGCTGCTGCCCTATTCGGAGCGCTATCATTTTGTACACATGAAAGACCAGACCTTTGAGGATACAAAGAGTCTTTATGTGATTCATCAGAGTGAAACCGGATATCTGCCCGAAGGGTATGAAATTCTTTCCGAAAATGAATCCTTCCTTGTGGTTAAAATACCAACAATGTAACTTATATGTTATGTATTAAGTTGAGCCGTCTATTCAAAATAAAAATGAATGGACGGCTCCTTTTTTATATGTATTCAAAAATGCCCTGAATGGCATCCGACACATTAATCAATTCCGAAATTGGCAATCTGTCTACTTTCTTATAACCACGAACAGATAAATCCAACAATGCAAGCTTTTCACACTGTATATATCCTTCTGTATTTTCTGTAGACATCCATATATGAAGAGGACCTGCTTTCGAATCGTTAATAATCGGACATCCAATTATTTCACCACTGGTATTAAAGAAGTCTTTACTAACAACCAATACCGGATGTTTGATTTTCTCTATTTTGAGAATATCTCCTTGATGCAAATATTCCATTACCACACCTCTCTTCCGACAGGGTCGCCCCAATCATATTCTCCATCAAGCATTAACTTCCCGTCAAATTCCGCAGCTCTTTCTTCCAGTGTTTTATGACGAAATGGTTTGGTCAAAGTAATTACACCATTTAATACCGTAACATCTAAAACATCATTCAATGAAATTCCTGCACTTTTTAATATTTCTTTAGGCAATCTGATTCCCTGACTGTTTCCCCATTCTTTTACTTGCGCCTGCATATAAAACCTCCTCACATATTGGTATATACTTAGGATATACCACAAAACAAAAAAAATCAATACATAATAGCAAAGGAGCAGATTTGAAATCCACTCCTTTACTTAAGAATTAAATTTATAATTCTGCTCTCTTCTTCAATTCCGCAAATCTTCTATCAATTTCCACCTGCATACGCTCCACTACATCCGCATACTCTTCCTTCTGCAAATGCTTGGTGCGTCCCATCATGGACAGCCAGTCAAGTACAGGAATTTTCTTGCCGATTTTTTCCGGGTCATAAGAAAGTCTGGTAATGCCCTGCTCCACCTCATAAAGAGGGAAATAACAGCTGTTTACCGCAGCCTCAATCACCCTGCGCTCTGTGGCAGGCTTGTCGCTCCAGTTTAGGGGACAGGCAGAAATAGCCTTCACATATGCCGTTCCCGTGGTCTTGGCATATTGTGCCGCCTTGGCAGCCTTCTTGATAAAGTCCGTAGGATTGGACTCTGCCACCGTAGCCACATAGGGAATCCCGGTAGCCGCCATAATCTGAGGCATATCCTTGTTAAAGAAGGTCTTGCCGTACTGCTCCTTTCCCACATGGGAAGTAGAACTCCGGGCACCTAAAGGTGTGGAATAGGACAGCTGATATCCAGTATTCATGTAACCACCATTATCATACTCGAAAATCAACAGCCTATGCCCACGAAGCGCTGTTCCAATAGCGGAACCCATACCAATATCCATACCACCGTCACCGCTGACCATGACAAAAATAATATCTCCGGGAGGAATCTCGCCCTTTTGCTGCTTACGGTAACAAATTTCCGCCACACCACTTAGAGTCGCCGCACCGTTCTGGAAAAGATTGTGCAAATAAGGCACCTTAAAGCTGGTTCGGGGATAAGCCGTAGTCACAATCATGCCACAACCTGTCTGGAACAGGAACACCACAGGGTCCTCAATCCCTCTCAGAAGCAAATTCAGGTTCACAGGAATACCACAGCCGGGGCAGGCACCATGTCCGGGAGCGATACGTCCGGGCATGGCAGTGACTGCATTTAAGTTGCTACCTGCCCCAATACAGGTTCGCCCCGCCGTCACCGGCTCAAACAAGGGCTCCCCTTCCTTTTTATTTTCTTCACCCGGCGTAATTCCATAATAATCAAAATCCGACTTTGAGCCATCTGCTGCCCAGGCAAGCATGGTCTTGGCATCCTCCTTGAAAAAGTCCTTACCACCGAGACCATAAACCAAACTTTTTACCTTGGCGGTACTGCCCATTTTCTGTAGTGCAGCTCGCACCTCCAAGGACAAATTACCACCTCCGGCACCATAGCTGTCCTGCCTGTCTGCCACTAGAATATTAGGGCATTGACCTATCAGCTCTGCCAACTCCTTGCCAGGAAAAGGACGAAGCACATGCAAAGTAGCAGCACCGACCTTCTGGCCTTCCTCTCGCATCTCAGCTACTGCATCAATAGAAGTATCATAGGAGGAACCCAAAAGCACTATCAAGCTTTCCGCACCCTCACAGCAAGTTCCCTCCACCTTATCATAAGTACGACCGGAAAGCTCTCCATAAGAAGCAAACAACTCCGGTAACAGCTGATTTGCCTTTTCCATGGCCAGATGCAACTGATAACGATTGTTAATAATATCCGGCTCGTTCATATAGGAACCCACGGTAATGGGATGCTCCAAATCCAGGAAAGGATACTCCTCCACCTTTGGACCAATATAGTCTCTCACCACAGCATCGTCCTCAAAACGCAGGCAACGACCCTTTTGATGACTGGTAAAAAATCCGTCATAAGCCACCACAACCGGAAGACGCACCTGTTCCGCAAGCTTCAAGGCAATAATGTTAAAATCATACACCTGCTGTACAGTGCTGGCAAAGAGAATGGGCCAGCCCGCATTCAAAATAAACATGATATCGCTGTGGTCACCCTTGATGGACAAAGGACCGGAAACCGTTCTGCACACCACATTCATTACCATGGGATAACGAGTACCGGACTGCACCGGAAACTGTTCAATGGCATAGAGAAGTCCATTGGCACTGGTAGCGTTGATAACTCGACCACCCGCTACAGATGCACCATAACAGATACCCGCCGCACTGTGCTCACCCTCCGCAGCCACCATGACTAAGTCCGTCTCGCCATTTGCCCGCATAATATCCAGATTTTCCGCAATCTGAGTGGAAGGAGTGATGGGATAATAACCCATGAGGTCATATCCGATCTGCTTGATGGCAATAGCCGCCATCTCATTGCCTGAAGCATATTCTACAACCTGTTTGCTCACTATACTTCCCCTCCTTCCATTCTTTTCTCTGTTAAATAGGACTCGGAAGTAATATAACCGTCCGGGCCCGCTTCCTCGTAATACTCCGGCATCCGTACAAGCTCCTGATTGGGAAGAAAGTAGTCCTTGTCCGAATGCTCTGCCTCCACGCCTTGTACCAAAGCATTCACCGGACACACATCCACACAGCGCAGACAGCCCTTGCAGTGATAATAGTCCAAGCCTTGATTGACCATCATTTCACGGCCCTTATATTCTCCCTTTTCAAATTGGAACACCATATCAGGACAGGTAGAATGACACAGCCCACAATTGATACAACGCTCCTTGATAAAAAGAGGAATGTACCCCTGACGGGAAGGGGACAAATCCGCCACAACCGTACTGCCAAACCGGGGATTAATGCCACCAATAGGAGCCGTTTTGTAGCCCCATTCCTGCGGTGTGGTGTTTCCACAGGCACAATCTAAGCCTGCTGCCATATCCAGCTTGCGCACCTCTTCATACCCTCTTCGGATACCCTGTAAATTGGCCTCCAATGCATCGGGATATTTTTTCCCCAGAGTATCCTTACAAATCTGCTCACCCACTTTGGGAGATTCCAGTCCCATCACCTTCAAAGCTGCCCCTAGCATGACCACATTAATGCGGGAATGGGTCTCCATGGCGATGCGCTGAGCCTCCAAACCATAATAATTGCCACAACCAGCTACCGTATGTGGCATCTTACTACCGGACCTCTCTGCATTGCCTGCAATATGCCCCGAATCACTTAATGCTTCCGGCACTTTCTGCCCCGGCTCCAAAGCAACAATTACCACGGTATCCTGCTTGCATCCCTTCCAAACAGAAATTTCCTTCAAAAGTGCCTGATGAAATACCACCAGCAAATCCGGCTCCACCACTGGAGAATGCACACGGATTTCCTTTTCTTTCTTGCAATAACGCACAAAGCCCTTCACCGGCGTACCTGTCTTCTCGGAGCCATAACTGGAGAAGCTGCTACTGTTCAAATCCAGATACTTTACCCCCAGCTCGCCCAGCATCTTACCACAGAGATTCGCCCCCAGACCTCCTATACTCTCCAAGCGGATTTCATAATATTCCTTGCCGGAATTTAGCGTTTTCTGCAATCCGCCTCCACTTATTTTTGCCTCTTCCACTACTCACTTACCTCGCTGAAAAACTGCTTGCCCATCTGACACAAAGGACAAATAAAGTCCTCAGGAAGATCCTCAAACTTCGTACCGGGCGCAATACCGTTGTCCGGGTCACCCAGCTCCTCATCATAAATCCATCCACACACATCACATACATACTTCATAGCCAAAACCTCCTGCAAAAATCTATGCTATTTTCGAAATTCTCTTTATATCCGTGACTCCTTGTTACATCAACCTTCTCCCCACAGCTCCTTCGCCAGCGCCTCTATCTGAGCCTCACTTTCCTCATTTAGTGCCGAAAGAATCCGTACCGTATTTTCTGCAAAGGTAAATCCCTTGCCACGTTCAAACTCGTCCTTCATAAGCCTTGCCACTATGGGCATCCAGCTCCCATTCTCCATAAATCCAATGGTACGATTGGCAAAATTCCGCTCCGTAAGCCAGCTGATAAACTCTCGCATAGGCGGGAAAATCTGTGTATTGTAGGTAGTTGTAGCCAATACAAGCTTACTATATCGAAAAGCCTGAGCCACCACCTCCGACAAATCACATCTTGCCAAATCCCGCAACTCCACCTTAGGACAACCCTGTTCCTTTAATTTGCTCTCCAAAAGCTGCACGGCCCTCTTTGTGTTGCCATAAATGGAAGTATAGGCAATCAGAACTCCGTCCTCCTCCGGCTGATAGGTGGACCAGGTACTATACAAATCAATATAGGGCTTCAGATTACCTGACAACACCGGCCCATGAAGAGGGCAAATCATCTGAATATCCTGATGCATTAGTTTAGCCAAAAGCTTTTGCACAAAGACACCATATTTACCTACAATGCCGATATAGTAACGTCGGGCTTCGTCTGTCCAGTTCTCCACACAAATTTGGTTAAGGCACAGTATCTTACTTTCTCCCGCACCTTCGTCTGTATTCTCTGTCCCCAATGCTCCAAACCTGCCAAAAGCATCCGCCGAAAACAAAACCTTGTCCGTGCGGTCATAAGTTACCAAAACCTCCGGCCAGTGCACCATAGGTGCCATGTAAAAAACCAACCTGTGCCGCCCCAGCGAAAGCTCATCTCCATCCGCCACTATCATCTGACAATCTGCAAAATCCCTATGAAAAAAATTCTCCATCATGGTAAAAGCCTTAGCAGATGCCACGATTTTGGCTGACGGATACTTGTTGATAAAATTCAAAATATTAGCGGAATGGTCCGGCTCCATATGCTGAACAATCAGATAGTCCGGCTGCCTCCCATCAAGCACATGTTCCAGATTTTGCAGCCACTCCTTTGTAAAACCTACATCCACGGAATCCATAACCGCAATCTGCTCGTCCAAAATGACATAGGAATTGTAGGAAATTCCCTCCGGAATACGGTACAGTCCTTCAAACAAATCCGTCGTGTAGTCATTTACACCGATGTATTTGATATCACTGGTGATATTCATGCATGTTCCCCTTTATTGATTATTAGTTTACAACTTGGTTATTCTCCCACGATAAAACCATTGTTATAATATATGCAGTAAATATCAAAAAATACAATTTTTAAAAGAAAATCAAATAGAAAAAGCCCCGAAAACAAAATGTCTCCGAGACTTTTAATTACGCATTTCCGCCGGCTTTAAAATTATAAACAGGCTTGATGATTTTGTCGATTTGTACCGTCTCCCCGATAACCTCCGCAATATCCTCTATTTTACGATAAGCAAACGGAGACTCGTCCAAGGTGTCCTTATTTACACAAACGGAGTGAATCCCTTTCATGGCCTCCTTGAATTCTGCCACTGTATGGTGCTCCTTCACCTCACTACGCTTAAAGATTCGCCCGGAGCCATGGGGCGCAGAACTGTTCCAATCCTCATTGCCCAGACCTGTACCCAGAATAATACCGTCCCGCATATTGATAGGAATGATGACCCTCTCCTCTTGGGCAGCGCGGATTGCACCCTTTCGAAGCATAGGCACTTTGCCGCTAAAATCCACATAATTGTGAATACAGTCATAGCTGTCCAGTACCTTCCACTTCATACCCTTGGTAATCTCCTCAATCATGGCTGCCCTGTTCAGTGCCGCAAACTCCTGTACCAGTGCCAAATCATGTAGATAATCCTCCAAAAGCTGACCACTCAGACAGGTCATCTCATAGGAAGCGTGACCGCCCTGCTTTTTCATCTGTTGCTCTTTCTGTCCGGCTTTCAGATAAAACTCCGTAACCTCCATGCCCAGATGCCTGCTGCCGGAATGCACCACAATATAGAAATTACCTTCCTCGTCCTTATCCACCTCAATGAAATGATTACCACCGCCCAAAGTACCGATACTCTTCTCCGCCTTGGCAGAATCCACCGCTTTGTAGCAGCGAAGCTCTCGCAAATCAATATCACTGCTGAATTTATGGATTTTCTTGCGGACATTGCCACCCACCGGCACCTGCTCGCGAATCACTGTGTCCAGCTTCTGATATTCCACATTTTTAGCCTTAATCTGTGCCAGCGTCATGCCGCAACCCATATCCACACCTACCAGACTGGGCAGCAGGCTCTCTCCCACCGTCATAGTCAGCCCGATAGTGCCCACCTTGCCGGGATGCACGTCCGGCATAACCCGAATCTTACTGCCTGCTGCGCAGGGATGATCACAAATCATCTGAAGCTGCTTCCTGGCATACTCATCTATTGCATATTCTTCATTATTGGTTGTATAAACTATTGCATTCGTATATTTACCGTAAATCGTTAACATAAAATTTCCCTTTCTGTTCTAAAAATCGTAATCAGGGCGCAAAAAAAGCACCCCGCCAAAGGGTGCTGATTGTCCGGTAAATATAGTATGTGAAAATAAAGTATCTTCAATCGCGAAAATTCGCGTGTAATACCTTCTATCGATTGCCGAGGACAATCAGCCCCTGCGTGTTCTGTATAAAGTTGCTTAAAAACATACTCTGCTGCATTTTGTCCTCCTTATCGAGCTTGGGTTAACAGTTACATGTAAGAGGGTCGTGCTCCCTCATCTGAGGCTAAGTATAGTCATGGAAATCAGATTTGTCAAGCAGATTTATTTTTCCGCTCTTTAATTTATTTTTCCGCTCTTTAATCAGAAATCTTACCAATATTAATAAAATTAAGATAACCGTCCATATTCCCGCAACTTCATATGTAAGTATCAATTCAATTAAGATAGCTAATCCGTTTTCAAATGACATAGTTCTGGACCATAACAGCCCGATAATACCTAATAAAAACATATACACAAAATTGGATATTAAGAGTACCTTTGTACCCATCATACGCCATATCAATATGCTGGTTACTACTATTACTGACGGCATAATTACCACAGATAAATTACGAACCTCTAACACCCATCCAATATTCGGATACTGCTCTCTGGCTGCCTTTCTCTTCTTGAATAAATAGAATTAAATCTTTTGATATTATCTATGAAACTTTTGGTATAGTAAAATTCCACCTAGCACAATTAATACTAATAGCTCTACACATAAACATAATAAACATATTACAAATCTCCCCATACTTTCAAGTTCTTCCAACCCAACACTATCAGAATAATTAAAATAGAGCAAAAACAGAATATTAATTATAATAACTATTACATCTATAATTATTATCTTTTTCTTCATATGGTCCCCTTCTAATTTCTCTGCTACTTCATCTCTTTTGCGCGTTCGCATGTAAGTGATATGCCTAAAATCACTATTAACAGAAGTATCTCTAATGCTGTTACTCCCCCAACAAAGATAATCTCTAATGCCAACCCTAAACCTTCCCCAAATGAAAATCTTTCACAATAGGGTAATATTCCATAATAAAGTCCAAAACCATACAAAAAACTGGATACTAACAACATTACTTTACTTTGAAACGAACTAAACCTCAATTTTTTGTGACACCAATAGCATAAAAAAGCACGAATGATTACGCCAATAACAGGAAGCAAAAAGATGATCCCTGTTCCCAATATCAAAATCACAATGTCCGGCATTTCTGGAGATTCTATAAAGGGTAACAGCGAAAACAAGCCATAATAAGACAAGCAGGCTATTACGGCTATAATAATCGCTCCCAACATAATTTTGAATTTGACTTTCATTTAACTTTAGCCCCTCTACTATTTTTAGGAAACACCTTCCCACAAAAAATAGAACCTTATTAAAGTAATAGTGCACTATTGATATTTGTAGTAATTTATATTATAAACCTTCCATTCTTTATATACACGAAGCCCCGCACTATCCCAGTTATTTAGTACATTGCCGCTTCTTATGCTGAATCACCAGAATCACTATTGAAAGAAGTATCTCTAATGCTGTTACAATTAGCATAAAGAAAAGTCCTAATACGAACCCTAACCCTTCTTCAAAACCAAGAGTACGACAATAACTGTTTGCATATAAATTCACTTCAATCAAGCATAAAAAGCATGATATCAATTGTATCATTTTACTTTGAAACAAACCAAATCCTAGTTTTTTCTTACATATATACCCTGCACTTACACGGACTATAGAACCAATAAATGGAGTTAAAGCTAGAATTCCAAAATCTAATATCACACTTAAAATACCTGTTACATCTAAATCTCTTCTATACGATACCAATTCAAGCAAACCAAAATAAGACAGACAAGACACTGCAGATATAATAAGCACACCAAGCAATATTCTAACTTTATCTCTCATTTTCTGTCACCTCTACTATTTTTGAGAAACTCCTCCCCACCAATAAAACGGAAGCATGTCGAAATAATAATGAGCTATAGATTACATGACAAACCCTCAAACAGATTGGCAAACCCTCAAAAACTTTGA
>CAYOGM010000009.1:30227-36315 GCA_964403595.1 uncultured Acetatifactor sp. | reverse complement strand
CAAAGCCTTACTAAGTTCTGTCTTACCCACACCGGTAGGACCTAAGAACAAGAAGGAACCAATAGGACGGTTGGGGTCTTTAAGTCCCACCCTGCCACGGCGCATGGCCTTGGACACAGCCGTCACTGCCTCCTCCTGACCAATCACACGCTTATGCAGAATCTCCTCCAGCTTCAGAAGTCTCTCACTTTCCTTCTCAGCAAGCTTCTGCACCGGAATCTTAGTCCACATAGCCACTACCTCGGCAATCTCATTCTCACCGATGGTGTAGAGGGAACTCTCCTCCTTTGACTGCCGGCGAGCCATCTGTCTCTCATACTTCTTAATCAAATCATTCTGGGCATTGCGAAGCTCTGCCGCCTGAGTATATGCCTCCATACGCACAGAACGCTCAATCTGTTTATCCATCTTCTTAATCTGCTCAGCCATCTCCTTGAGTTTATCCGGCAAATCCATAGACTTCAGTCTGGCACTTGCGGCCGCCTCATCAATCAAGTCAATTGCCTTATCCGGCAGATTACGGTCATTAATATAACGATTGGACAGACGAACTGCCGCATCCACAGCCTCAGATGTAATACCTACACCGTGATGCTCCTCATATTTGCCCTTGATACCCTCCAAAATCCGAATAGCCTCTTCCTCCGTAGGCTCCTCTACCGTCACAGGCTGAAAACGACGCTCTAAAGCGGCATCCTTCTCCACATACTTACGATACTCGGAAATCGTTGTTGCACCAATCAACTGAATCTCTCCACGGGCCAAAGAAGGCTTTAAAATGTTGGATGCATCGATAGCGCCCTCCGCACCGCCTGCACCGATAATCGTGTGCAATTCATCCAGAAACAAAATCACATTTCCGTCATCAATTACCTCTTTGATAACCTTTTTAATACGCTCCTCAAATTCTCCCCGGTATTTACTTCCTGCTACCATGCCCGACAAATCCAAGGTAAGCAGTCTCTTATTCTGCACGGTAAGAGGCACTTCTCCTGACACAATGCGCAACGCAAGTCCTTCCACCACTGCCGTCTTACCCACGCCGGGCTCACCGATCAGACAAGGATTATTCTTGGTACGGCGGCTCAGAATCTGAACTACACGACGAATTTCATCCTCTCTGCCAATAACAGGATCCAGCTTCCCTTCTCTTGCAAGCGCGGTCAAATCCCTGCTGTACTGACTGAGTGTGGAACCTTTTTGCTTGCCCTGAGCCTTTTTACTCAAATCTTCCTTGTACAGGTTACCATCCTGACCAATGGCCACCAAAGTATCCGCATACACCTTCTGCACATTGACACTCAGAGTATTCAACAGGCGCACCGCTACATTTTCACCTTCTTTAATTAATGCCAAAAGCAGATGCTCCGTTCCTGTCTGTTTTTGACCAAAACGGTCGGCTTGTCTGTGTGCTTCCTCAATAATCTTGCGGGCACGAGGAGAATACCCCTCCCTCTCCTGTAAGGACACTCCCTTCTCAAAAGCAATCAAGTCCCGAATCATTTCCTTTACTCTGTCGAGCTCTACACCATTGTCTGTAAGCACCTTGGCCGCCACTCCGGTCTGTTCCATCAATAGTCCCGCCAAAATATGTTCTGTACCCACATAGCCCTGCTTTAAACTTCTGGCACACTTGGCAGCATGGGCTAACGCCTCTTTGGCCTTATCTGTAAAATCTGACTGCATCCTTCAGTCCTCCACCATTCATAATCCTTCTTCGTTCAAGTAGTAACATACCACCCTACCTGTACTCACTGTATATTTCATCAATCAATGCGTGTATCTCATCTACGGAAATATTCTTGCAGCTACTCTTAGCAAGTATGACCTGCAATTCCTGCTTTAATTCCCTCATTGTCTGCATCCGGTCAATGTCCACCGCAATCACGGCTCCACGCCTGCGGTCTACCTTCACATACCCCTCCTGCTTGAGCACAGTGTATGCCTTGTTAACCGTATGCATATTAATACCGATACTATCCGCAAGCTGTCGCACACTTGGCAAAGAATCGCCCTCCTGAAACTGCGACGTGGCAATGCCCAGAATAATCTGATTCCTAAGCTGCAAATACAATGCTTCATCACTGTTGAAATCAATTTCAATAATCACTCTGCGCACCTCCTTTACCGCCCACCTATTCATCTGCATTGTTATACATATGATATAACAGCAGACAGGGACTGTCAACCTTAGGACAAGAAAGTTTATAGGAAATTAATAAGGGAATATATCCGCTGTATCAGAGTCGGCAAACACGCCGATGAACAGTTAGAACAACTGTGGAAGAACCAATAACTACAGCTTCGCCTCCTCCTTCTCCCGCACTCTCCTGCGCCATCTGCGCCACAACATCATACATCCATGGAACACCAGCACAATCCAATACCCCAACAACGTCCCTATCGTATTGTTCATGACATCATCAATCTGCGAATACCCTCTCGCCAGCCGGTATTGCACCACCTCAATAGCAATACTCCCCACCATACCAATCATCACACACCATGGAAAACGATACAACGCCTTCCATACCAGTGGCAACAATATCCCCAGCGGAATAAACATCAACAGATTCTCCACCACATAAATCCGCTCCTGCAGATTGGAATTAAATGTGGAAAACAACGTAAGATTCAAAGACTGCCTGCTGCCGGGCTCCCGGCACAAAACAGAAATCCCAATAGAAACATAAACATACGCCACCAGCACGCACAGAAAAAAACTGCTGCCCAAATAGCGGCTCGCCCACTCCCGAACCGAAGGCTTGTCCTTACGCACCAAACGGCTCCATAACAGATAGGTAACTGTGCAAAGAATATAATATGTCACTGCAACAACCAGACCATATACCACTCCCTTGGGAAGATACTCTTTTGCATAAAGAAAAAGTTCTTCTATGACACGGTCTGTTATCTGTTGTTTCATTTGATCATCAATAGTAAAAAAACTCGATAAATGCTTCATATTGCCTCTTCTTTTCAGATAAGTATTCTTATAAATCTCCATTACATACTCACACCTCTAGAGCAGTGATACACTAATGTACTACAGCTTCGCCATATAGCCTGCGCGCTCCTCTAAAGGTACATCTAAAGTCTCCATGGCTTCTTCAGCTGTAATCTTCATCTTTTTCATAAGAGTTTGTATATTCTGTAAAAGATTCTCAATCCTGCCCTCGGCTTTGCCCTCTGCTTTGCCCTCCGCTTTGCCCTCCGCAATCAACTCATCCATCGCCTTACACATATCATATTCCTCCTGTTCTTCTTCCTTTAAGACTTCCAGCATCCTAGTATTGTTGGTAAAAATTGCTATCACCTCTGCCGTCTCTTTATCCAGATGCTTATACTCCTCCTGCTCAAACAACTCTTTCAGCTTTTTCTTATCTCCGCGACAAGGTATGACCTGTAAAAACTGACGAAGCTCCGTATGAAACATAGAAAAGTCCTCCATCTCATTCGCACAAAATATCGTCATGCCATAATTATGAAACAGATCCTCCCACCCCGGTAAAGCTCCTTCAAAATCCATCATATCTTTCAAACTCTTCGGGCCATCCCACTTCTCTGTCCCATGATAAAAACAAATAGAATGCACCGGTTTCAATTTATCTTCCTTCTTAGGTCGTAGTTCCCATTTTTCAAACGTTTCTTCAAATCCCGGCACTGATTGTCAATACGCTCACTGTCAGCTTCAAGCATCTCCGGTAACACCCACTGTTTCCCCTTATACATGGCTCCATTCGCGAAATCTGCAAACCGCTTATTATCTGCCATATACTTATACGCAGCAACATCCAATTTTCCCATAAATCTCCCTTCTACGAAGGCACTCACAGTCCTCCGTCCTTACATTTTGTTGTATTCAAGCGATTAGACGGCTGAACTGCCTTTGATTTATTTAGAAAGAATCAGAACTAATTGACTTGAATTAAGATAGTTGCATTGCATTATAAATATTCTGAAATGTCAATGATATTTTCAAACCTTACTATTGGGTCTGGGAGGTGCTTTTCATGCCTCCGGTACCCTCGCGCAAATCCACCGCTACATCTAACACTTCACCATTCACCACACGAACCAGCTTGTCCTGCGGAAATTGAATCTGAAAATAGTGACCACGCAATCCCGTTCTGAAATTTCTGATTAGCGCACTCCTCTGCATTCCCCTTGCTGAAATCTTTTCTGTGGAAATCCTCAATCCCATCATCTTAGGTCAGGCGTATGATGATAAAGATTTTGATGTTGGGGTCAAAAGGTTATGATGTCCACAATTGGCCCGAGCGGTTGCTTAGCTATCTCTGCCGAAGTTTTGACAACATCTGCAAGGGTGCGACCTACTCAACCGTTGCTCCTGCCATCCAGATTGGGCTTTTAGACTTCACCCTTTTCCCCCAATATCCGGAATTCTAGCTCCGCAAAAACATTCAGCCTCCGCCAAGGTATCACACCTTCACGGAGACTGCTTACTTTCCACCTGGCGCACAATCACATCTGCACCGGCTCTATCCCTCTAACAAATATCCAAAAATATGCATTCCCAGCTTCAACATATTATGTCTAAGCAAATGATTGAACTATGTTCAAGTCCTTACTCAAACATGTTGCTTGAATAGGTTTTACACAAGCACTCATTTCATTCGTAATCATATTCATCCTCATCCCAATCAGGATACTGTTCAATTGACCCTTTTTCCTTAATCACTTTAAGCACTGTTTTTTCTTGTGCTTCTTCTATTTTTTGAACTGTTATTATAAACATCCAGTCATCACCAAAATCATAATGAAGCGAAAATTTTTGTTTCGCCACCAGACCTATTTTATCCAACTTTACTCTTGTCGATGGCTCTCCACTTTCTGGATCCGACTGGTAACTGTAATCACTGTACATCCTATTATCCATACAAAACTCATACAGATGTTCATCTATAAAATCAAATGTCGACAAGATTATTCCACACAAATCATCCAGCGAATGTTCGCCCGATATCTCAATTACCCGGTAAACTTCCCTTCCATTTCCTGCCGGATATACCTTTAATGTATACTTTTTCCTCATTATGTGCCCCTTTCATAGTTATGCTCCGTTCTAGGAAGCATTGATGCCATGACGTTCCCTCATAGATACACGACCGTCAATCATTACTTCGCAGATAGTTGCATCGCAGTCGCTTCCAATGCGGCTATACCAGACATTGCTCTACGCTCACAAATTATACTCTTCAAACACTTTATCCATTATACCAATAAAAAAAGTATTCTCTGTAGGCTTTTCCTTCTCTTTGATTTTTATTGTACCTTATCACTGGATTTTTTACAATATATTTCTCCGACATCATTAAATCTGTCGGCCTGTCCATGGCCAAGGTAACCGTGGCACAGGAGGCCTGTGACATGATTACCGACATCCTGCATACGCATAATGAATTTGATGACCTGCCCTTTGCAGCCAAAAAGAAACAACGTCAGACAACGCTTCAGCCCAAGGTTGACGCTTGTTTTGCATAAAAAACAAATACAGTCAGATGCCGTAAAAGAGATTCAAGCTACTACCGAAACTGAAAATGTCGAACTGCGTGCTCGCATCGTCCATCCGGAAGCCGCCATACAGTCTCAGTCCTAGTGCCCTCTTGTACCATCCATGTAAACAATCAAAATAGACATACAATCATTCTCGGATTTAGGTGCTCTGAATTTCCGGAAAGCGTGCACTATTTAAACGGAATATTCATCTACGGATATCTCCTACCGTCGGAATACTGTTTAAATTTTATATTTTAACCAACAAAAACTCTTTACAGAAAACGTACATTGTGATATATATTATTTGAGCAATCGCTCTATTCTAAATTTTAATCAATTATACTCTATTTAATCAATATCGAAACATTCGAAATTTAGTCTTTTTCTATTTTCTTCTTTTAATTCCAAACATTTTACACTAACATACGAAAGGAAAATGCCTATGCTAAATCAAACAACTACTATTACTTCACCCGTTTCTGCTTTAAAAGACTTCCAAAAATATGCCACCGGTCCGGTAACAATTCCACTTACCAATGACTATCTCTTCCGGGCTTTGCTACAGTTT
>CAYOGM010000009.1:0-30127 GCA_964403595.1 uncultured Acetatifactor sp. | reverse complement strand
ACGCAGACCTGCGAGATCGTATCGCCCAACAGACAACGGAGCTGGCCGCCAAGGACAACGAGCTGGCCGCCAAATCCAACGAACTCGCCGCCAAAGATGCTCTCATCGCTCAATTACAAGCTACTCTGCAAGAGCAACAATAGATATCAAAATTTCCAAAAATACGCCTCCGCTCCGGTAACAATTCCACTTACCAATGACTATCTCTTCCGGGCTTTGCTACAGTTTAACAATCTGGTTCTAAAAAACCTTATCAGCGCACTTCTTGACATTCCGCTTTCTGAAATTGTCTCTGTTGAAATCACCAATCCCATTGTCTTAGGTCAAGCATATGATGAAAAGGACTTCTATCTGGATATCCGGGTCTGTCTCAACAACGAAACCATTATCAACCTGGAAATGCAGGTTATCAACGAGCACAACTGGCCGGAGCGTTCCCTAGGTTACCTCTGCCGCACCTTCGACAATCTCTGCAAAGGGGCTAACTATATCGAGGTTGCTCCCGCCATCCAGATTGGCCTCTTAGACTTTACTCTCTTTCCGAAATATCCGGAATTCTATGCTACTTATAAAATGTTAAATATCAAAAATCATCATGTATACAGTGACAAGTTCCGGCTTTCTGTGTTAGACTTAACTCGTATAGATTTGGCAACCGAAGAGGACAAACAGTTGGGACTTCACCTCTGGGCAACTCTCTTCAAGTCGACCACATGGGAGGAGATTATCATGTTAGCCGAACAGAACGAATATATCCAAGCCGCTGCAAATACCATCTACACACTCACCCAGGAAGAAGAAATCCGTCTACAGTGCGAAGCCCGAGAGGATTATTATCGTCGCGAGCGTTATAATCAGCACCGCATGAAATGTGCCGAGGAGCAACTAACCATTACACAGGAACAGCTTGCAATCTCCAATGCAGAAAACGCAGACCTGCGAGATCGTATCGCCCAACAGACAACGGAGCTGGCCGCCAAGGATGCTCTCATCGCACAATTACAAGCTGCCCTGCAAGATCAACAATAGATATCCAAAACATTCAGTCTCCGCCAAGGTATCACACCTTCATGGAGACTGATTACTTTCCCCCTGGCGCACAATCACATCAACGCCAACGCTACCCCTCCAACAAATATCCAAAAATATGCATTCCCAACTTCAGCACATTATGTCTAAGCAAATGATTCTTCACCGTCACATAATCATCCTGTATCAATCTCGTCACCAAACGCTCTGTCTCATCCCTGTCCAGCACCACCGGGGCCTTTTGCTCCAAGGATGAATAGCGCTTCGCTGTTGCTAAAAAGGAGGCTGCTGCCGTAAAAGAAATGCTAGCTGCTACCAAAACTGAAAACGTCGAACTGCGTGCTCGCATCGCCCAGCCTGAAGCCGCCATACAGTCTCAATCTCTACTTTGTAGAAGAATTCTCTCTTCCCTTTTCCTACAAACTATTTGATGTGGAAAATCTTCTATTTTTTATCGTTTTTCATACTTACTATCTTTTTTATTACTTCCAATACCAGACCACGTTTCAAAAAACCAACAAGCAACACTATAACAACAAGCACCAAACGGACTATGCTATAATTGTACAAGATTGATACGCCAATACTTGATACAACTACCACCACCGAGAGAATCACTATAAATTTGCTATCAAATGGCTTTATCCCACATAATTCTTTTCTACATATTTTTCGCATAAATACATAATGCATAAAAGCAAACAAGGCATAACATATTAAGGTCGTATAACCCGCAACCACAAAACCAAATCTTGGTATGAAAATAAAATTCAAAATAATATTAACAATTGCTCCAATACCTGTTGCAACCGAAAAATAATATGGCTTTTCATAGTATGATTCAAAATTTGCAAAATATAAATACATACTATTGAAAAAAACTCCTGCCGCTACTGAAGGAAAAACCCACAATGCTGCTTTGTAGGAAACTGGTGCCATAATGCTTAATACTTCCGGCGCCAAAACAGAAACACCAATCGACAGACACGCCGAAATTAACAGCAGTATATTCGTTTTACTTTTTATACTTTCAAAGTCTTTCCTTTTGATTTTTTCAAAAAACCAAGGTTGAACTGCTGAACTAATGCTTGTAACAATAATATTTAACACCATAGCTGCTGAATATGTAACACCATAATACGCTGCATCATCTCTTCCACACATTTTATCAATCATTATTCTATCAGATGAGTTTAAAATAATCTGTGCTAATGCATGTGGTACAATTGCAATCGAATATCCTAAAGCAAATTTCCAATAGTTCTTATTATAAACCTCTCTTCCCTGCTTAATTACACTCACATATATAATACCATAAACCACCAAACGAGCTGCCGACATCGCCATAATCATAACATTGCCCTTGTCATCAAATGGTAAAATCATAATTGCCAACACTGCACTAAACTGAATAATTAATGTACTAAAAATTGTGACCGCAGTAAGCTTTTTATAACTTAATTTATAACGTTGAAGCCATGACCAATTATTCATTGTACTATTCAACAACGCTACCACCAACATCGCTATTATTATGTGTATCGGTAAATCAATGATTTTCTCAAACATATCATGAAAAATACAAGCTATAACTGTAAAGCCCAATACTAAAACAGTCATTAATCCTTGAATTGATGCCAAAAATTCTTTTCTATGCTCTTCATACTTCATGAATCCAACAGTCACAGATCTATCTAATGCCAAAATAGCAATTATCGAAATAATTTGTTGCCAAGACTGATAAACACTAAACACTCCATACTGTTCATCACTTAAAATTCGTGTATAAATTGGTGTAACCAAAAACAATATGGCATTTTGAATGATTGTTGCTAACGTGAACCAGATAACAGATTTCCTATTCAAAGAGAGGGCGACATAATTATCCATTATCCTTCTCATGCCTCACCTCTCTCTTCCATCTTCTTATAACGAGCCACATCTTTCTTCAATTTTATATCAAACATTAGATTCTTAACTCTTGCAGCAAAACAGGGAAACATTCCAGTCAAAAAGAATTTTACTTTTTTCTTCATACAAGGTTCACTTCTAACAACTGAAAATACATTTCTCTTCACATATGCTTTTGAACTGGTATATTCAGATTTCTTTTCTTTTGTTTTCTTCAAAGCAATTATTTGTCTTAAATTCCAAAAATGATTAATCCACATATGCTGGTCTATTGCACTTAATATATATGGGCTACTTAATATTAAATCTTTCTTCATTTCTGTTAGCGCAAAAATGGCCCCTTCGCTCTGTCTTATATCATATTTTGTAGTCGCACTGTTTACATTATTAAGTCGATAATAATACACTTTTCTATAGCCTACCGCTACCTGATTCGCTCTTTGTGCAGCATCAAAAATGAATCTATCTCCTTCAGCTATATATAAATCTTCCTGAAATCTTAGTTTATTATTCTCAATAAATTCTCTTTTATAAATTTTATTCCATGCACCAATCGTTATATGTGGAAAAAGCATTTCTGCAGTTGCTTTTTCAGGAGACCATATTTGTATTTTTGTTGGAGGAACCTGTTTAGTGTCTCTTGTTGTAAAATTCACAAGATTAATTGCCATGTCAGACTCTGTCTCTGTAATAACATTCAGCATATACGATGTAAAATCTTTGGCTAACCAATCATCTCCATCAACAAAAACAATATAATCTCCTGTTGCCGCATCTAATCCATCGTTCCGAACACCTGACTGCCTTGTATTTCTTGTATGATGAATCACCTTAATTCTACTGTCTTTTTCAGCATATTCGTCACATATTTTGCCGGATGCATCTTGGGAACAGTCATCTACCGCTATTATTTCTATATTTCTATAGTCTTGTTCAATAATTGACTGGAGACATTTTCCGATATACTTTTCAATATTATATACAGCGATTATTATTGAAACTTTGGCCGCTTGTGAATTATCAAATGCCATTCTTATTTATACCTTTTGTGATTATTCAGAAAAGAGTAACCACACATACCTTTCCTTTTATCGTAAGTCCTCATATCATCTTTTGTTTTCCGAATCTTATTACTTATGTAACAAATTCTTTAGATATTCCATTCCTACTTTCTTCTCATTTTCCAGCACCGAATTTACACTTCTTACATTGTGTTCCATATTATCAGGTAAACAATCTAATTGCTCCACACTCTCTATGATTGCATCCAAATAATTATACTTATTTAAAAGTGTCTCTATTCGTGAAAACTGTTCCACATCTTTTCTTCTAAATACCCTAAAAGGAGTTTCCATAATTATAGAAAAAGCAGATGCATGGAATGAATCTGTTAAAACCATTTCTGCACCATCAATTAACCCAACAAACTCATCAGGCGAGGGGGTAATATCTTGTTCCTGATAAAAATTTCCCGAAATATATACACTCTCATAATTATTCTTCTTAGAATATTCCATAATATTTTCGATAATATCTCTATTTTGTATTCCCAAAAAATAAAGCACAATATACTTATTTTTACTGCACCTTTCTATTTTAGCACTTCGCCTTCTCCATTCTTCACGTGATAATAAGAAAACAGGGTCCGGCAATAACTGCGCTTTTTTCCCTGTTAATTCGTATACAATCTCTTGACCTTTCATTTCTCTGACAGTAATATTTTTAAACTGTCCAAGATAATTCCGATACATCTCTATCATATCTTCAGGTATTGTGTCACTTCCGAAAGAAGGGGCATATGTAAATCTTTTATTTCCAGGAACAAATTGTAAAAAATAAAATTCGCGCTCTCTAGGGAATCTTTTCATATGGGCAGGAGACCATATCTGATCACTTCCAGCAATAGCTATTGCTTCTGAAAAATCAATCTCATATAATTGTTTATATGTATATTCTTTTACATTTAATCCTGCATTAAAAGCCTTAAATGCCGCTCTTTTTCTTGTATTATTCAACCATACTTTTTGCTTATCACATACAATAGGACATCTGGCAAATATATCTTTTAAAACTCTTTCAATTTTCGTCTTTGTATTATTTATAGAAATAGAAATTGGCTCCCCGCCCAATTGCTTAATAGCATGACACAATGCATAATTCTGTAGTCTTGTTCCATAATTTTCATATCGGCAAAATGTAGCTATGTAACATTTCATGCTTTTGTATTTCCTCCATCAATGCAATTTGAATTAATTGATTTAATGCTATAAGCAAAATACAGAGCTGTTAAGGGCTGTAAATAAAATTCCATTGTTAACGAATTAATCAAGAAACAAAACAGAATAATGGATACCACTTTAGCAATATCTGTGTTTTTTTCCTTATATAAATTGGTTGCTGAAAAAATTATTAATATAGCAAAAAGAAACAATCCAACCATTCCAGTAAATGAAAGCAATCCCAAAAACATATTGTGAGAATTTACTTGCAAACTAGTAGCCCCAAAATTACCAAATAATTTATTAACAATGCCCGCATCAATAAACTGTTCTATATAATAATTCCATATTGTGGTTCTTCCAGTAAAAGAAAGATTTCTATGCAAAATGTCCTCTATAATAAATGAGAAAACTTCTTGAATTCTAAAAAACACAATTCCTATTTCTAAGAATAAATAAAGTAATAAATAATACCATACATTAATTTTTGCCAAAACAGTATCTTTAAACATGAATAATATAAACAAAACTGCTGTTACTAACATCATTGTTGAGTTCCATGAAACGATAGCAACCAACATTGTAAATCCCATCTGAAAAATAAATATTTTATTATAATCTCTATCATCGATTTTGTATGATACATAAGAAAAAAGTATCCACATCAAATGATGAATAAAAATCATGTTACGATGTCCAAATAGCCATTTTCTAGAATTTGTATAACCAGTACTTAATGCTTCCCTAAATACTGCTACATTGTCTGCAATCGTTAAATCACCAGTAATAAAAAAATTAACAAATACAGAAATCGTCATGATTATCATCATACTCTTAAAAATAACACTTAACTGCTTTTGATTATTTAGATACAAATCCAAGAAAATGCAAAGCATCATATATCCAATTAAACCATACGGCGTAATCATATTATTTGAGATATCTATACTTGTACTTGATTCTCTAAAAACAAACGTGATTACAACGCGAAGCATAACTAATAAAAAAAGAGTTATTATAAATTTTGTTAGCTTCACTTTTTTATTCATACAGGCAGAAACTAAAATAATAGCGCATGTCAACACACTTAATAATTTCGAAATTGTGTCCCCTAACATAGTGCTTATAATATTCTCGCCCAGAATCGGAAAAAACAATATCGTATATGCAATTTCTAAAACAAAATCTTTTTGGGTCTTGATTGACTTCATTTTAACAATTTCTCCAGTATATTTTTCCACATTCCTAAGAATCCATAATATTTCAAATATGCCACCAATGCGCTTAAAATATTTGATCCTAATTTCCCCAATTTACTATATTTCATTCTTAATATTCTACGATACTGATCCGCCTCAGAATTCCATGACCCAAAATAATGATGAATACTATATGTATTATCTGTTATTACTGTTTTCCCTGTATACTGATTCATTGGACAAAAATAATCCGTTGGAAAAACAGTCATACCGTTAATAACCTGTATTCTATCATTTAATTCCAGACCCATTTTTCTTAATACTCTTGTTTGAATAGTAGGGCATGGCGTCATATCCAAAGAACCATCTTCTTTTTTAAAATGCCGAGTATGATAATCATCACGCAAGATGCGTCCTATCTCTAATCCTTTTTCCAAGCCCATTCCCAGCCCAACATTTGCCTCATTAGGAAGTTTGCTTTTTCCTTTTTCCATTCCGCAAAAACCTTCAAGGAGTAGCAACTCATCAAATCGTTTTATCACTTCCACATCTGTATCTAAATAAATGCCTCCATATGTATAGCAAATGTCTAATCTTGCATAATCAGATACAAATGCCCATTTTTTTGCTTCATACGCTTCTTTTATGTAGTCACATTTGCTTACATCATAATTGCTTTCATCCCACCTGCGTATTTCATAATCTGGCATTACTTTTTTCCAACTATCAATACAATGCTGTAAGTTTTCAGGTATATCATTTCCGCCAAACCAACAATAATGAATAATTTTGGGAATCATAATATTCATTCTCTCCTGCTATTTCTTCTATTTTCTCAAAAACCTCATATATACCCAACGCCTCAATCCATTAGGCATCAGGCAAACCAAAGCCTGTGAACCGGCACTAATTACAAAGTCTTTTCTTGAAATATAGCCTCTTTTGTATTGATTAAATTTAAACTCACAAGCAGTTTTCAAATATGAAACTCCACCTCTTCTCTTATAAAAATCAGCGTTAATACGAATATTATATAGATTCTTTTGAACATTATAAGCTTTGTAACGATGTTCCAATACCATCCGCATAAACAAGTCATAATCTTCATAAAGCCTCACGTCACGATAATTTCCTGAATCAATCACTGCACTTTTTTTATATATAACCGTAGGATGTAGCAATGCACATCGCCTCTTCATGAAACGATATATTTCTTCATTTGTTTCCGGAACTCTATGAATTGCAATCGGTTTAGATATATCTTTTTCAAATTCGGCCTCATAACATCCTACAATTGCCAGTTCTGAATCATTTTTAAAACATTCCATGAGACATTCACATCTGTTAGGCTCAGAAATATCATCCGAATCCATACGTGCGATATATTCATAACTACATTTTTCTATACCATACGCCAAAGCAAGACCTAAACCTAAATTTTTTTCCAACGAAACAATATTAAAAAGACGGGGATATTCCTGTGCATAAAAGTCTAAAACCTCCTCTAATTCCGGAGTCAATGGTCCGTCTTTTACAATAACTATTTCTGAAGGCATACAACTTTGCTGAAGCATACTATCAATACTCTGCTTTAACCATTCCGCTTTTTCTTTATAGTATACCGACATTAAAAAACTATAATTCATTGTCTTTCTCTCCTACATCGCCCCATCCTTCTTCAACACCACCTGCACAGTCTTCAACAAAATCCTAAAATCCAACCCCATGGTCCATTCCTTAATATACTTCGTATCCAACTTCACCACATCCTCAAAGTCCGTAATATTACTCCTTCCGCTCACCTGCCACAGCCCTGTAATTCCAGGCTTAAATGCCAATCTTGCTCTGTGGTGCAAATCATACTTTTCCCATTCCTCTTTTGTGGGGGGACGGGTGCCCACCAGTGAACAGGAACCTAATAATACATTAAAGAACTGCGGGAACTCATCCAAACTCCAGTCCCGGATGAAATTGCCCAACCCCTTTTTGATAGTGCCGTCCGGCAGCTTCTTGCAACCGATGATTCGAGGGTCATAGTCCAACTTGAACATCAAGCCATCTGTCACCCGGTTCTCTTTCATAAGCTCCGCCTTGCGCTCCTCAGCATCCAGATACATGCTGCGGAACTTGTACATCTTAAAGGGCTTACCGTTCTTGCCGATTCGCATCTGGGAGAAGAAGATAGGCCCCGGCGATTGAATAAAGATCAGAGGACCGATGATAATGGTCAGCAGAATGGTAATCAGGCACCCTACCAGTCCTCCTATAATATCAATTAATCTCTTAAAAAATATCTGCCTTGCTGTGGCAAAGTTCATACCCACGGTCAACACGGTCTTCCCTGCCATCTTGCCCACCATCTGCTTCTGCCACTCAATGTCTGTGTAGTACTGCATCTCCATATGAATGACCAGTCCCATTGCAGCCAGACCGTCCAGAAGTTCCTTGGCACACTCAGCATCAATTGGAAGTGACACATAGACCTCATCCACCCATTCTCTGCATAGGTATTCCAATACATTTTCCAAGTTAGTGGTTACAGGTACATCCAGCACCTTCTCACCAGTTCTGTTTCTGTCAGTGATACATATACCAATAAGGTTGTACTGTCCCTTGTGAATCTCCTGCAAACGATGCACTATCTGCTCCTTGCGCTCATCTGTAGTAATGATAAAAAGCGCCGGACAATTGGTTGTCACCCTTACCGTTGCAAGATGTTGTTTCCACAGAATTCTCATGCAATAAGACAATATCAAATAATACAATCCCAGGAATCCAAAAAAGATTCTCGAGTATATTTCTCCCATCTGAATAACAAACATATAGAGACTTATTAACACCTCTACCCAGAATACATGTTTAATCGCTTGGGCAAATTCTGCATAATAGCCTCTTTTTAAAACATTTTTAAAGGAACTGTTATACATAACTACAAAGATATTAATCAAAGTCAGTACGATTGCCAGACTACGGTATCCGGCATTTGCATAAGGATTTTCCCAGCCATGTCGAGTAATGTATGACAACGCAAAGGCAATATGCATACACACAATATCTATAATCATGAAATCCAGATGTTTTAGCCAACCTTGGTGCCTTCTTCTGTACACAATCGCCTCCCCCTTTCCGCATATCCGGTTCAGTCACTAAAAAAAGCCCATGAACATACTGTCCGCAGGCATTCCCTTGATATCTGTTACTGTACCAACCTTTTGCTTTTTGGAGGTTGGGCTCCCGCCCAACAAAGCGGGAACCCGTCAATAATAGAAAAAGTTCTCTTAACAAAGGAGCCTGCAAACTTACTGCCTGCAGGCTCCAACCTTGGGGAGGTCTACCCGATAACTACTTATTCATCGCCGTAGTGTTCGTAGTTACCGTACCTGCTTCCGTATTTTCCATACTTGCCGTACTTACCGTACTTGCCACCGTAATATCTGTTGTAATAGCCGCCTTTACTTCTCTGTACCTTGTTCACCACGGCACCGAGTATACGGCATTCGGTTACTTCAAGCTGTTTCTTGATGTCTTGTAAAAAGCGGTAGCTGATGGCTCCGCTTTCAATTACAATAATTGCTCCGTCACATACGGGAGCAATTACAGCCGCATCAATAACCCATCCGATTGGAGGACAATCCACCAATACCATGTCATATTTTTCTCTAAGCTGCTCTATCAGTCTGAGAAAGTATTTGTTGCCTAGAAGCTCTGTAGGATTGGGCACCACAGGTCCCGCCAATATCATATCCACATTCATCATATTAGTGGGGCGAATAACATCCTCTATCTTCTTCTGTCCTGACAAATAATGAGACAATCCAAATATCTCTTTTTCCGATTTGATACCGTAGTGACCTACCATTACTGATTTTCTAAGGTCGGCATCCACCAATATCACCTTTTTGTTGTCCTCTCCCAACGAGCGAGCAAGCTCCGTAGTTACTGTACTCTTACCTTCATTAGGCGTACAACTGGTGAACATTACTACTTTTATATCATCTCCACAGAACTGTAGGTTCGTTCTAAGAGAGTTGAATGCTTCTCTTGTGGCATAATCCTGTTTTTCCAGTTTTTGGAATACTAACTGTTCATTCATCTTATTTGTCTCCATGCTTGCGCTTTCTCTTCTTGCCCTTCTGTTCGCCCTCTTTCAAAGGGATACTGGTCAGTGTATTCAGACCAAGGTATTTCTCCACATCATCTGCGGTCTTGACGGTATCATCCAAAAGGAAAATAACAATCACAACTGCAATGGCAATAAATGCCCCCAAAACCAATCCAATCAAAACATTCTTCACATTATTGGGGCTCACCGGACCCGTTGGCATACTTCCGTATTCAATTACACTGGGAGCATCGGTAACCATGATGCTGGAAATTTTCTCTCTGGATACATCCACCAATTCGTCTGTGATGACCTTAGCATTCTCTGCCACATTATCCTGCACTGTAATTTTAATTATGCGTGTATTAGAAGGATTATCCACACTAATGCGCTCAACCAGCTCTCCATAGGAGCATGTCATATTGAGATTGGCAATTACCTGCTCCACCACCGTTCGGCTGGTAATCAATTCCTTATAGTCCTGCGTAAGAGATGTTCCCATCTGAATGTCTGCCAAAGAAGTTAAAGATGTCGTCTTGGTCAAAACATACAGTCTTGCCGTGGACTCATATACCGGCTCTGCCAGAAATACACTGTAAGCACCAAACAAGGAGCCCATGAGCAGCATGCTGGCCAATATAATAACCAACTTACTTTTTAATACATATAATATCTCCAATAAGTCGATTTCTATTTCATCCGTAGTAGTATTCATCGAACTAACCTTCCTAATTGTACTTTGTTAAATCCATTTATTTTCTAATAAGCAGTGGATATGTCTATCCATAATCCTATCAATCTGCTTCTTGTATTCTTCCTTTTTCAGCTTGGACAACGCTGTTTTCATTAAGGGCTTGCGCCTTATGGTATCGTGACAGTCGCTGCCAAGAAAATGTACCAATCCGTCTCCCAGAAGGCTTCTGCAATATGCACTTCTTGCATCAAACATGCCACCGGGCAGACTTTCTGTATTTATTTGTATATATGCTCCTGCGTCAATCAAATCCTCCACCAACGCAGTCTTCCTGTATAGACATTCATATCGCTCCATATGAGCTATCACCGGGCGAAATCCGGCCTCTGTCATTTTCTTTACTGCATTAAAAATCGTATTGTTATCACTTCGAACAGAAAACTCTACAAGAACATAATCTGTTCCGGCAAGGGTCAATGCTTTCTGCTCCCTCAAATCCCTGACAACACCATCCCGATAATATATTTCATTCCCAAGATATATTTTTAACTCGGGCAAAATCTCTGCAGCCTTTTCACATACCTTTGTGTAAGTGTCTTGCAATCTTTCCACAGATGCATTTCTGCTCCCCGGAATATAATGCGGGGTTGCAATGATGGTTCGCACACCTTCCTCATATTCCATCTCAAGCATCTGTAAGGTTTCTTCCATGGAGGTAGAACCATCATCCACCTCCGGAAGAATATGGGTATGCATATCAACAAATTCTATTGTATTAATTGTACTCACCTATTTCGAAAATCTGTTTTTATGTCTCACTACAACGATGACAGCTACAACCACTACTAGCGCTGCCAATAAAAGGGCAATTGTCAAAATGTTCAGCCCCTTCTCAAACTTTCCGTCCCATACCTCGCGAGGTGCTTCTTCCTCCACAACTTCCTCTGCGGAAGTTTCCACCGTTTTCTCGGTGCTTGCCTCTACAGACGATTCTGTAGATTCGACTGTCTCTTCCGGCGTCTCTGACTCCTTTGTTTCCACACTCTCCGCTGTAGCTTCAACAGTCTCGGTACTTGCCTCTACAGACGCTGTAGACTGAGAAGGCTGACTGGGCTGGGTCGGCTGTGTAGGTTGGGTCGGCTGTGACGGCTGTGACGGTTGCTCCGGCTGAGAAGGCTGACCGGGCTGCTGCTCGCTTTCCGTCGGCACAAGATATCCCTGTGCAACTCCATCTGCTACACTGGCCTGCCCCATGCGAATAGCTTCATCTGCCTGCTCCTTAGTCATGTCCACATCATCCTGCTTTAAATAATTTTCAAGCCTTTCCATTGTAGCATCTGTTGGAACATATTGTTTCCCTTCATAGGTAAAAGGGCCTTTTGCCGCTTCAACCACCCGGCGCTCTTCACTGTTTATATTGCCCGCTAAAACAGTAATTGCCGGCAACATCCACACCATTCCCATTGTCAACACACCAAATAATGTTTTAATATGCTTTCTCATTGTATTTCTCTCTAAATCTTAGCGTTTCCACACAAACCGGCTCACCCATAACAGGCGAGCCGATTCGGAAATATTCATCTTGCAGAACTTCAATTGCTTAGAATGTTACGTCCTCGCCATCGTTCACCATACTCACATTGGCATCTGCCTTATCATTACCATCCTGAGTGCTGTCGTTGCCGTCCTGAGTTCCGGGTACATCCTCGCCATCCTGAGTACCTGTTGCCTCGAAGAACTCAACTACATACAACAGAGACTCTGTCTTGTCAATATTGTAGTAAACTTCTACTACCACCTTCTTGCCTACCAGGTCTGAGAGTGTCTTCATATCACCACCCATAGCCTTGAGCAGGTTTGCAGAAGTAATATCTTCAATCTTGCCAAACTCCGTAGCCTTACCTTCAACAACAATCTTGGCTGCTACTGCATCCTGCTTGGTAAGAACAGTCTGTGCGAAGCCAACCACACCAATACCTGCAAGCTCAGAGATATCCTTGCCACCATTCTTGACATTTACAGTCAAAGTGTTTGAATCCGTGTTGTAAGTCATCCAACCAAGTCCTGCATTCTGTGCGTTCATCTCAGCCACCTCAGCTACAACTGCAGCGTCAACAGCATCGTCAACAGCATTCATGCTACGAACAAAGGTCACATAGTACTCAACATCATAACTTTCATTGCCGAACTTGAAGGTTACATCTGCACGAACAGTAACACCGTTCAAAGCGCTCAGGTTCTTGATACCGTTTGCATCAAGCTTATCGAGCAATTTGTCATACATTTTCTCGATTGCCGCATCAACATCAGTATTCTTGTTGCGAACAAAGGTCATCTCGTCCTTATCAACTGTAACACCCTGTACCTCAAGAGATACCTTGGATGCCTCAGCAAAGATACTCTTAAAGCTCTTGATTGTATCTGCTTTAACAGCCACAGCAACATCCGCTACCTTCTTGCCGCCATCAGCGATATCGATAACAGTGGTGTTATTCTCAGCCTTGTAGGTGATACTGTTGATACCTGTTACATTCTTGTCATTCTTGAATGCAGCAATTGCTTTCTCCGTTCTGGCATCAATCAAGGAATCCACAGCAATATCCTCTGCCGAGAACTGAACAGTGTACTCTGCATTGTAGTAAATATCCTCATATCCAACCTTGCTGTCTTCCTTAACAAGAACAGTCTCGAAGGTCTTGCCATTCCAGGATGCCAAAGTGTCAGCATTCTCACACATAGCATTTGCAAGAGCAACAACCGTCGCATTTACATTCAATACACCGTTGGAAGCAATTTCCTTGCCATCCTTGTAAATCTTCAGATTCGTGCCTTCTCTGCGCACAATCCAATCAATATCGTCATTGGTATCATAGAACTCTACTTCTCTGTAGGAAACCTCAGCCATTGCATCTACGAAGATTCCAAGCACGTTCTTAATCTCCTCCTTAACGGAATATGCATCATCACGATCCTTGGTTGCATCTACAATATCGATGGTTACAACAGACTTCTTGCTGTCGAAGGAAGGCTTCATGCCTACCCAGGTGTAATCCTCAGAGGTTACAACCAGATTAACCTTCTCGTCTACAGACTTCTCAAAGTCAGCCTGGGACTCACCAACGCGAACATTAATTGTCGCGCTTGCGCCTGAGCCCTTCTTGGCAGATACAGTAATGGTAGCCTCACCGGTCTTCTTCGCAGTAAGGACGCCGTTCTTATCTACAGCTACAGCCTTAGTATTGGAAGACTTCCATGTAAGCGTACGCTCAGTTACATCTGCAGGGATATCAAGCATCTCCTTCACAGCAGAGCTCTTGTCTCCCCTCTTCAAAGATACGCCGGTCTTATCAAGTGCAAGCATATCCTGCGCAACATATCTGTCAGTAGCAATTACATACACATCAAATTCTTCACTGTACGCATTCTGCTTGGGAGCATCTGTTGCATCCTTTGCAGTCACAGTCAATACGCCAACCTTAACCTCTGCATCATCTGCAACATCAACACCTTTAGCAGTGAGCTTGGTTCCCTTTAAGGTAACATTGGAAGCATATGCATCCTCAGCCTTGAAGCTCAAGCTTACCTTCTTGTTGCTTGCCATGGAATCGGTTACAGCTTTAATTGTTGCAGCCTTACCATTTACAACATAAACTTCATTGTATTTCTCATCACCGATAGTAATATTCTGAACCTTACTCTTAACAGTAACCTTAACGGTTGCCTTCTTCTTGCTACCGTCCGTTGCACTAACGGTAATGGTTGCCTTGCCGGCTTTCTTCGCCTCAATAACACCGTTTTCATCAACTGTTGCAACCTTCGTATTATTAGAGCTAAAGGTTACCTTTTCATCATCCAGCGTATAAGACTTGCCCAACTTGCTGGAGATAGTTGTTTTGATTGTACAGGTATCAAACGCCACCTCATCTGCACCAATATCTTCCTTCAGATAAAGAGTGGTATTATTGCTATCAACCAAGGCACCCTTTTTATAATCAGGCACAACTGCGCTCAGCTTTGCCACCGGATCAATTACGGTTACATGAACCTTTCTCTCCGCTCCACCCTTATCTGCTGCCGCTACTTTGATTACTGCATTGCCCTCTGTCAGCCCCTTAATCACACCGGAACTGCTTACACTGACAACACCTGAACCATCTAATACCGTATAGGTAAGCTTCTTATTGGACACCGTCTTGTCAACCGTCGCGCCAATCTTCTGGCTCTTACCCAGAAGAACAACAATGTTATTGTCAGGAACCTTAATCTGTTCTACATCAGTAGTAACCTTAACTGTTACCGTAGCTGCTTTCTTCAGCTTGCCTCCATCAGCCGGAATTACACTAATCTTTGCAGTTCCTTTTCCTACAGCAGTGATAATACCATTCTCATCCACCGTAGCAACAGAAGCTTTACTGGACGTATAGGTTACACTATCATCACTAAGCAAATCTCCACTTGCATCATAAGCCTCTGCCACCAGCTGATAGCTATGAATATCACTAAGCTCATTTGACTTCAAATGAATAGTCTCATACTTGCCCTTGCTATTTTTCTGAGGATTGGTAATTACTGCGCTATTAACAACACTGTCTCTTACCAAAACTTCAACATCTGTATAAGCTCCATAGGTAGTTTTTTTCTTGCCAACAACATATTGCTGATCCTGTGCCGAAATACGTACTACCGCTTTACCAAACTTTTTGCCGGTAACATTTCCCTTACCATCAACCTTAATATAATCCTTTCCTTCAAGAATCGTATATTTCAGTTTCTGATTGGAAGCTGTACTATCAACACTTGCTCCCAGAGAAAGCTTACCGCCCTTTGCTACAACCATGGTATCTCCGGACACATTAATACCGGTATTCACTTCCTCAGCAAGGCTCTTAACGGTAACTGTAACCTTTGCCATCTTCTTGAAATTGTAACGGTCTCTTACTGTAATGACCGCCTTACCGTTCTTTTGTCCTGCCGTGATTACAAGCTTGTAATAACCCGCATCATTTACATTATTTGACACTCGCTTTACACTTGCAATCATACGATTACTGCTGGTAACCAGATACTCGCCACCCTGAGCAGAACCAATCTGCGCATTTACATCCAGTTCAATGGATTCCGGTCTTGCCGTAGCCTTAGCTCCTGTAGCCCCAACCTCTTCGGGGGCAACCGCTGCACTCTCTCCATTCACGTACAATTCTGTCTTAGATACAGTCTTAAACTTGCCTGATGCAGAACTGCCGAGCTGTAACTTGGTCATCTTTGTACCACCTGCCGCAAAGGCAACAATAGATGTTGACAGTACGAGAACCATCGCTACAGCCAAAAGAAATAGTTTTTTAGTAATCTTTCCTACTCCTCTCATGTTACACATATCCTTTCTCTTCTTGTCTATATGAGTACTTTTAATTCACACAGGTTATTCTAACACACTTTTTTCAATATTACAATCAGAATTTGAAAATACTTATATAGACAAAGGAGGAATTACTATGCAACAAGAATTAGATTACGCACAATTAGGACTACGAATTAAAGAAGTCCGACAATCCAAAGGCCTGACACAAGACACTTTGGCCGAAATGGTCAGCTGCAACACCTCTCATATCTCTAACATTGAGAATAATCACACAAAAGTCTCGCTAAACGTACTACTTGCTATTGCAAACTCTCTGGACACCAGCATCGACTATCTATTATCCAATCAATATGACAACACTTCTTTGGCACTTGAAAACGAAATTGCACGAGCTGTCTCCCACTGTACACTGGAAAACAAAGAAAGAATCCTACGAATTATCAAAGTTTTATAATTGTATATTGGCGAAACATGGCGACAACTGCCTATCTGCGCAAAAAAATATGCTTTGCCCTATTTTTCCGGGCAAAGCATATTGCTTTTTTATATTTTATTTGTTATCGTCTTCTAAATTCAGGAAATGAAATTCCAGTTCATCTTCATTAGTAAAATTCTTAGCCTTCCAGCCTGCTTTTTCTTCCTCTTGAACCTGTTCAGCAGCTTTTGCTGCCTGCTGAACGTCAGCTCTATCATACACAACTGTATCATCCGTGAAAATATTCTGTACCATTTCCTCTTCCGGCTCCTGTTGCTGTACAGGACGTGGTCTGACAGGTACCTGTGCTGTACTTGCAGGTCTGCTTCCCAGACTTCCTGCCGGACGCTGACCTCCCTGTGCTCCTGCCGGGCGCTGGCCTGTGGGTCTGCTTCCCTGACTTCCTGCCGGACGCTGGCCTCCCTGTGCCCCTGCCGGACGCTGGCCTGCGGGTCTGCTTCCCTGGCTACCTGCAGGACGCTGGCCTCCCTGTGCTCCTGCCGGACGCTGGCCTGCGGGTCTGCCGCCCTGACTTCCTGTCGGACGCTGACCTCCCTGTGCCCCTGCCGGACGCTGGCCTGCAGGTCTGCCGCCCTGACTTCCTGCAGGACGCTGACCTCCCTGTGCTCCTGCCGGACGCTGGCCTGCAGGACGTTTGCCGCCCTCAGCACCTACCGTCTGCATGGTTTTCGAACCACCTTGTCCCTTGGAAACAGGTCTGTCCGCAGTTCTTCTGCGCATAGTTTCCTGTTCCACCTCATTATAATATGCCGCATCTGCCAAATCCTTCATTTTAAAGAACAAAAGACTCACAGCCGTTGCAAGCACAACTATCAGAATTACCATAACAACAATGATAACCTGCTGGGTCTTATTTTCTTTCAAAGTATCCTGTAAGGTCTTGGTATTTGCCTCTACAGAAGAAAAAATCTGAGCAATATCATAAGAATTATTAGTAGTATTATCTACCAGATGCCATTTACTGTCTTCTTCCGTATAATAGGTTTCCCATGCCTTAACAGTCTCCTTGGGTTCCTCTGTCTCCTCAGTTTGCTCCTCAACAGGTTCCTCTACCGCGCTGCCTGCGGGAACCAGCTCACCGCTTACATTCACATAGTCTGCGCGGATAAAACCATTTACCTCTGAACCATTTGCAATAAATTGTACCAGATACCAGTCTTTGTTATCCGTACCGGTTGCCTGTCCGATTACAGTCAATGCCATTCCACCCTCCGCATTGGTCACAATACGGCTTGTAGTGGATGCATTCTGTCTCACACGAACAGGTGAACTTCCCTTTACACTGGCACTTACAGGCTCAACCTCTGCCACCTCCGCAAGCTGCTCATCAGGAGTGGAGGTGGTCGGTGTGGAGGTTGTGGTTGTAGGCGCTACCACAGAAGCAGGGGTGCTTCCATCAGTAATCTCCATCAAATCAGAGCGGATATAACCCACGGTTCCACCGTCTACTACAACCTTGTACCATGTATAACCATCACTTCCGGTAATCTGGCCGGTGACACTCACCTTTGCATCCTGCACCGCACTCCCCACCGTCTCACTGGTGGTGCTGGGCTCTTTACGGATTTTTGCACTGGAAGCTGTAATCTTACCTGCACTGTCTGCCTGACTGACAAATGAATTTACATTCAATCCCACAGTCAGAGCTGCAAGTAACAAAAGTGCCCCCATCAATGTCTTCCATTTAATCTGTAACCCAATACTCTTTTTCATTAGTCCATCCTTTCCATATTGCCTATCTATCATTTTCGCGCATAAAACGTCTGTGTCCTGAATCACTGTTGCCCATGTCCATTCCATACCCGCGCAGACTGTTAATCTTTCGCTGTTGCTCTTCCAGATTGCGATGATATATTACTTCGCATTCCGGACAAAATCTTCCGCTGCGAATGGACTTCCTGCAATTTTCACACAACAAAAACGATGCTGATCCCTCCGCAACCTGCAATCTGGATTCCTTTAACATCAAGCGAATCGTTTTTTGAGCTACTCCTGTTTCCGCTTCTACCGTCATTGCATTTGCGCCCGGATTCTGCTCCAGATACAGTCTGACTTTGCCGTAATCATCATAAGCCACACTACCGCACTTTTCGCAATGATATTCTCCTACCCCCTTGAACACCATAACACCCTCACATTCCGTACACATTCGAGGGATATGATAGGCATCCAACAGACTCAGATTATCCATAGGCTTACACTCCTTACTCCGGCCTTAACCTCTTATGCCTCGTCAATGGCTTTGCCGATATCATTACGCATATATTTATTGTCAAAAGATATCCATTCTGTTGCGGCATAGGCATTTGCACGAGCCTCTTTGAGATTGCCGCCCTTTGCAGTAACACCCAGCACTCGTCCACCATTGGTCACAATACCCTTGTCCGTCTGCTTAGTGCCTGCATGGAAGCAATAATAGCCCTCAGCAGCATCAAACTTATCCAAGCCTTCAATTACAAATCCCTTTTCATATGCTACAGGATAACCGTCACTTGCAAGTACCACGCATACTGCCGCATTGTCCTCAAACTGCAAATCTATCTGGTCCAGAGTACCATCCACACAAGCCTCCATCACCTCGATAATATCATTCTTCATGCGGGGCAGAACCACCTGCGCCTCGGGATCACCAAATCTCGCATTATATTCAAGCACACGGGGACCGTTAGGAGTCAACATCAATCCAAAGAAAATAACACCCTTAAAAGGTCTTCCCTCTGCAGCCATAGCATCTACCGTAGCCTGATAAATATATTTCTGACAAAATTCATCTACTTCTGCCGTATAGAAAGGGCTGGGAGAAAAAGTTCCCATACCACCGGTATTCAGCCCCTGGTCACCATCCTTGGCACGCTTATGATCCTGAGCAGAGGTCATGATACGAATGGTCTTGCCGTCCACAAAGGAAAGTACACTAACCTCACGTCCGGTCATAAACTCTTCGATTACCATGCGATTACCGGCATCACCAAACTTCTTGTCGCACATAATCTCATCCACGCCTGCAAGAGCCTCATCCAAAGTATTACAGATAAGCACACCCTTACCCAATGCAAGACCATCTGCCTTGAGCACAATGGGGAAATTCGCCTCATCCTTCAAATAAGCGCGGGCCTCATCTGCATTATCAAAATTCTTGTAAGCCGCGGTAGGGATGTTGTATTTTAACATCAAATCCTTGGAAAATGCCTTACTTCCCTCCAGAATCGCTGCATTCTTACGAGGTCCGAAGGTGCGGATACCTGCCTCCTCCATGCAGTCTACCAGACCGCCCACCAGAGGATCATCCATGCCTACAATAACCAAATCAATGGCCTTCTCCTTGGCAAATGCCACCAGCTTGTCAAATTCCATAGCACCAATTGCCACGCACTCTGCAATCATTCCGATACCTGCATTGCCGGGTGCACAGTAAATCTTCTCAACCTTCGCACTTTTTGCAACGCAGGTTGCAATTGCGTGCTCACGTCCGCCGCTGCCTACAATTAAAACTTTCATGAAAAGTTCTCCTTTTTGCATTTTTTTACATACTTATTCACATTATAATAAAAAAAGACAAAGAAATCAAGCGAAGGCGCAAATCCAATTAAAGGATTTGCGCCTTTGCTTGCGAAAGTTGTTACATGAAAGTTGTTTCATTTTATTTAGGACGAACTGTAAGGCGACTAATTAAGCCGTTTTCATCCACTCTGCGTACCGTGGCAATAGCCATTACATAATAGCCTCCGATACAAGCTACAAACTCCGCTTGATTGTCATTTACAATCTCCGCATCGCTAATCAGATACTGACGGAAAGTAAATTTATTCTTAAAAAACATGTCAATGGCCTCTCTGCCATATACATGATGCTCCTGACGGCCTGCACTGTTGGGACAGTAGTCACGGAGCGTTCCATCCGGTGCAAAAATCTCTGCAAGTGCACGGTTGTCACATTTCTGTAATGCATCAATATATTTCTCAATCGCTCTCATATTCTCACCCTCCTAGTATACTTTTTCAGAATTCAGCAGTGCATCAGTACCGCCATCGGTAAACAGAATAATTCCATTGATACCTCTTGCAGACTTAGACAAAAGGAACTTCATGGACTCCGCAATCTCTTCAGGGTCCATCAATGCGTCCGAACCGTAGCGCACAGGAATCGGAAGTGCACTTACCGCAAATTTGGCAGCATCACTTAAGCTGTCTGTCATGGCTGTGCGAACATTACCGGGAGCAACCGCATTCACACGGACACCGTTTGCCGCCCAGGATGCGGATACACGTCTCACCCATCTTGCCAATGCATATTTGGTAGCCATATAAATAGCCTGACCAATAGTCTGATTGGAAGCGTCCAGATTCTTCACAATATTACGCACTCTCTGCTCATCACCCACATTATTCAGAATATCCACAATATCCATTCTGCCGGTTCCCTGAGAAATCGTGTTGGAAACAGTTACAACCACACTGCCACCCTTTTTCTTAAGCAAATCATACACACCGCGGGCAAGCTTGACTGTTCCAAAATAATTCAGAGAAACTACCAGCTCCAAATTACCACAGTTTCCGGAAACACCTGCATTACAAATAATGCCATCCAGACCATCCGGACATCTCTCATAAATCTCACGAATTGCCTCTTCTCTGCCCTCCTGTGTGGCAAGGTTTGCACAAATATCACCATTTTTCAAATCTACATTAATTACTTCATGTCCATCCTGCTTCAAGGTTGCTACTGCCGCAGCACCAATTCCGCTGGAACCACCGGTTACTACATATACACCCATAATTTCCTCCTTACTGCCCGAAGGCGCTGTGTTGTTTTTTCTGTCTAAATCTATTATAATATACTCTGATATCTTTTAAATACTCAATTTATAAAAATTTTAGGAGGTCAGATGCTTTGATTACCATTAATTTAGAACCGGACTCCAATAAAGCTCTGTATATTCAATTGTACGAAAAAATCAAACTAGCCATTACCGACAAGACGCTCTCGCCGGACTCCCCACTCCCCTCCAAGCGTGCTTTGTCCGCCCATCTGGGCCTCAGTGTAAAGACCATTGAAAATGCCTATTCCCAGTTGTTATTAGAAGGATATATTTATTCCGTAGAAAAAAAGGGCTATTTTGTCAGCATGCTCTACGATTACCGCACACGCTCAGTCAAAAATGAGCCCTATGTCTCCAAATACCATGATGAAAGCTATCTGGTTGACTTAAAGGCCAATAAAAACAATATGGAAATGTTCCCCGCTTCTACCTGGTATCGCATGATGCGTGAAACGCTCTCCTACGACACTGTGAAGCTTTTAGATACCGTTCCTTTTAACGGACTTCTGGAGCTTCGTATCGCTATCGCCAAATATTTGCTGGATTTTCGTGGCATGGAGGTGTCTCCTGATCAGATTATTATCGGCGCAGGCACGGAATATCTCTACAACCGACTGATTCAGCTCCTTGGCCGAGACACTTCCTTCGCCGTAGAAGACCCCGGATACAATCAAATACGCGCCATCTATCAGAGCAATGAGGTACAATACACTGCTATTCCATTAGACAAAGACGGCATCCGAATGGATCTTTTGGAGGACTCCAAGTGTAATGTAGCCCATCTTTCTCCAGCACATCACTTTCCCCTAGGCTTTGTGACCCCCATTACCAGACGTTTGGAGCTTCTTTCATGGGTAAATGCCGAAAAGGGCCGCTACATAATTGAGGACGATTACGACAGCGAATACCGCTACCATGGCATGCCCGTACAGCCACTTTATACCATTGATGTACGTGGCAAAGTCATTTACATGAATACCTTTTCCAAATCCATTGCCCCCGCTGTCCGTATCAGCTTCATGGTACTTCCCGAAGCACTGATGGAGAAATACATCTCCACCATGAATTTTTACTCCTGCTCCGTGTCAAGTTTCGACCAGTTCACTCTGGCCCGTTTCATCGAGGGCAATTATTTGGAGCGCCACATCAACCGCATGAAACGATTCTATATCAAACAGCACAATGATATTGTTGGAGCCATCCAAAGCTCCTCCCTTTGCCACCGGACCACAATCATCGAAGATGCCGCCGGAACTCACTTCCTTTTGAAGGTACAGACTGCCCTTTCGGATTCTGAGCTGATTGCCTACCTGCGCAGTCGCAAAATCCTGGTCTCCTGCCTCTCGGAATACTGTGAACAATACAATCCTGATTATGATTCCACATTGATTATTAACTATTCAGGAATCACTACAGAACAGATTATGTATTTTATTAAGGAGTTAGAGAAAATCGTAGGCCTGTAGCGATTCTTCCCGGAAACCTTTTGCTCGCTTAGGTCGTACTTTGCCTGCTCTTCCATCTCTGTCGTTCCGACCTGCAATTCTCTGATTTGCAATACTCCAACTTTTTATGCATTTTACTTACTCTGTTGGGCGTGCCGACTTGCAGCACTCCAATTTTTCTTCCATTTTCCTTATTCCGTTGGAGTTCACCGCCTGCGCCAACCCAACTTTTCTTGCTTTCCCATCTTTCCGTTGGAGAGCTCTGCCTGCAGCGCTCCAACTTTTCTTCCATTTTCCTTATTCCGTTGGAGTTCACCGCCTGCGCCAACCCAACTTTTCTTGCTTTCCCATCTTTCCGTTGGAGAGCTCTGCCTGCTATTCTCGCCTAAACAAAAGAAAACACGCTCTGCGAGTTTTCTTTTGTCATCAATTGTGCACAAAAAAGGAAATGCCCACGTAGTAAGCATTTCCTTTTTGTATTTTGTCTTTTATGAATTTGCAATCATATTAATGGCCTGGGGCAAAATCTGCCACTCAGCCTGTTCCATTACTCGTCTCTGCAGGACCTCAGGAGTATCTCCATCCTCCACATACACTGCCTTCTGGAGAATAATAGGACCAGTGTCCATACCCGCATCCACATAGTGGACGGTAGCACCTGTCACCTTTACTCCACGTTCCAGTGCAGCCTCATGTACCTTCAATCCATAGTAACCTACACCACAGAAGGAAGGAATCAAAGAAGGATGAATGTTGATGATTCTTCTCTCATACTTCTCTACAAGCTTTTCAGGAATTTTGACAAGAAATCCTGCAAGAACAATCAAATCCACCTGATATTCGTCAATTTTTGCAAGAAGTGCGTCATTGAAAATCTCACGATTCTCATAATCCTTGGGAGATACGCACACTGCATCAATTCCCTTGTTTTTAGCGCGCTCCAGCGCATATGCACCGGCATTGTTGCTAATAACTACTTTAATCTCCGTATTGGTAATGATACCATTATCAACGGCATCCATAATTGCCTGCAAATTTGTACCGCCTCCGGATACCAGAACAGCTACTTTTAACATAAAGTAACTCCCTTCTCGCCTGCCTCACAGTGACCAACCACATATGCAGTGTCGCCTGCTGCCTTGATAGCTGCCATGGTAGCATCTACATCTGCGGGATCAACTGCCACAACCATACCAAGACCCATATTGTAGGTGTTGTACATCATATCCTCTGCAATATCACCCTTCTTCTGAAGAAGCTTGAAAATAGCAGGAATCTCATAGCTGTCCTTCTTCACTACAGCGTTGATATTGTCGGGAAGCATTCTGGGAATATTCTCCTGGAAACCACCACCGGTAATGTGGCTGCAACCATGGATTCTCACACCTGCATCCTTAACAGCCTTCAAAGCCTTTACATAAATTCTGGTGGGAGCCAGAAGTGCCTCGCCCAAAGTAGTGCCCAGCTCATCATAATGAGTGCTCAGTCCTTCCTTGGTCAACTCCTTCTCAAATACCTTTCTCACCAGAGAGAAACCATTACTATGTACACCGGAGGAAGCAATACCAATCAAGGTATCGCCAGCCTTAATCTCAGCTCCGGTAATAATATCCTTCTTGTCGATAACACCAACTGCAAAACCAGCCAAATCATAATCTTCCTCGGGCATCATACCGGGATGCTCTGCGGTCTCACCACCAATCAAAGCACAACCGGACTGCTTACAGCCCTCTGCCACACCGCTTACGATGGTTGCAATCTTCTCAGGAACATTCTTGCCACACGCAATGTAGTCAAGGAAGAACAGCGGCTCACCGCCCGCACATGCAACATCATTTACACACATTGCTACTGCATCGATACCGATGGTATCGTGCTTGTCCATGATAATAGCAAGCTTTACCTTGGTACCACATCCGTCTGTGCCGGACAACAGTACAGGCTCCTCCATATCCTTAATAACAGCCATGGAAAATGCACCAGAAAATCCACCAAGACCACCCAGTACCTCAGGTCTCATAGTACCTTTTACATGCTCCTTCATCAGTTCAACTGACTTATAACCGGCTTCAATATCAACTCCAGCTTTCTTGTAATCCATTTGTTTTCTCCTCGTATGTTATTTATTCGCTCCAAAATGCGTCACCGCACCCGGATAAATTTTTTAGCTCTTCCGGAGATAAATTTCCTTGTGTAAAATTCCTTCTGAAAATTTACCTCTTACTTTTTCCAAAGATAAAGTTCTTAAAGATAAAGTTCTTTTGGGAATTTATCTCTTAGATTCTACATATGCCTTGTAGCCAATCTCCTGCAACTTCGCATCCTTCGCCACAACCTGGTCCTTCAAACCTGCACTGTAGTCCTTAAGCTTCTGCAAAAGCTCTGCATCAGAGGTTGCCAGAATCTTTGCTGCCAAAAGTCCTGCGTTAGCACCGCCATTGATAGCAACAGTAGCCACAGGAATACCGGAAGGCATCTGTACGATAGAATAAAGGGAATCACGGCCACCCAAAGATGTTGTATGCATGGGAATACCGATTACAGGCATAGGGAAAATCGCTGCACACATGCCGGGCAGATGTGCTGCCATACCTGCACCTGCGATAATTACCTTGAAGCCCTTCGCCTCTGCGCCCTTCGCATACTCAAAAAATACGTCCGGCTCTCTGTGGGCGCTGATAATGGTCATCTCATAGGGAATGCCCAGCTCCTCCAAAATATCTGCCGCCTTTGCCATAACAGGCATGTCGGAATCACTACCCATAACAATACCTACCATAGGTTTTACTGCTGATTCTGCCATGATGTCCTCCTTGTAATCTGTTCTTAATATTATCTCTGCGACGTTTTACCGCCACCGCCTCTAGTTTACTAAAAATAAATGTGGTATGCAAGGCTTATCTTGAAATTTCGGAAAATTCCATGCCTCTATCCAAAAATGTGTCAAGTACCCCCTACTCTTCAAACGCCTCGTTCAGCCTCTCCGTCCCGGGCAAGACAAATCTTCCGTTCTCAATAATCGTCACACGGCTTCCATCCTTACGCACCGCTGCCAGTTCACCCAGCTCATCATAGGGGATGGTCACGTCGGTATGGCAATTAAAATATGCCTTGCCGGGGGCCTTGTCGCGAAGCATGGAAATCTCATTATCACGGGCCACGATTTCCTTGCCATCAGGATTGTATACCTTCACATCCTCCGCATGGGAATAACAGGTATCTCCCACCGCAAAATGGGGACCGGTCTTCTCTGCTATCAAAATCGGGAACTTATCGTGAACTCCATATTTCTCTGCCACCACATAAGCCACCGTGTTGGTGCCGATGGCAAACTCACCCATGGGCAATGTCTTATGACGGAACAGCACATTTTCCTGCACAAAATTCAGATTCTCTTCCTCTGTTGCAAAATTGGAGCAGTTGTAGCTTGCAATCTTCCCCTCTTCAAACCGAAGCTCCAGATTCTTGTATTCCAAACCATTCAAATACACACGGCTTACATGCAAAACGCCTTCCGTTCCAGCCAGCATAGGAGATGTAAACACCTCACCCACCGGAATATTGACATCAGCCACACAATTCTCAAAAATGGTCTCCTTGGAAGGGTCGGAAAGCTTCCACAGATTCACCTTCAAATCCGTGCGGTTGCCATTCATGCCCTTAATTTCACAATAATCCGCCGTATCCAGCACATCAATAATACATTGCTGAATGTCACGGTACAAAGTATAGTCCAAAGTATTGATACGAATGACCTCATGAAAGAACGCATGATAACATTCTCTGGTATCCTTCATGCCCAGCTTCTCCAAAAGTTCGGGACCAAAGGACTCCTGAATCTCCGGCACAGGGAACGCAATAATAGTAAAACTTCGCTCCTCCTCACGAATATACTTTCTCTGAAGCTCTCCCATCAAAGAACGATGCTCCACCAAAAGCTTATTCTGCTCCTCGCTCATATGATATGCAGCCGCCTTATTTTCCGGTGCAAAATCCGCCTCTCCAAAAGTCTCCACCACTGCAGGGCCGGCATACACAGCCGCTTCCTCAGAAAACTTCTCAAAGGCCGTGCGGGTCACCTCAAGCTTGTGGTTGGCGTATATTTTATCCCAAAAAAGAGCCTTGTCATCCTTATGGTCAAAATCATACTGACGATTCACATCACCACCGCAATAACCAATCTTATAAATAGAAGGATTGTAAAGAATACTGGTGGCCGCACGATAGCACACCGCCCGAAGCCCCATTTTCTCGAAATTCTCCACCGCCACACGCATCATGCGCTCAAAACCTAAACGGTAACGGATTTCCACTGTCTTTTTCTTGGAAAGGTCTTTATTCGTCACCTCAAACCCAATACGATACCCTTCTGTGTAGGTATCTGCCATAGTTCGGATAGTCTCCTCAGGCAGACTCGCCAAAAAGCGTGCTGTCTCCAACTCATTTTCACTGATATACTCACCATAGTCAAAAAGATATCTTTCGTCGGACAAATCTGCTGTTTTGATTAAATTCACCGCAAAATTATTCTCCGGTACAAGCATCTCCTGTAGATGTGCCTCCGTTGCAGTCTCCGCATAGTCACTCACAAACCAATATAAAATCTGGCGCACATCCTCAGCCTTGGGAAGTTCTCGAAGCTCCACGCCCTTCTCACGATACTCCAGACACTCCTGCCATGCACAGGCAAAGGCACCATACACCTCCACCAAAAGCTCCAGGCGAATGACAATTTCTTCCAGATTCTCCTCATACACAAAAGGAATCAGACTACGCATCTCGCAATACAAAAAACTAAGCATCCGGCCAAACTCATCACCCAGCTTCTCCGCTGCATAAGCAGGGTTTGCATAGCTCATTTCATATTTTTCAGGCAAAACATCTTCATACAAAGCGTGATTGCGCTCCTTTAATTCCTCTAAAGAAGCACTCTCCTGCCCGCCGGCTGACAGAAAGCTCCCGGTGTCCTCCAATAAAATTACAAAATCCGCCACCTTTGCAAAATAATCCGCAAAAGCCACATTACATCCCCGCTCCTTGGGAATCTCATATATCCTCTCCATCACCAGAGCATAACGCTCCAGCAAAACGGAGTTTCTTTCATTATCTTCTCTATTTTGAATATTCTCCTCCATGGGCTACTCCTCCTAAAATCCCAGTTGTACGATAAACATCATTATTCCCAGTGCAACCAGATTTAACAATATTCCCAGCACCGGAAACAGTTGAAACATATCCTTTTCCTGTGCTGTAAGAACACCAAGAATCAGACCTACCAATGAAAAAAGCGTTGCCAGAAGCCCTGTCAAGCCATAGCTTATAGGAGCCGCACCATCCTTCAAATATGTCAGATATATTACAATTCCAATGGAAGCATTGCTGATAACACCCAGAATTGTAGACATGATAGCCCGCTCCGAATGCTTCTTATTGGTATAAATGAAATGTTTCCGTTTCATAATAATTTACTCACCTTCACTACTCACATATACAACCAAAACGCCACTGATTTTTTCATAAATAAGGGCACTCCCGGCGCTCACACCGCAGAATGCCCCTTTTGTACTCCAATTAAAACAAAATCTTGCGCTTGTCTGCCAGAAGCTTAGCTCCGCCCACAATCAGCATCACACCGGCAGCAACACCAATTACCATCACAACAATTCCGATAACAATGTTCCACGCACCGGTTCCTCTCATGGTCTTATAAACCTTTTCTTCCATACCATATCCTCCGATTCTATTTGTGTACTGCCCAGCCCTATTTCCGGCATACGACCCTGTTATGCACCATAAGTCTTATAGTACTCGTCAATGGATGCTTTCAGGGTATCATCAATATAAACCTGTCCATTATAAGGCTTATTATACAAATGCTCAATTACATCGCTCATGGATACAATGGCATTTGCATCAAATCCATACTTTTCCTTAATCTCTTCCAGCGCGCTCTTTTCACCGCCAAGTCCCTTCTCCATACGGTTCAGGGAAACCATCAGACCAACAATTTCTACATTAGCCGCTCCTCTTACCTTGGGAACAGTCTCCTCCATGGATTTGCCGGAGGTGGTTACGTCCTCAATCATAATGACTCTGTCGCCATCCTTCAAGGTGCTTCCGAGGAAGCTTCCCTTATCTGCACCATGATCCTTTTCCTCTTTACGGTCAGAACAGTAGCGCACCTCTTTACCATACAATTTACTATATGCAATAGCGGTTACCACACTAATAGGAATACCCTTATAAGCCGGTCCGAACAATACATCAAAATCATCTCCATAAGTATCATGAATCGCTTTGGCATAATACTCGCCAAGTCCCATAAGCTGACTGCCGGTCACATAAGCACCTGCATTCATAAAGAAAGGAGACTTACGTCCGCTCTTCAATGTAAACTCGCCAAATTTAAGTACCTGGCAATCCACCATAAACTCTATGAACTCTTTCTTGTACTGTTCCATATCCCAAAACCTCCTGTATCTTCATCTGCAAGAAACCATTAATTCATCCAATTGTAGCATATACACGCTAGATTTTCAATTAGTTTCATGGCTATTTAATAAATTCTGTCAGTTTTTATCCTTCCAGCATCTCATTTATCTCATCAATCCAGGAGACATTCTCGCTACCAAAGCATTCCATAAATCTTGCAAAATTGCTGCTACCTACTACAGAATCATCCTCCGGCAACCGCTTAACTCTTTCCAGCATATCCGCATAATTGTTCTCTGTTACTTTTTCATAAAGAGTATCTCGCTGGTCTTTTTTTGCTTTGTAATTGGCCACTCCAGTACATTCTTCAATAATAGGTGCGTTCACCTTCTTTGCTGGTGACTTTAAACATATCTCTTTCC
>CAYOGM010000008.1:0-37961 GCA_964403595.1 uncultured Acetatifactor sp. | reverse complement strand
GTGTGTTATTGCTAGAGAACAGATGGACAAAGAAAAATATTGAATTTAGTTTGGAGTTTGATGAACATAATATAAAAGCGAATGAAGAATTGTTAAAACAGGTATGGATTAATCTGATTGATAATGCAGTAAAATTCTCACCGGAGTATGGTTTGATAGTAATAAAAATTACCGAAATCGGCGAAAAATATCGAATCGCTGTCTCAAATTCAGGAGAGGAAATACCTGAAGAAAGTCGCCAAAAGATATTTAATAAGTTTTATCAGGTAGATGAATCTCATTCCACAGAGGGTAACGGAATAGGCCTGGCAATTGTAAAACGAGTAGCAAAGCTTCATGAGGGCGACGTTTCTGTGGAATGCAATAATGGAATTATTACTTTTAGTGTAATGCTTCCTAAAGAGGTTGGGTAGATTTTGGAGCCGGTAATGAAAAAATGCAAATCATAAAGGGAGGAAGAGAAGATGGACACTACTAAGAAAAAATCGCTGTTTCGCAAATTGATTATAGGTATGGCTATAGGTTTTATTTCTATTGTCTTATGGCAGATATTTATTTTGAAGTTGTTGGAAAAGGGGATTATAAGTACATTTGTGGCAACGATAGCCGTTGTAGGAGTTCTTTTGCTTGTATTGGTCAGTATTTTTCTTATAGTAAGGTTTGTTGTGGGAAAATTTTTTCAACTGTTCGGTGGGCTTAAAAATATGACGGATGACTCTCTTGATATGGGGGCTAATAAATTGGCTGAGAGGAATGATGAGATTGGTGAAATAGCCCGTTACATGCAGGATACCTTTTCGTCAATCAGTAAGGTAATAGGGGGAATTCGAACGGCATCTTCTGAGTTGAGCGAGGTATCAGAAAGTTTCACAAACATATTTAACAGTATGGAAAATGCTGTGGAGCAGGCAGGAACGGAAGTAGATGCAATCGCATCTAATACAATGCTACAGGCAGAACAGGCTGTGGACATGAAAGAAAAAATTGACGCTATCAGCAATGCGATTGAAAAAATCACAGAAAATGTGAAGATTCTGGCGGAAAGTGCTGACTTAATGAAGACCTATGATGAGGCGGTAGAGAAGATTTTGCATGAGCTTGTGACTATCAGCTGCAAGAGTAGTGAGTCGATTGAAAATGTCAGACAGCAGACAGAATTGACCAATCAGTCGGCACAGAAAATTCGTACTGCAACAGAGATTATTGCAGGTATTTCCAGTCAGACCAATCTTCTTGCTTTAAATGCAAGTATTGAAGCTGCAAGAGCCGGCGAGCACGGAAAAGGATTTGCAGTTGTTGCAGAAGAAATTCGTATATTGGCAGATCAATCAAGAGAATCTACCGAGCAAATTGAAAAGGTTGTTGAAGCGCTTCTTGATAATTCTGCCATAAGTGTGGAAATCACAAAAGAAGTATCAGAAGCATTCTTAAAGCAAAATGAGAAAATTCAGGATACGGAAGCTATCTTTGGTTCACTGAATGATGAAATTGGCAGAGTGAGCAAGTCTATTCAGGATATTACCGGAGAGGTAGAGGACTTAAATGACCATAAAGATGTTATCGAAACGGGCATTGGTTCTTTATCAACGATTGCCCGGCAGAATGCAGAAAGTGCAGAGGTTACAACAGAGAACATGGAAGAATTACGACAGATTGTGGGTGAATGTAATAGTGCTACAGAAGTGGTGGTAAATGTTTCCGGGGAATTAATCGGTTATATAAAAGAGTTCAGCGAAGATGCTATAAGAGAAAAGGTAGTAGTGTAAATTAACATAATAATTTATAAAGCGAGGAGGATTGCGTATGAAGTTATTAACAAAGAACTTAAATGGTATTATTGTATGTGTGTTTGAAGCGTTGATTGGTATTTTGCTGCTTATTAATCCGATTTCGTTTACTGCAGGTATTTTTGTTACTACAGGTATTGTGATGCTTGTTATTGGTTTATTAAATATTATCAGATACTTCCGTACCGATGCATTAGAGGCTGCAAGGAGTCAAACACTGGCGAAAGGTCTTATTGGTGTAACGGTCGGTGGATTTTGCATATTCAAATATCAATGGTTTATTATGACATTTCCAATTTTGACCATTGTATATGGTATTGTTACCCTTATGGCCGGTTTTTGTAAAATTCAATGGACTGTAGATGTTTTTCGTTTGAAGAAAGAAAAGTGGGTCCTGCCTGCCATTAGTGCTTTATTATCTATTATTTGTGCGATTGTTATATTGAAAAGTCCATTTACATCAACGGCTGTTCTTTGGACGTTCACAGGTGTAAGCTTAATTGTCGAAGCGATATTTGATATTGTTACCATATTCCTTACCCAAAAAGAAAAACATGCCCGGTCCGAAAAAAAATCGGAGAATGTAAATGATGAGGAGCAGAAAAATGAAGCTTGATTGGAAAACGTGTTTTAAGGTGGGGGCTACTGTATTTATCTTGTTTTTGGGTATCCATTACTGGCCTGCTGTGACAAAATTGGCCGGCTTGCTATTGGGAGCAGCCATGCCTTTACTGATAGGATGTGTCATTGCTTATATAATCAACATATTGATGAGCTTTTATGAAAGACATTATTTTCCCAAAACTAAGAAATCTGCACTTTCCAAGAGTCGCAGACCGGTTTGTATGGTGGCAGCTTTTGTGACATTAATAGCAGTAGTGGTTTTATTAATAAATATTGTTGTACCGGAATTTATCTCTTGTATACAATTGCTGATAGTAAAGCTACCTGACACAATAAATAAATTAAGTAGCAATTTTGAAAATATAAATATTATTCCACAGAATCTTGCAGAGGCATTAGGTGAGGTTGATTTAAAATCAGAAATAGAGAAAATTATCAGTGTTCTTACCACAGGTGTGGGAAATGTAATGTACACCGCCATCAACGTGATATCTTCTGTATTTTCAGGAGTGGTTACAGCAGTTTTGAGTGTAATTTTTGCTATTTATCTGTTGAGCGGAAAGGAAAAACTGGGGAATCAGTTTGAACGTGTTATGAAATGCTATATGAAAGATAAGTATTATACTAAGATAAAATACATTCTTTCTATCGTAAATGACTGTTTTCACAAATATTTAGTCGGACAATGTACAGAAGCTGTAATTCTCGGCACATTGTGTACTGTGGGAATGTTAATTTTAGGTTTGCCTTACGCTTCAATGATTGGTACATTGATTGGTTTTACAGCACTCATTCCCGTTGCCGGTGCTTATATAGGTGCCGGAGTTGGTGCGTTTATGATTATGACAGTATCTCCGGTTCAGGCTGTTATTTTCCTGATTTATATAGTAGTGTTACAACAGTTGGAAGGTAATATCATTTACCCGCGCGTAGTAGGCTCGTCAATGGGTTTACCGGGCATCTGGGTGTTGGTAGCCGTGACAGTTGGAGGTGGTGTCATGGGCATTCCCGGAATGTTGCTTAGTGTTCCACTATTTGCTACTGTGTACCGATTAATTCGTGAGGATGTAAATAAAAGGAAGGAGAACATCTAACATTATGAGTAAATTAATTAAGCTTGCCCCTGATTTGCTAAAGGAAGTCCGCAGTATAGACGAGAGATTGATGTCTTACAATGTGGAAATGACAGAAGTTACGGGAGGAACCTTCTGGAAGGCTTATACTCCGGAACAGGTGGCCGGAACAGAAGAATTCAAGGTGTCCGGTGAATTTGTTGATTTCACCTCTATGACTGACCTGATGCAATATTTCCCGCCAATTGACCTGTATAATGAACGTCTGAGAGAATTGACAAAGAAGCTTGGTCCTGCATGGATTCGTGTGTCCGGCTCCTGGGCGACCAAGACCTACTATGATTTGGATGGCACTACCAATGGTAAGGCACCGGAAGGTTATGCCAGTGTCCTCACAAAGGAACAGTGGATTGGTGTTCTGGACTTTGTAAAAGAAGTCGGAGGCAAGCTGCTTATTTCCATCAGCAACTGCGCAGGTGACCATCCAAATGGTGGACCACTGGATTTGACACAGGCTAAAAAAATCTTTGATTTCAGTCACAAATATGGCGTTGATATTGACGCAGCTGAATTTATGAATGAGCCGAATATGCTTGAGATGTCCGGTGCTCCTGCCGGATATACATCCGCAGATTTTGCAAGGGATCAGGATATTTTCAACGGTTGGGTGCGTGAAAACTATCCCAATTGCCTTATTGTTGGTCCATGTTCGCTTGGTGATGCCGCTTTGGGGAAAATAGATGGCGGCAACATTGGCGCCGGTATTGGCAGTATGATGCAAACCTGTACTACAGATGACCTTATGAATGGCAGTACAGTTCCTCTTGATGTATTCAGTTATCATTATTATAACGGTATTTCCGAACGACTTGCTTCTATAATGCCAAGCGGTCATTGGTCCGGTGACGAAGCACACACCGATGCATATCTGTCAATTGCTGCTGGAAATGCAAAAATATATGCTTCCCTCAGGGATAAATATGTTCCCGGTGGCCAAATGTGGGTAACAGAATCCGGCGATGCAGGCGGCGGTGGAGATACATGGGCTTCCACCTATTTGGATGTACTGCGTACACTGAATGAATTGGGTAGCTTTGCTACCATTACCGATGGTGTCATTTTCCATAATACACTGGCATCCTCCGATTACGGATTTATGAAGCATGGTACTTTTGAGCCACGTCCCAATTATTTTGCGGTGTTGTTATGGAATCAATTGATGGGAACTACTGTATATGACTGCGGTAATCCGGATGTTGAGGGTGCGCATATGTATTGCCATTCCCGCAAAGATCAGAAATCGGGCGTTGTATATTTGATTATCAATAACTCCTTAACGGAAACAACTACTGTGGAATTACCTGTGGAATCCGAAAGATATACATTGAGTGCTGATAATATACGTTCTTCTGTTATAAAGCTTAATGGCAAGGAGCTGACAATTTCCAATGTTGCAGATTTACCTTCATTGATTCCACAAAAAGAAAAAAGCGGAACGATAGAATTGTCACCAGGTAGTTGCACATTCCTTGTTCTCTAATAAAGCATAATGGAAGGAAGATGTAACCTTCGGTTTATGCCGGAGGTTTTTCTTTTTTCAACTGGAATTGAGGATTGGTTGAAGAAAGGTTGATTTTCTCTTTTTACAATCAAACAGATTAGGCAAATATTAACCATTCCCAATGTTTTGTCTATGGTATGTTTGTTATTAATTCCAGTTATTATATAAGAAAGAGTAAAGAAGTAGATGAAAACAGTAAATATTATGGCTCTATTTATGATAATTGCGCTAATATCCTTTTTGGGATTTGTGGTAGAAAACTTATGGCTATCTGTTACAAAAGGTTATATGGATAATCGAAACATGATATTTCCGTTTTTAATTGGATATGGTCTTGCAGTAATTGCAATTTATTTTTTATTTGGTACACCGGAAAAAGTGTACTTTTTTGGAAAACTACTAAATATAAACAGTAGAATTCTATCATACATAATATATTTTCTGCTTGTAATGGTATGTATTTCCGTTGGCGAAATTGTGCTGGGTACAGTAGTGGAGAAAACCTGTCATTTTTATTGGTGGGATTATTCGAAACTTCCACTTCATATAACCCGATATACATGCATTCCTATAAGTGCCGCATTTACAACTTTTATTGTGTTATTTATGGGGAAAGCGTTTATACCGATTTATAACTGGTTCCTTTCTTGGAATAAGATGGTGTTATCTGTTGTTTCTATTGTCTTAATGACAATTATGGTAATAGATTATGTGTATAGCGTTTATTATATGTATACAAAAAAGCAAATGCAGAAAAGGTGGCAATGGAGCCCACCGGGAAGATTTGCAAGGAAAGGAAAAAATAATCACCACATCCTGTCAGGTTAAAGCGGAATTTAAACAGGCTGTGGTGGCAGTATGATTGAGTGTGAACTGGACGTTTACATATTGTTCGATGTATAATGAAATCAATACAAGGAAAAGGCTACCGAACACTTTGGCAGGAGGGCAATTATGAACGCAGATATCAAATGGCTGGATAATCCGGAAATATTCAGAGTAAATCAGTGTCAGGCGCATAGTGACCATCATTATTATTTGAATTATGAGGATTTTGAAGCAGGAAATAACGGTCTGGAACAGTCATTAAATGGTCAGTGGGAATTTTGTTTTAGTAAGAATGCCAAATGTAGACCATCCAATTTCTATGAGGAGAATTTTGATGCAACCGGATTTGACCGGATTATGGTTCCCGGACATATTGAACTGGCAGGGTACGACCAGGTTCGTTATATTAATACAATGTATCCATGGGAGGGAAAAGAATATCGAAGGGGTGCTTATAGTCTGGATAGTGCGGGGGACGGTGCCGGAATGTTCAGTGAAGCAGAGTATAATCCTGTGGGCTCTTACATTACAAGATTTGATTTGGACGAGAAGCTTGTTGGAAAGCGAATTATCATCTGTTTTGAAGGTGTGGAACAGGCTATGTATCTGTGGCTGAATGGTCAGTTTGTAGGATATGCAGAGGATAGCTTTACACCATCTGAGTTTGATTTGACACCTTATATCAGGGAGAAAGGGAATGTTTGTGCAGTTGAAGTACACAAGATGAGTACCGCTGCCTTTTTGGAAGACCAGGATTTGTATTTGCAGACCGTAGAGAAAAGCCTGCAATGCAGGAAGTGAGGTATTACTATGGAATGTACAGATAAAATGCCTTTGAGAGTTGCATATGGAGATTTTACTCTGGGTGTTCATGGAGAAGGATTTGACTATATTTTTTCATATGCTCAGGGTGGGCTGGAGTCAATGGTTAAAAATGGATATGAATGGCTGTATCGTTGTCCCAAACCAACTTTCTGGAGAGCTTTGACAGATAATGACAGAGGAAGTAAATTTCACATTAAGAGTGGCAGTTGGATGGCAGCAGACATGTTCATTGATTGTAGGGATGTGGAAGTCACGGTGGATAATGTATCACAGGGAAAACCTTGCGCACCGGACAATAACAAATTCGGTTCGGATGTGTATGCTAAGGAGGTAAAAGTTGATTTTACTTATGAAACAATCACCAATCCTTCCACTACAGTAAAAGTACTCTATACTGTAAATGAAACAGGCAAAATCAGAGTGGATGTTCATTATCTGGGTGCTAAGGGGCTGCCTCAATTACCGGTATTTGGTCTGCGGTTTATAATGCCTACACTGGCTGATAAATACAGATACAATGGCTTATCGGGAGAGACCTACCCGGACCGGAAGGCAGGTGCCATAAAGGGAGTATATGAGACAGATGATTTGAGTCTGACACCTTACTTGGTTCCTCAGGAGTGCGGTTTACGAATGGATACTGAATGGGTGGAGGTTGTAAGACATACAAGTCTGGATAACTGCAGAAGAGATGTTTCGAAGCAGACACTGAGAATTGAGAGAACAGATAAAAAATTTGCATTTTCCTGTCTGCCTTACACTTCTACAGAAATAGAAAATGCAACACATCATGAAGAATTGCCGCCGGCACGAAGAACGGTTTTATGTATCTATGGAGCAGTAAGAGGTGTTGGTGGAATTGACAGCTGGGGGAGTGATGTGGAAGAGGCATATCAAATCAGTGCAGAAGAAGATATTAGTTATTCCTTTACTATTTCTTAGATTGGAGATTTTCCATTGCCTACTCTCTGTACCAAATACTTTATACACTCCGGCCGGAAGAGCAATTTGCTCATGGACACAATATTCATTTGCAAATTCCCCTTGTTGAAAGCTATGTTGGCTGTTATAATTATATTGTTGCCTGGGCATTGAGAGCCTGATGATACAATATCCTGCCAGTAAGCACAAAACCATTAAAACAACTCGTATTCTTATACTAAACAGTAATTTCCATTTTTTCATTAGCTCCCCTAAAATGTATCATTCAAAATCAATTTTATTTACTAAAAAAGAAAGGTGTTTGATAATAGTGCAGTTTTTTAAATCTAAGTTTAAAGAAAAATTTGAAGAAACGCTTAAGGCGGTTTTACCCATATTGATTATTGTGTTGCTTTTGTGTTTTACAATTGCACCTATACCACCCAGTATCCTAATCAGCTTTCTGATTGGAGCTGTGCTTTTGATTATAGGTATGTTGCTGTTTAATGTGGGTGTGGAATTGTCCATGACACCTATTGGTGAACGAGTGGGTTCCATTATGACCAAATCCAAAAATGTTTTTATTGTTATTCTGGTCAGCTTTATTATGGGATTTGCAATCACGATATCTGAGCCGGATTTGCAGGTTCTGGCGCAACAGGTTCCGTCAATTCCCAATCTGACATTGATTTTGGCAGTGGCAATCGGTGTAGCAATGTTTTTGGTAATTGCAATCCTGCGTATGCTCTTTGGAATTCCGTTGTCAAGATTGCTGGTGTTGTTTTATACGGCTATTTTTATTCTTGCAGCTTTTGTTCCGGCAGATTTTCTTGCTATTGCATTTGATTCCGGCGGTGTAACTACCGGTCCTATGACAGTTCCTTTTATTATGTCTTTTGGTATCGGTATCGCTGCGATTCGTAGTGACCGACATGCTGCGGACGATAGCTTTGGTCTGGTAGCATTGTGCTCCATTGGACCGATTCTTGCGGTATTAATTTTGGGAATGATATTCAATCCGGAATCTACGGAGCAGGTATCTGAAGCAATTCCAATTATTGATAATACTGTAGATTTGTGGAATACCTTTGCCATAGAGTTTCCCACATACATTAAGGAGATTGCCATTTCTATTTTGCCCATTATAGTTGTTTATGGAATTGTGCAGTTGTTTGCAAGAGAAGTAAACAAGAGAACTTTAATTAAAATTGGAATTGGTATGGCATATACATATATTGGACTTGTGTTGTTTTTGACAGGTGTTAATGTTGGATTTATGCCTGCCGGTAATTATCTGGGACAGACCATTGCAGGACTTCCCTATTCATGGATTATTGTTCCTATCGGTATGGTAATCGGTTACTTTATCGTATTGGCGGAGCCGGCAGTGTTTGTATTGACCAAGCAGGTTGAGGAGATGACTTCCGGTGCGATTTCTGCCAAGGCAATGGGCATGAGCTTATCTATTGGTGTGTCTGTGTCGGTTGGACTTGCTATGATTCGAGTATTAACCGGAATATCCATTCTGTGGTTTTTGATTCCTGGATATGCAATTGCGTTGATACTGACATTCTTTGTGTCCAAGATTTTTACAGCGATTGCATTTGACTCCGGTGGTGTAGCATCCGGCCCCATGACGGCGACCTTCCTGTTGCCTCTGGCAATGGGTGCCTGCGAAGCATCCGGAGGCAATATTATTACTGATGCATTCGGAATTGTGGCAATGGTAGCTATGACGCCGTTGATTACCATTCAAGTCATGGGCGTGATTTTCAAAATCAAAGAGAACAAGCTTCACAAGAGTGCAATATATCAGGAGAGCCATACTTCTATGGATGTATATGGAGATATGGAGATTATAGAGCTGTAACAGAGTATGGATTTAGAATTTGTTATTTTTAGAAAGGCATGGTGATTACGATAGGAAATTTATATTTGATGACAACAATTGTGGACAGAAAAGTCTTGAGTAAATATGAGGAAGTTTATGAAGAGAATAATTTGCATGTTATGTACCTGTCTTTAGGATACGGTACGGCAGCCAATGAAATACTCGATTATCTGGGTCTGGAATCTTCAGAAAAGGCTGTAACCTTCTCTGTTTTGGAGGAGGATTCCTGGCTGGCTGTCAAAAAGCAGTTGGAGAAAAAGTTAAAAATTGACGCACCCGGAGGAGGAATTGCGTTTACGATTCCTTTAAGCAGTATAGGAGGTCGTAAGGCGCTACAATTTTTGTTGGAAAAGCAGGATTATCAGAAAAAGGAGGAATCAACATTGCAGAATACAACACATGAGTTGATTATTGCTGTTGCAGAACAGGGATATACAGAATTGATTATGGAGGCTGCAAGAGAAGCAGGTGCATACGGTGGAACGGTTATTCATGCAAAGGGAACCGGTATGCAGGCTGCAGATAAATTCATGGGGGTATCTCTTGCAGTAGAAAAGGAAATGGTATTTATTGTCGCTCAGACAGGGCAGAAGAGTGCCATTATGCAGTCTATCATGGAAAAAGCCGGTCTGAATACCAAGGCAAAAGCAATTACATTTTCTCTCCCTGTAACAGATACTGCGGGTCTTCGACTGATTGAAGATTAGTTGGGTGCAATAAAGGAGATTATTATGAAAAAGAAACTGGTGGCAGCAATGTTGGTGACTACAATTCTGAGTGGTTGTAATTCTACAAACGTGTCTTCTGAAAGTGCAGCTACCGGAGAAATTTCGGAAGAAATAATTGAGTCAACAATTGAGGAGTCCGTTCAGACTCAGGGAGGACAGATACCCGCAGATTCTGAGCAGGCAACAGCTCCTGTTGCAGCTTCCCAATATCTGGATGTGGAATTTGATTACTTTGGGGACAGTTGTTATGAAGATGTTTCTTTAATGTACGGACATTACAACACCATCAAGCTCAATAGCACGGAGTATCCTGCACTGACAGCTGCGATAGATGTTTACAATGAAGCCCATGCCGGTGAAGCGCAAGCCTATCTTGATGAACTGGAAGAACGGGCAAAGGATTTATGCAAAGAATATGGTGCAGATATGTTTATAGGTCCCTATGTAGCAGAGTATGATATGTACCTTCGCCGTGCGGATGCACAGGTACTGTCAGTAGTAGAGGCTTGTTACAGTTATGAGGGTGGAGCTCATGGCAGTAGTTATTACACCAGCGTAAATTTTGATGTTCAGACGGGTGAAGAAATCGCACTGGAGTCTGTTATTACAGATGTGAACAGTCTTCCTGATATTTTGGCTGCAGAAATTCAGGAGAAATACTCAGATTTGACATTTTGGACAGATGATTTGGCGGGTATGTTTCAGGGATATATTACACCTACTGACACAGAATATCCTCCTGAATTTACATGGACAGTTGATTATCAGGGTGTGACTTTTTATTTTAATGATTATGAATTGGGCAGTTATGCCAATGGCAGACAAGAGGTTATGCTTTCTTACAGTGAGTATCCGCAGATTTTTGACAGTACCTATTTTGAAAATGTAGATGACAATTATGTTGTTGCATTAATTAACAGTTGGACAGGCACTGATTTGGATTTGAATGATGATGGTGTTACAGACTATATTTCGGTGAAGAAAAATTACAGTGTGGACACGGATTTCTGCGAATCCTTTGATGTGACTGTAAACGGAAATACCTTCACTCATGAAACATATTTTTATGATTTATGGACTTATTATGTTAAATCAAATGACAATAACTATCTCTATGTTCAGCGCAGAGCAGAAAGCGATTTCGAGATGGTATCGGTATTTAAAATCACAGAGAATTCTGTGGAATATATTGATGATTTTCAAAACAGCCTTGGCTCCTTTACCAATTCATTAGATTTCGAAGTTGCCAAGCGGATGGACTTGCTGAGTACCTATTTTGGAACGGCTGATTGCTTTGTAGGTGAGGATGGGATGCCGATAGAGAAGAATAATATATATTCGGTGGATGGTGAAGTAATTCTTATTTCTACGGTACCTATAACGGCTGATTTGGTGGATGAAGAGGGTAATTTATCGGGAACTTCCCATGAATTCCCCGCAGGAACCAACTTCCGGTTTATTTCAACAGATAGTGAAACTTATGTGGATGTGTTGGCAAGTGATGGAAAGAACTGTAGATTTTATACCACTCCCGATTGGCCGCCTACAGTGAATGACATGAATGCGGAAAGCTGCTTTGAAATGCTTTGGTATGCAGGTTAAAATTATAAAAGATAGGTGGCTGTAAATGGAGTGGACCCAAAGGAGTAATTTTATGAATGTACAGGATTGCTTTGAATTTCGTAATATTCGCCCTGAGGAAGCAGACCAGGCGGTGTTAATTGAACAGATTTGTTTTCCACCCAATGAAGCCTGCTCCGAGAAAAATATGAAGGAGCGTGTTGCCAAGGCATCGGAACTGTTTTTGGTGGCAGTGGACAAGGAAACCGGTAAAATTGCCGGATTTTTGAATGGACTGGCAACGGAGGAAAATACCTTCCGGGACGAGTTTTTTACAGATTCCGGCTTATATGATCCATCCGGCAAAAATGTAATGCTTTTGGGGTTGGATGTATTGCCGGAATATCGCGGACAGGGGCTGGCAAGAGAGATTGTGCGCCGGTATGCCTGCCGTGAGCGGGAAAACAACCGCTCCAAGCTGATATTGACCTGTTTAGATTCAAAAGTTGAGATGTATAAAAAGTTTGGATTTGTGGATGATGGCATCGCCAATTCCACCTGGGGCGGAGAAGAATGGCATGAGATGAGTCTTGCCATAGATTAATTGGGGGAGCGATATGTGGAGAACGAATTTAGTTTTTGTAATTCTTATGTATTTATTGACCGGTTCTACCGGTTTTGAAAAAACTACATATATTGAGCTACAAGACGACTCTACAGTCACAATGGTTGAAGTAGACGAACCGGACAAGCCTGCTATGGTTTCGGCTCGTCTGGAGGGTAATACAGATAATTGTACGCTGGTAAACACCTATGACTACGATGCTTATTCAAGCGAAGTTGTGGGAATGCAGGGCGTGCCCATTAAAGTATACAGTAACGATTGGGAAAATGCCCAAGATAATCTATCACTGGTATTTGTTTATGATGAGGCACATCTTGAATGTGATGAAGAGGATTTAGGCATCTTATGGTATAACCAAGAAGACGGTTGGTACGAAACTATTATAGAATATGAAATAGATTGTGAGCAAAACGAAGTCAGAGTACCTGTCAATCAATTAGGTACCTATATTCTAGAGGATATGGACACCTGGGTGAGTATCTGGACCGGCACCTACGATTATAGTGCCTATGAACCGAAAGAACCGGTTTGCCATTGGCACAATGAATTTGATTTCAGAGATATTGAGACTTTGGCTGATATATCTCTGTATACTGAGGATACTACTGAGTACCATATCACAACCGTTGAACAGCTGGCAGGACTGGTAAAGCTGGTTAATGAAGGTAATAGTTTTGCAGGATGTGATTTTTATCTGGATGCGGACTTGGATTTGGCAGGATACAAATGGGTTCCTATAGGCTGGTATTATCCGGCAGATGAAGGATATAAGGGTAAAGATTTCCCTTTTGAAGGAAAGTTTTATGGTAATGGTCATGCTATTTACAATATGAAAATAGTAAATCCTGACCAGTCAGATCTCGGATTGTTTGGAAGAACCTTGCAGGGATTTGAAGTGCATGATTTGGCAGTGATAGATTGTTATGTAGAAGGAAAATTCTACAATGGCGGTATTTTGGGTGACAATATCAATTACGGTGAAGATTTTGATATGACTAACTGTGTGATATCCGGAACTGTCAAAGGACAGTCCAAATCCGGCGCCTTGGTAGGTTCTTCCGCATATCTGAGAATAAAAGATTGTGCAGCTGTCATGACTCCTGAGAGTATTTCAGAGCTGACAGGTGATTTGCGTGGCGGATATATTGAAAACTCCGGTAGTAATGAGTTGACCATTGAAGAAGCTCTTGCGCAATTTAAAGCTAATTTGGAAGAATAAAGTCGGAGAAGAGATTACCGATAGCAGATACCAGCCCATAAGTACATGGGGATATATTGGTATCATACTGATTCTGGGGATTCCTATTGTGGGACCTATTATTGCTATCGTGTGGGCCTGGCGGTCAAAAAAGTGGTTGAAGAAGCTGTGGCAGACATAGAATCTGCAGTGTCCTCCTTTACCCAAATCCAAAGTGGAGAAGCTTCTTTAGAGGATTTGAGTATGTATGAAGATATTGGAATGTATGAGGACCTGCTAAATAGTTTATTCAACGACATTACATTTGAAACCCAAGAGGAGTCTATCGAACAACAGGGAGGAAATTAATGCTGCAAAACTTTATTTATTCCAACTATGCAACCTGTCTCATTGTTCTATTTATGGTCACGTTCTTGCTTACCAATACCACCTTTGACCGTAAGGAAACAAGATTATTTTTGCGGGCTATTTTGTTCGCTGTTGTGCTTGTGGTAGTGGACACGGTAGAAAGCTGGACTGCAGGATTGGATCATCCCACTATGTTGCGTATATGGATGTCTGCAATCGGATACACCTTCCGTCCATTATGTATTTTGTGTATCCTGCAAATTGTGGTACGTAACTGGGCGGTGAAGCGATTTTTACTATTTCTGCCGGCGGTAGTAAATGCAATTATTGCTTTTTCTGCTTTATTCACAGATGTAGCTTATTCTTATGATGAAAATAATGAATTTGTAAGAGGGCCCTTAGGAGTATCTGCTTATGTAGTAAGTGGTATTTATCTTTTGATATTTATCGTGTATTCGATTCGCTATTTTAGAGAGAAAAATTACTATGAGGCATTGATTGTTTTTGCGATTGCCTGGGCAGCAGTGACTTCCGTAATTTTGGAAGTTATCTTTGGACAAGACGGCTTAATTAACGCAACGATTGTCATTTCTGTCACATTTTACTATTTATTTTTCCATACACAGACCTTTAAGAGGGATCACCTTACTAAAGCTTTGAATCGTAGAAGTTTCTATATGGATGCCGCAAAGTATAGGGAAAGTATAACGGCAGTCATTTCAATTGATTTAAATTTCCTGAAACAAATAAATGATAATCAGGGCCATGACGCAGGCGACGAAGCTCTGCGGACGCTTACCAATAGTGTTGATAAATGTCTCATAAAAGGTTGTTTTCTATATCGAATCGGTGGCGATGAGTTTACAGTGCTTTGCTTGAAAAAAACGCAAAGTCAGCTGGAAGAAATGCTTGCAAATATTCGGGCAGAGATGGCTAAAACAAATTATCGCTGTGCAATAGGACTGGCAATGTATGATTTCCGAATGGATTTTGATGCTCTATGTGCACAGGCAGATAAGGCAATGTACGAAGATAAAGTTAGTATGAAGGCAGAAAGATAATGATTAGACCAATTATTGGAGTAAGCAGCGCGGAAAATATTCGGGATGGATTGTTCAGATTATTCAGCAAGAGTGCGACCATCTGGCTGGAATAATAATTTAGAAGGGATTATAGTTATGAACAATTTTGTATTAAAGGGGCATGTTTGCTATAGCGAGACACCGGAAAAACTAATAACTTATGAGAATGGATATGTGATATGTGTGGATGGTAAGTCTCAGGGAGTATATGAAGCTTTGCCTGCGGAGTATGAAGCTCTGCCGGTAATTGACTACGGCGACAAATTAATTATTCCGGGGCTTGTGGATCTGCACATTCATGCACCGCAGTTTGCTTACCGGGGAATGGGAATGGATTTGGAGCTGATGGACTGGCTTGCGGGACAGGCCTTTCCGGAAGAGACCAAGTACGCAGATTTGGAGTATGCCAGAAAGGCTTACTCTATTTTTGCGGATGCTATGCAGAAAAGTGCAACTACAAGAGCCTGCATTTTTGCCACAAGACATAAAGAGGCCACTGAGCTTTTGATGGAGTTGATGGAGGAGAGTGGCTTGATAAGTTTTGTGGGAAAGGTGAATATGGATAGAGATGCGCCCGATGAGCTTCGGGAGGAGAGTGCGGAACAATCTTCAAAGCATACCTTGGAATGGCTTGAAAATATCGCAGAAAGATTTCAAAGAACAAAGCCCATTCTCACACCTCGATTTATTCCCTGCTGTACAGATGAGTTGATGGATAGACTGGCCCGGTTGCAGATGCGCTACGACTTGCCGGTTCAGTCACATTTGTCCGAAAACCCCGGGGAAATTCAGCTGGTGCGAGAACTTCGCCCGGACAGTAAATTTTATGGTGATGCCTATAACCGGCACAATATGTTTGGAAGAAACAGTAATACCGATAAGGATGTCAAGACCATAATGGCACATTGCGTCTGGTCTGAGGATGCAGAGGTGGAGTTGATGAGGGACAACGGTGTTTTCGTAGCACATTGTCCGGCGTCTAATATGAATCTGTCTTCGGGAATTGCTCCAATCCGCAAGTATTTGGACAAGGGTCTTAATATCGGATTGGGCAGTGATGTAGCCGGTGGTCATACAGAATCTATTTTCCGTGCTATTTCTGATACCGTACAGATGTCCAAAATGTACTGGCGTTTAGCGGACAATTCCGCCAAACCGGTGACCTTTCCTGAGGCGTTCTATCTTGCCACCAAGGGCGGTGGTGCCTTCTTTGGTCAGGTGGGAAGTTTTGAAAAAGGGTATGCCTTTGATGCCGTGATACTGGATGACAGCATGGCACCCCACCCTCAAAAGCTGACAATTTTGGAACGATTGGAGAGAGCAGTTTACCTCTTTTTGGACGTGCAGGGAATCTGTGCTAAGTACGTGGAGGGCGTATCAGTATTTCCTGCTGACGGCCAATCCGCTCCTTTATCTTAGCGAGAAAATCATCCGGTCCCAATACTTTTATAGTAGGACCGAAGGACAGGATTTCGATTAACAATTCTGTCTCCATCATGCTGTTATAAAAGATATCGCATTCGTAGGTGTTATCATTTATTTTGCGGGTTTGCTTCTCGTAATTGGCAAAATGAAGCATGGTGCGCTCCAAGGAGTTTCTTTGCGTAGTAATCAAAAGCTTTACAGGTTCCTTATAATAAGAGGCCTGTAGAGCTTTTTGTAAATCTATGGGTTCGGAGCAAATCTTATCCGTCACAGTCAGTGATTCTATACGTGAGAGGTTTACTGTTTCTATTTTATTCCTGCCATTTTTCTTTTCGAGAATTGCCAGCAGACGGAATTTGTCATTTTTGGCAGAATATTCTAATCGACAAGGCAGGTAGGTGTGACATACCTGTTCACCCTTGCGGGAGCTGAACCGGATTGTTACATAATGTTTCTCACGAATGGCACCCAGCAGTGTACGAAAATGAGACACATAGGCCGAGGAAGTATAATCATCCCCATCGGAAAACCGGTCATAATGGTGAAAATACTCCGGCAAAAACAGAGGCTCTATTCCTTCCAAATATCTATTTAAAACACGTAGCTGTTCGTCATCTAGAAAAAGGCTCACATGTTCATCCGTAAGAATGGATTTTAACCAGCTTTTTTGCAGGGTTGTAAGGGGAATGTTCGTTGGATTATCAATTTTGGAAACATATCCTTTTTCAGATTCTTCTAATAAATTCCAGTTATGGATAAGCTTAGGTACTATCAAATACCCACTCTCTTCAAATCCAAATTGGGCAGCCAATGTCAGCATATCCTTTTCTGATATGGGGGTCTCTTGGGCAGCAGCACATATCTCACTTACGATTTGATAGTAGCAATTGTATATTTCTGTAAATAATTCCATGTATTTTCCTCAATTCATGATTTGGCATCTTATATTGAATCGGCAAGTGCAGATTCCTGAACATTTAGTCTGCATACATTGAAGCCATTCGGCGCATATCACCGTAAAATTTGTTCACCAGAAATTCATTGTTGGACTCAAAAGAAATAATTCGTCCGGTAAAAGTTCGTATCCAGGGAATCATCTCATTACCATCAAAAACTTCCTTTTCATAAGTATAGATATTTTTATCTACATGAGTAATGATGCCTCCTTGCCCCTCCCGTTGCAGACGTTCCAGAATGAATTGTTCTGTCTGTTCATGGATATGAAGAGTCAGCCTAATGGTATCATTAACATGACTGCTGCCAAAGGAAACTCCGAATACCTTAGGCAGATTGCGAGCCAAATCCTCCTGATATTCTTCGTAATCAGGAACCGTCTCCAATAAAGTGACTTCCTTAATGGAGTCCAGTCTCTGATTCTCAAATCTGCGATTTCTGGGCCGATAGACACACAGATACCTTCTTCCTGTGCGCGTACTGACAAAAATCTTCATAGGTATGCCTTCCATCTCCAATGTTTGCTTGGATTTGGAACTGCGGTTGACAAAGGAAACAGCCCGCTTTTCCCGCATAGCGGTAAGAAGCTGCAAGAGAACTTCATCCTCCAAGGTGTGTCCGAAGAATCCATGCTTTACAGTGAAAACATCATTAGCAACCTTTTGATTATCCAAGACAGTGCTGCCTAGAATCCCCATTGGTGCCGCCAAATGATAGAATCGCACAGCGTCTAAAAGTGTAGGAAGCTCTTCGGAAATCTCATAGGAAAGAGGCTCCGCACAAAGGTACTTGTACTGTTTGCCAGATTTTTCGCAGATAAAAAGCCCTTCTGTTTCGTATTCCTTCACTTTTTTGCGCACCAACTGAGGTTCAAAAAGCACATCATAATTCGCAAGAATTTCATTGGTCAGTTCATCAATGGTACGTGCCTCTCCGTCCTGTAGGATATCCAGCAAGAAAAAATGAAGCATGATATCATTGTCAGTAAAGCTTTTGGACTTCCACACCCGGTAAAGAGGGTTGGTCATTAGAAGATTACTGTCCAATGCAATGGAGACGTTCTTGCCGCTCTTGGTATATTCGCTGTGTATGTATTCTGACAGCCAGCTTTCTACCCGGCGTTTTTCATTATCATAGGTGCGTCCGCTTTTATCAGAGAAATCCTCTCTGGTCTTAAATCCATAGACAAAAAAGTCCCGCACATATTCTCTGCTTTTGGCAAAGGATTTAATTAATTCGTGAAATTCTGACATATTTTTTTCCTTTTGTAAAGCCCTGTAAAGGCGCATATTTCTACATGTTGGGCAACTATTCAGAGCCTCCATTTGGATATATTCTATCACTTTCGCAACTTTTTTTAAATGATTCTTTTAGCAAATAAAGGTATGATGACTTCAGACAAAGGAAATGCACCGCGTCAGGATTTGTAGCTCAATGGTAGAGCGCCGTAAAAGAAGTCTTGACAAAGGCTTTAACAGCAATTCTTTCACCGATTACGTGGGTTGTTGCGGGTTCGAGTCCCGTCAAATCTTGACCGATGCACTCCGAAGTCTGAGACAGTCTGATGAGGACGAACAAGTCTTGACAAAGACTTTAACAGCAAGTTTATATTGGCGATTATAGGTTCGAATCCTATCCCATCGGACTGTCTTATCACAAGAAACAATTACTATAGAAAGAAGGTACTGATTATGAATTTTATGGAGAGATTACATAACACTTTGACAGATAGAATGAAGGTTACTGAGAATGGTGCAGTTGGTTTTGAGACCAGCAAAAGTGCGTTGGTGGATTTGAATTTTGCAGTGGCATCCTTGCGAAATGCTTCTGAGTATGAAATCATCCGCAAGTTCATCTTTGCTTTTCATGAGGATAGAGTGTTGGCGATAAAGTGGTTATTTTATCTGCGTGATGTGAGAGGGGGCTTAGGCGAGAGACACACCTTCCGCACCATCATCCGTTATCTTGCAATTGCACAGACCGAAATGGTCGCAGCACTTGTGGAGATTATGGCGGAGTACGGCAGATTTGACGATTTGCTGGTGCTTTTGGACACTCCTGTGGAGGCACAGGTGATTGCACATATTACTGCTCAGCTGAAGGCTGATGTGGAAAATATGGAAAATCATCAAAATGTGTCCCTCTGTGCCAAGTGGATGCCCGGCAACAACACCTCCTCCGAGGAGTCCAGGGAAATGGCTGCCAAGCTGCAAAAGGCAATGAATCTTACTGCCAAGCAGTATAGAAAAATGTTGGCGGCACTTCGTGCATACATGAAGGTTACTGAGGTGTACATGAGCGATAACCGCTGGGAGGAAATCGACTACTCTGCGGTGTCTTCCAAAGCCAATATCCTGTACAGAAATGCATTTTTGGAGCACGACAAGGAGAGAAGAACTGCCTTTTTGGAGAAAGTGGAAAAGGGCGAGGTCCTGATGCATGCAGATGTTTTAATGCCTCATGACATCGTTACCAGATACACCTCCAGAGTGGGTTGGAGAGTGACTTTGGATGCATTGGATGCGTCTCTGGAGGCTTTGTGGAAGAATCTTCCCAATGCTTTGCAGGGTGCAGAGAACGTGCTCTGTGTAGTGGACGGCTCCGGCAGCATGCTCTGTCCTGTGGGCGGCACTACCACAGCACTCCATGTGTCCAATGCATTGGGTATCTACTTTGCAGAGCGTCTGCAGGGTGCATACCACAACAAGTACATCACCTTCTCTCAGTCTCCTAAGTATGTGGACCTGTCCGCATGCCGGACCTTGAGAGAGAAGCTGGAGCTTGCTTTTGCCCACAATGATTGCACCAACACCAATATCGAGGCGACCTTTGACCTGATATTAGAGACTGCAATCAGAAACCGCTTGAAGCAGTCCGAGCTGCCCCAGACGGTACTCATCATTTCCGACATGGAGTTTGACCAGGCCACTTACGGCTGCAATAACAACGCGCTTTTTGCCACTATCTCTGCGAAATTCGCAAGACATGGCTACAAGCTGCCCCGTTTGGTATTTTGGAACGTAAACAGCCGGACCAACGTAATTCCCTTGAGAGAAAATGCTCTGGGTGTGGGTCTTGTCAGCGGTTTCTCTGTGAATATCTGCCAGATGGTACTTTCCAACGAGCTTTCGCCCTACAAGGCTTTGGTGGAGGTGCTGAACGGTCCCAGATATGCAGAGATTGAAAAATATGTAAGCTAAAAAAGCACCGGTTAAGGATTTATTCCCTGCCGGTGCGTTTTTTAAACTATAGTTTGTATTATTAAATTAAGAGTTTCCGGTGAAAACATAGACAGCCAGTTAATAACAAATCCAAGCAGATTCAAAAATACATCGAAAATGATGGAAAGAACAACCCATACTTTTCCACGAGGTATTATTTTGAGTAGCTTAATCATCATAATAAAAAGAATTAACATGCCAAAGCCGTAGGCTATTATCATGGGAATAGGCGCTGCCGCGCAGCCGGCACCAACCATACTGGCCATACAGAGCATATACGCCCAGAAAAAGGGAGCATCCCAGCCAAGCATAAACATAGCGTATATATCAAAAAATGGGATGAGACTGTACCATCCGGGTTGACCAAACTTTCTAAAAATAATCCAGTGGAAAATTATCGACATAAACTTTTTCTCCCTCTTATGTAATCTTTAAATTCTGATAATAGAACGGATGATAATACCTATTTATCATCAATATATTTATTATATCATGAAAAATTAATTTGTCTACCATTTTATTGATTTACAGGATATGTTCATATGGCTTATAATATAGAGAATGGGGACTACGATAGGAGGATGGAAATGAACTGCTTAGAAGAAAGAATTTTAAAGGATGGAATTGTAAAAGAAGGAAATGTACTTAAGGTTGACAGTTTTTTGAATCATCAGATGGATATTGAGCTGTTTAATGAGATGGGCAAGGAGTTTAAGCGCCGTTTTGAAGGGAAAAATATAAATAAGATTCTTACTATTGAAGCTTCCGGTATCGGCATAGCCTGTGTCGTGGCTCAGCATTTCGGAGTGCCCGTGGTATTTGCCAAGAAGTCTAAAAGCATTAATTTAGAGGGTGAAATGTATGTGGCAGAGGTGGAGTCTTTCACACACAAGACTAAAAATCAGGTTATTGTATCAAAGAAATTTTTGTGTGAAGAGGATCATGTGTTAATTATTGATGATTTCCTTGCCAATGGGTGTGCATTACAGGGGCTGATACAGATTGTGCAGTCCGCCGGAGGCACCATAGAAGGTATCGGTATTGCTATCGAAAAAGGATTCCAGACCGGAGGACAAATCATTCGTAATCTTGGATATCAATTGGAATCTCTGGCAATTGTGGATGATATGGATTGGAAGACCGGAGCCATCACATTGAGAAAACAGTAAGTGGGATGTCAGCGATAAAAAAAGAGAGGAAATAACCAAAATGAAACAAAATTCTAAATCCATTATCATAATGGCGATTATTATATTTTTAGTGGTGGGAGGATTTTCTGCCATATCCATGTACAATTATCAAAAGGTACCAATGATAGAAATAACGGAATCGCCTTTTGGAATACAATGGGGAACGGATAAGGAAGCAGTAGAAAATACAATGGCTGCTCAAGGATATGAATGGAAGGCTTCTGATGAAGAAAATGCTAATCGGATGGTTTATTTTCTTTACGATTATCAAGGTGTAGAGGGTGCGGATGGATATGCAATTTTTACATTTGATGAGTCCCTTATTTTGACGGATGTTCTTTTACAATTTACAACGGCTGATTTTGCCAATGGTTCATGCAGTCAAGATATGGTGAATATGCTGTATAAAAGTTTTCGCAAGTCTTTAGATGCAAAATATGAGAAGATGTCCTATGATTCTCTGGATGGTTATGAATATTGGAAGGGTGAAAATCTGTTTACTACTTTATTTTATCAGGAATCAGAGGCTGTCTTTGTTCTCTATTCTCAAAAGGATGCGGTTGCAGAACGGGCAGAAGAATTGCATAACAGTGATAAAGCTGAGGCAGATGCAACAACCGGCGATTGGGCTACTGCTTATGACACTTATTTTGATGAGAATCTGATGATGCGTGACAATTCTCAGCTGAGCACTACCATTTCTCAGGATGGTTTGACCATGAACATGGTTGTAGCTGTTTCCGGCGAGAACTTCCGTATGCTCATGGATATGGGTACCTCTTCCTTTGACCTTTACCTGGTTGATGGTAAGTTGTATGGTAAGTCTGTTATGGACGGTCAGGAAGCTTGGACTACCGCAGCTGTTGAGTCTGAGGAAGATGCTGAAGCTGCTAAGAGCATGAATACCGTTGCTATGGAGAATGAGAACATTGTTTCTTATTCCTATCGCGAAGAGGTTGAGATTGATGGTGTAATTTACGATGTTTTGGATATGGTTGTTCTCAACAATGGCGAGGAGCAGGATATGACCTGTTACATCAACAGAGAGACCCAGCAGATTTACAAGTATAGTATGATGCAGGATGGTGTAGAGTATGATATGTTCATCGAGGATATCGAGGGCATTGAGCTCCCTGCTGAGGCAGCAAGTGCTACTGAGGCTACTGCTAAGGACGTTGTAAGGGGCATGGTAACTGTTATCATGGCAGCTGCAATGGGCGCAACAGAGACCGCACAGTAATCTTTTCAATTAAATAAGTATATTAGGCAGAGCAGGAATGTAAGGACAGAAGTCTGAAGCATTCCTGTTTTTTCTGTATTGTAGGGGAGAAATTCCTATGACCTTTTTGAAGGCATCGGAAAAGTAGTTACTGTTGGGATATCCGCATTGGTCAGCGACCTCTGCAATGGTCAACTTTGTATTAATAAGCAGAGCCATGGCATGTGAAAGCTTTATCTCTGTAAGAAAGCGTGAGTAGGTTGTGTCCAGCCGGGATGTAAACAGTCTGGAGAGATACGCATCCGAAATATGTACTGCTTCGGCGGTATCTTTTAGGGAAGGATCTTCTGCATAATGGCATTGGATATAATGGATGGCTTCAACTAAAGACAAATGCTGATCCTTTAAAATAGTATCCAAGTCGGGAGATACCGACTGACCACGCAGTGCTGTCACAAAAAACTGCACAACCAGACTTTCCATAATGGCGTTGGAATAAGCGTCATAATTGTTCCACTCGTGTTCAATAAGGGAGACAATTTGAGTAATCTGTTCATTAGCCTCGGGGGTGAGTGCAAAGCTGATTTGTTCATAAAGTATTTCAAACTGCTCCCGTCCAATCACGGCAATAATATGTTCTGCAACAGATTCGCGAAATTTAATATCAATATTTTCACAGATACCTTCGGAGATGTAGGTAGTGCGGTGTATGAGATTTTTGTGCATGAACTGAACAGTACCGGGATGTACTGTCACGGTTTTGTGGGGTGTAATTATCATGCGGTCTCCGGAAATCATATAGCCGATACCGTACATATTTCCATAGGATTCTGCGCTTTCCATGGAGTAATGGTTGTCACGCTTTTTATGATTGATCTTGAAATTATAGCCGGAAGGAATAGGTACTGACATGGTGGTTCTCCTTGCATGGGATAAATTTTAAATAGCTTGATTTAGCCTTGCTCAGTGTTATCTCTAAAATATATCAAAAAATCTGAAAAATCAAGTCATATATTCATATAAACAGAGGTTTTTTCTTAAAAAATTATGTAAAATAGGAGCAATAGGAGAAAATGTAAAGATGTGGTGTTTATCACAGCAATTGTAGTAAAGGAGACCGACTTATGAAGACTTCCCTAAAATCTAAAAATCCAAATCTTCTGGCTCCTGTCAAAAGATACTGGTATTTATGTGTTTTCTATATATTTTTTTCTTATGGATTGACTCAGATACTGGTGCTTGGCAGTAGTAAGATTGCTACTGCCACAGACAGCTTGTTTGCGGGAGAGAACTTGCGGTTACAAGAGTTTATGATACCCTTTGTGGTGCTTATGCTGATGGGTGGTGTAGCGGCCTTTGGTAAAAGCTATTCTAAGAATACCTTTAGCATCCGTATGCAGACGGATATGCGCAATATGCTGGTGAGTAAGCTGGTAAAGATTCGCACCCGATTTTTTGACGAGGAAGGAACGGGAGCGCTGATGAACAAGATTTTATCAGATATGTATCAGATTGAAGCTTTGTTTGCAGAGTGTATTCCTGAATTTCTGGTGGCAAGTATTACGATTCTTACAGTATGCACTTACATAGGTATGCAGAGTGTGCGGCTGCTTTTGGTGACGATTATTTCTTATCCGTTGCTTTTGTGGCTTGCCAATATATTGACGAGGATGGTTGGCAAGGTGGCTACTGTGCGCCGCCAGCTTTACGACGACTTGGAAAATTGCGCTTATGATGCTATTCAGGGTATTTTGGTGGGGAAAACTTTTAATCTCTATGAACTTCAGAAAAAACGTATTGATGATATTGAAGATGACATTGTTCGAAATGAATCCCGGCGGACGAAGGTATTGGCGGTGAATTTTGTCATGGGTGATTTGGTGCGTTGGATTCCCAAGTTGATTTGTTATATCTTTTGTCTTTATGAGGTAAGTCATGGGCGTATGTCCATTGGTGCCATATTTGCTTACGCTATGTTGTTGGATCAGATTGCAAGGCCAATGGGAAGTATTCCCTGGCAAATTACATCTATTCGGGAATATGGTGTCTCTGTAAAGAGATTGCAGGCGGTTTTGAATCAGGAGGAAGAGCCCTGTGGAACCGGTGACTTTGCACCGGAAGGGGATGTGGTTATGGAGCTTGAGAATGTAAGCTTTGGCTATTCTGAGGATAAGCAGATACTAAAAGGAATCAGTCTGACCATCACAAAGGGCAGTAATGTGGCGTTTATCGGCAATTCAGGTGGTGGTAAGTCCACAGTGATGAAGATTTTGTGTGGTTTCTATTATCCTCAGGAGGGACAGTATCGCATTTATGGACATGATTTCAAGGAGTGGGATATCAATGCCCTGCGCAAGCATATAGGTCTGGTGTCTCAGAATGTGTTTCTGTTTCCGGGAAGCATCGCTCAGAATGTAGCCTATGGCAAGCCCGGGGCTACTTTGGATGAGATTGTGGAGGCTTGTAAGAAAGCCAATATTCATGATTTTATTGTGCAACTGCCCCAAGGTTACGAGACAGAGGTGGGAGAGCGCGGAGCACGTCTGTCCGGTGGACAAAAACAGCGAATCTCCATTGCGAGAGCCTTTTTAAAGGATGCTCCCATTCTGCTTTTGGATGAGCCTACTTCCGCTGTGGATGTGGAGACGGAGCAGGGTATTCAGGAGGTTTTAAAGGAGATTTCCCGGAATCGGACGGTGATTACCATTGCCCATCGTTTGAATACCATTGCTGATGCGGATGTAATTTATGAGTTTGAGAATGGTGAGATTGTGAGAAGGGAGGCGCAGGCAAATGGAATTCAGTGATGTGATTATTGAACAATGCAGTTCCAAGGATGCGGATAGCAGTAATGATATACGGGTTTTGTGGCGGCTTCTTAGAATGATGAAGGGCGGATTTATCCGTTATGTGCTGGCAATCATTTCCATGAGTGTGGTTTTGTCCTTATTTGATATGATAACTGCACTTTTACTAAAAAATATAATTGCCCGGGTGGAACAATACAGTCAGGGTGATATTTGGGCAGGACTGCCTCAAGAGGTAGCGGTTTGCGTAGGACTGGGGCTTGTGATGCTGCTTATCTATGCATTGTCCTTTTATGTATATACGATGGAGGCCAAAAAAGGCGGCGCCAATTTGCAGAAGGCTTTTTATGGTAAATGTATGCGCCTTCCTTATTCTTATTATGAACAAAATAACAGCAGTGAATTTATGTCCAAGGTTATCTATGACTGTGAGAGGGCTTGTGGTATTTACGGCTCCAGATTCCGAAGGATTCTTATGCCTTTTCTGATGATGAGCTTTTATTTGATTGCCATGCTTGCTCTAAGCTGGCAGGTGACTCTGTGTCTTTTTGGTGCCAGTGCAGCACTTTTTGTGATAAACGGTCTGTTCATCAGTCCCATGCAGCGTGTCAGCCGGGAGATGTCTGCAACAAATGTCTCCATTACGGAGCGGATTTCCAATATATTGTCCGGCATGGAGCAGATTAAGATTTTCTCTTTGAAATCTATGATGGTGGACCGATATGTTGAGGACAACGAGCGTTTCCGCAAGGAACAAAATAAAATGAATCTAATGTCTGCCAAGCTGGATGGGTTAAATCAGCTTTTTGAGCTTTTGGGCTCGCTGGTATTTATTGCATTGGGTCTGGTATTTGTCAGCCAAGGAATTACCACAGTGGAAAATTTGGCGGCAATCTACTTATTATATGGTTCCATGAGCTGGAATCTGTTGCAGGTAGGGCTCTACATTCCTTCCATGGCAAGCTATCTTGCCAATGCCAAGAGGGTGTTTGAATTTATGGAGCTGGAGGAGGAGCCGGAGCGGTATAAGGTGGTCGAAGTTGGGGCATCCGCCGGAGGAGAGACTAATATGACGGGAAAATTCGGTCATAAGAAGCCTCGAAGCCGTGACTTGCGTATTCCGATTCCTAAGGATGCGGAAATCAGTATCCGTGATGTGACTTTTTCCTATGATGGTAAACAGGAGGTTTTGCAAAATTTTAATCTGGATATTCCCAAAGGTAAGTGTATGGCACTGAAGGCAGAATCCGGTAAAGGTAAGAGTACTCTTGCCAAGCTGATATTGGGACTTTATCCTGTCAATGCAGGAAGTATTTATATTCAGGGTAAAGCTTTTGAGGAGTATTCTTTGACAGAGGTGCGACAGTTAATAGGCTATGTGCCCCAAGAGCCTTATCTGTATGATGTGAGTATTGCAGAAAATATCCGTTACGGCAAGCCGGATGCCGGCATGGATGAAATCATTCAGGCGGCAAAGCTTGCCAACGCTCATGATTTTATCCTAGAGCTGGAAAACGGCTACGAGACCCGTTCGGGTGAGCGTGGCAATCTGTTATCCGGTGGTCAACGCCAGCGAATTGCCATTGCCCGGGCTATTTTGAAGGATGCTCCCATACTTATCCTTGACGAAGCCACATCGGCGTTGGATAATAAATCTGAGGAGCTTGTAAATGAGGCCTTGGACAGACTGATGAAGGGGCGGACGACAATTGTCATTGCCCATAGGGAATCTACGCTGGCTCATGCGGATATGGTGGTGGAGTTGTAATTATCGGGTTCTATTCAGGGTGTTTGGAATATATATGACAACAGGTTTTCGAAAAGCAGAAGGTTCGGTATAAAAAATAATTTTCGCATTCTATGGGAAGGGTATGGTTATTAGTATGACAGATGTAAAAGGAAAATGGGCGCTGATTACCGGCGCAAGCAGAGGATTGGGATTACTCGCAACACGTTTTATGGCTAAACAGGGATGTAATCTGATACTGCACAGCCGTTGTAAGGAAAATACAGCTGAAATAGTGGAGGAAGTAAAGTCTATAGGTGTAGAGGCAGTGTCTGTGGAAGCGGAGCTGTCTGATATGGCACAGGTGGAAAAGATGCTTTCTGAAATTGACAAATTGGGCGTGCAGGTGGATATTGTTTTGAACAATGCAGGACTCCAAATTGCCTATCGGACGGAATATCTTATCACCCCGGCAAGTGACTATAGTACCAGTTTTGCCATTAATACGATTGCTCCCATGATGATTGTCTATCACTTCCTCCCCGGCATGATAGAGCGGGGATTTGGTCGCATTGTAAACACTACCAGTGGAATTGCACTGGAAGCGGAGCAGGCAGGCTATTCTGCCAGCAAAGCCGCTTTGGATAAGGTAACTATTGATTTGGGGCACAAAGTTGATGGCTCCGATGTTATCATTTCTCTCACTGACCCCGGATGGTGCCGCACAGACATGGGTGGTCCCAACGCACCTAATGCACCGGAATCCGTTATCCCGGGAATTGTGGTGGGTGCTTTTGTGGATGACGGCCAGTCAGGCAGACTTTTCTGTGCACAGGATTATGTGGGGATGGAGCTGGAGGAGGCTGTGGAAATGGCGATGAGGAAAGTGAAAAGACCGTACTAAAATTATATGCAACCTTTTTCCACTTTGCAAAGTGTTATTAGTTATAATTCTGTATCTTGGCGGCGGCATCGGTTTTAATGACAAACACATATCTCAGTCTCTGTAAAGCTATGACAGAAGAGCTGGATGAAGTAAAGATTGCGGAGTAATGAATTCTCGGTCTATACAAAAAAACTTGCATTTTGGAACCACTTTTTTGTTTTTTTCTGGCGAAAAATCATCTAAAACCCCCGAAAAAAGTATCTATAGAGAAAAAGATTCTTTTTAGAACCTTTTTTTCTTTCAAAAGTGGATCCGGAACAGCAAAATTTTTCTATAGACCGAGCAATGAATCTGTCGGCATGAATCTCTCTCCCGACCACCTTACTGATTTTCCGGATTTAGTCGGGTAATTCCAAAAAGAGAGGTTTATCTTACTGTTTACAATACCTTCGACAAGAATTCCTTCAATCTGGGATTCTTGGGATTGCCGAAGAATTCTTCGGGCGATGCGCTCTCCAGAATCTGTCCTTCATCGATAAAGACCACTCTGTTAGCCACCTCTTTCGCAAATCCCATCTCGTGAGTTACGATAACCATGGTCATGCCTTCTTTAGCAAGGGATTTCATCAAATCCAAAACCTCACCAACCATCTCAGGGTCCAGAGCAGAAGTAGGCTCATCAAAGAGGATTACATCAGGGTTCATAGCAAGCGAACGGACAATTGCCACACGCTGTTTCTGTCCACCGGAGAGAGTGGAAGGGTATACATTCGCCTTATCCTCCAAGCCGATACGCTTAAGCAAAGAAATTGCATTTTCTTCTGCATTCTTAATTATCTCAGCCTTTGTGGTAGTGATGGGGATAAGCTCCTGTTTCTTGTCGGTAGCTTTAAAGGTATTGGTGAATTGAATCCATTTATTCTTATTTCTGTCCTTGCGCAAATCCTGACACTGCACATACACGGGCGCCATCATAATATTTTGAATAACCGTCTTGTTATTGAACAGATTAAAATGCTGGAATACCATGCCCATATGTCTTCTGTGAATATTGATATCTACTTTTGTATCTGCAATATCCACGCCATTGAAGATAATCTGACCGCCGGTAGGGTCTTCCATGCAGTTAAGACAACGAAGGAAGGTGCTTTTGCCGGAGCCGGAGGGTCCGATGACAACCATAATATCACCCTTTTCGATGGTGACATTGATTTTGTTCAAGACCTGGTGGTTTCCGAATTTTTTCTCAAGATTAATTACGTCTATCACTTTTTCTCAGACTCCTTTCCATAAGTTTAATGCCCATACTGATAAGCAATACCAAAACAATATAAATCAGAGCCATCACCAAATAAGGAACCATAAACTCATAGCTGTTGCTACCAATATAATTAAATGCCACATAGAGGTCGGCAGCACCTACAAAGCTTACAACAGAGGTCTCCTTAATCAGGGCGATAAACTCATTGCCCAGTGTGGGGAGAATGTTTTTGATGGCCTGAGGAATCACTATTTTCACCATAGTGGTACCAAAGCTTAAGCCTACAGCACGTCCACCCTCCATCTGACCGGGGTCAACGGACATGATACCGCTTCGCATGGTCTCGGAAATATAAGCACCGCTGTTAAGACCGAATACTAGAATGGATACTTGAACACCGGTCATATGCATTCCCATCAAGGGCAGCAGTACATAGTAAAATACCAACAACTGAACCACAATAGGGGTTCCGCGGAACAATGCCACATAAAAGCTACAAATAGCATTCAACACTCGGGGGAGGGTTTGGTACTTGGGAATTACTCGCACAGTGGCAATTAAGGTTCCGATTAAAATACCGATTAATAAGCCTGCAACGGCGATAATAAGGGTGTTTTGCAGACCCTCTACTACCTTTACATAGCCCTTCTGGTCGATAAAAATCTCCACAAATTTGTTTATTTTCTGGTCAAATTGTATTGCATTAATCGCTTCTGTGATACAAGTAGCCGGTGCAGAATCAATGATTACATAATCAATATTGCCATTTAACAAATCCTGTACTGCCAAGGAACCGTTTTTATAACCAATGGATTGCATTGCAAATCCGGCAAATTCCCAGTCCTCATCGCCTGCACAATAAAGCTGACCTGTGGTGCCATTCTGCACGCCTACCTTTACAGAGGAATCTTTTTCATTCAAAACAGCTTCAATAGACGCTGCATCGGTACATGTATTGAATTCGTCGTTGTCAGAGGTAACAATCAGCTTCTGAGAGGCATTGTAGTACGGATTAGAGAAATTAACATATTCCTTACGTTCCTCTTTGATAGTAAGTCCTGCCATGGCGATGTCGCATTTTTGCTGACCTACAGACAGACATACGGCATCAAAGTCCATATTTTGAATAACCAGTTCCTGACCCAGATGTTCTGCGAAGGCGGCAGCAATTTCCATATCAATGCCATAATAATTCTCACCCTGAGTGTACTCAAAGGGCTCAAACGCAGCATTGGTGGCCACCACCAGCTGCTCCTTGGAAGGGTCAAAGGGAGCAGAGGTAACCGCCTTCGGAGTACCGTCACCAAAATAATTATTACAGATTTCATCAAATGTACCATCTGATTTAATCTGTGCAATAAAGTCGTTCATGGTGGTCAGAAGTTCCGGTTGTGTTTTATCAACACCGAAAGCATATTCTTCACTGGTCAATTCCACTTCTATGATTTTGACCGTATTAGATTCTGACTGACCACAGGCTGTGAGTAATGTAATAGCCATGAGCATGGCCAATCCGATCGTGAATAATTTTTTTGAAATAATTTTTTTCATAGGCATCCCATTCTTTTATGTTATAATGTACGCGAACCATGTTGACTTCTTCAATATATCATTTGGTAAAGAAAAAAGCAATGGAATATACTGCAAACCCTTGATTTTACGCAGTTGCAACCGTCGGTTGCGAAATTGACAAGCCGACTTGGTAGTCTGCAACCGGTAAAAATTGTATGCTCATTTTGTCAAGGCGAGCGAAAATGAGCGCTCGAAAAATCGTAGGGAAATGAGAGGAGAACAAAAATGATTCTTGCAGACAAAATTATCAATTTAAGAAAAAAGGAAGGCTGGTCTCAAGAGCAGCTTGCAGAGAAGGTAGGTGTCAGCAGACAGTCTATTTCCAAATGGGAGAGCGCCCAGTCCATACCGGATATGAATAAGCTTTTGCTTCTGGCAGATATTTTTAATGTGAGCACCGACTTCCTATTAAAAGATGATATGGAAATTGAGGAACAGGCACCCAATCAGAAGGCAGAGGCAGCTGTATCTGTGGAGACCGGCGAGGAGCTGACTCCTGTTACTATGGAAGATGCAGTAGAGTTTCTGGCACGCAATGAAAAAGGGGCTTACAAGGTCGCATTGGGAGTGATGATGTGTATTTTCTCTCCTGTGGTACTGATTCTGTTGGCAGGGGCCGGTGAAGCAGGTAAAATTGCCTTGTCAGAAGACCAAGGTGCATTCATTGGGCTTGTAGTGCTGATGACTTTGATTGCTACAGCAGTTACTTTATTTATACACACAGGTATGCAGAATAAAAAATATGATTTTATTCGTGAAAAATCCATAGACACTGCTTATGGTATAGATGGCATGGTCAAGGATCGCATGCAGAAATTTGAGGGCACTCATACTAAGGATTTAATTGTAGGTATCGGATTGTGTGTAGCCTCTTGTATTCCAATCTTTGTATGTGGATTCATTAGCGAAGATAATGAATTTCTGGGTTGTATTGGTGCGGCATGTCTGCTCACCATGGTGGCTGTAGGCGTGTATTATATTGTAAAGACCAGTTGTATCCAAGGTGGTTTTGAGGCTCTTCTGGAAGAAGGGGATTACACCCGCGTGAACAAGAAGTTCTCCCGAATCTTTGGCGGAATCTACTGGGGAACTGTTACTGCAATTTATCTGTTAATCAGCTTTCTCACCATGCGCTGGGAGGCAACCTGGGTGGTATGGCCCGTGGCATCGGTTATGTATGACGTGGTAGGTAAGATTTACAAACTCAAAAACAGATAAGTAGTGCTTTACTTAAAAGTCGGCTTTGCGTCTATTTTTGCTTGTAAAACAAATTGCAACTCCCATAATATATGCTATAATTATGTTGTTTAGTTGTGTGCTGATGATAGCGTCTAAGAAGGGGGAGCAATATGAAGTTACACGAACTTGAAAAATACAATCCAATTACGATTCAATGTCATGACAATCCGGACGCTGATGCTATTGCATCAGGGTTCGGATTGTATTGTTATTTTCGGGAAAAAGGTAAGGATGTAAGTCTTATTTACAGTGGGAAGAATCTTATTCGGAAATCCAACCTGGTATTGATGAGAGACAAGCTGAATATTCCCATTGACTATCTACCGGTGGAAGAGCAGCCGCTGTATCGTCAGGGTTTACTGATTACAGTAGATTGCCAGTATGGTGCGGGAAATGTCACACGCATTGAGGCAGATACGATTGCCATTATTGACCATCACCAGATAGAAATGGAAGATGTGGAGCTTAGTCACATTATGCCCGGTCTGGGAAGCTGTTCTACCTTAGTGTGGAAAATGTTAAAGGATGAAGGCTATGAAGTGACGGATGATAATGGTCTGGGAACGGCTTTATACTATGGGCTTTTTACGGACACCAATCAGTTTTCTGAACTCCATAATCCGTTGGACAGAGATGCAAGAGACTTCATTCCTTTTACGCAGACTTTAATCACTACATTCCGCAATTCAAACCTTTCATTGGACGAGCTGGACATTGCAGGCGAGGCAATGATTGAGCGTATTTATAATGATGAGTATCATTTTGTAGTGGTTCGTTCCAAACCATGCGACCCCAATGTATTGGGACTGATTAGTGATTTTTTGTTGCAGGTGGACCGGATTGATAACAGTGTTGTCTTTAATGAAACCCCAGATGGATACAAGCTTTCTGTAAGAAGCTGTGTCAGAGAGGTTAACGCCAGTGAACTGGCAGCATTTTTAACAGAAGGCATTGGCTCGGGTGGTGGACATTTTGAAAAAGCCGGTGGCTTTATCAGCAAGAAAAAGTACATAGAGCTATATGGTAATAAATCTCCGGAAGATTACTTTGTGGAGCGTATGGTTAAATATTATGAGAGCTTTGAATTGATTTATGCGGAAACCTATGAGGCGGACCTTTCCGGTATGGCTCTGTATGAGAAGGCAAAGCTTCCGGTGGGTTATGTGAAAGCAGATGATGTATTGTCGGTTGGAACACCTATTACTATCCGTACTCTGGAAGGCGATGTTGATTTGACTGTAGAAGAGAACCTCTATATCATGATTGGCATTAAGGGAGAGGTTTATCCTATTCGCAAGGAGAAATTTGCAAGATCTTACGAAATATTAGACAGAGAATACAATTTTAAAGAGGATGTAGTAGAGAATGAGTATATTCCTACCTTGCGAAATCGAGAAACAGGACTGAATATGCCCCTTACATCCTATGCGAAATGTTGCGCACCTACCGGTCAGGTTCGTATTTATGCCAAGCCTTTGACCAGCGGCGTGAAGGTATTTACGGCATGGGATAAGAGTAAATATATGCTGGGTCAGCCGGGAGACTATCTGGCAGTGAGAAGTGATGATATGCATGACGTTTATGTGATAGAGCAAAAGATTTTTGGTATCACTTATCGTGAATGCCAAGAAGCTTAGGTTGAGGCAAAAGAGGAGTGTAGCACATGGGGAGTAGTTATAAATACGATGCTTTTATCAGTTACAGACATACGGAGTTGGATAAATTTGTAGCAGAGAACCTACATAAGCAGCTGGAGGCATTTCGTCTGCCGAAGAGCATCGCCAAAAGGCATCAAGGCGAAAAAAATAAAATCGAGAGAGTATTTCGTGATAAGGAAGAGCTTCCGCTGACCAGTAATCTGGAGGATCCTATTGTTCAGGCCTTGGAGAACAGTGAATGGCTGATTGTTATTTGTTCTCCGCGCCTTAGAGAATCCATGTGGTGCAAAAAGGAGATTGAAACCTTTGTAAAGCTTCGTGGCAGAGAGCGTGTTCTGGCAGTATTAATTGAGGGCGAGCCTGCAGACTCCTTCCCGGATGAGCTTTTATTTAAGATAGAAAAACGGACTTTGCCGGATGGTACAGTAGAAGAGATTAAGGTGCCTGTAGAGCCTTTGGCTGCAGATGTGCGAGGGAAGACCAAGAAGGAAGTGTTAAAGGCAATGAAGACAGAGGTACTGCGTCTTCTTGCAGCCATGTTCCGGCTGACCTATGATGATTTGCGCCAAAGACACAGAGAGCGCAGAATGCGCCGCATTCTCACAGCGTCCCTTATTGGCGGTGCTGCCTGCCTTTTGTTTGGCCTTTACAGCACGGCGACGGCGCTTCGTATTCACAGGCAAAACGAACAGATATCCGCCCAGTCGGAGGAAATCAAGAAGCAATCCGATGAAATTTCCAAGCAAAATGAAGAGCTTGCCCTTCGACAGGCCCGTTCCCTTGCAGAGCTTGCCGGTAGTTATTTAGAGGACGGCAACCGTGCGGCAGCCATAGCTACTGCTACAGAGGCTTTGACCGAGAGCGAAGGCATAGCTCTGCCCTATACTCCTGAGGCACAGATGATTCTGACCGAGAGCGTGCGCGCTTACGATACCGGTAATGTAATGAGGGCAGAGTATCAGTATGAGACTGCGGGCAAGATTGAGTCGGTGAAGGCTTCACCGGATAAGGATACCATTTGCATTTATGACGGAACGGGGTCTTTGACTCTTTTTGATTTGGAAAAAAGAGAAGTAATTAAAGTCTTTAGTGCAGATGAGTACGTTGTTTCGGGGGATTACGGCTGCACTTTTCTGGGTGATGATAAATTTGTGTATTCTGATTATAGAGGAAAAGTATGCGTTTTTGATTTGAATACACGAAGCGTAATAAAAGAGTTGGAAGCAGATTTGGTACCGGAACTCCATGCAGACAGAGAAGGTAAATACCTTGCTGTAGAGACATGGAAGAAAAATTGTGACATCTATGATGGAGAAACATTTGAAAAGCTTGGTACTACCCCTGAAATTGAGACTACAGCATATGCAGACGGTCCTTATCTTTTCGCAGACGGAGTCTTTGTATATGCATATAGTACTAAAAATGAACAGAAAGAAAATCTTTATACCATATATTTCATTGATTTAAAAACGATGGAAGTCATTTCTACTTACAGTCTAAATACCAGGGAATTAAAAGATATTGAAGTTCATGATGGTATTGCTTATATGGTGACCGGAGAGTATGGCGAGTATTATGCTGACTGTGACGCATATACCTCTGCCATAGATATCGCAGGTGGTAATTTGCTTTGGGAATGTGAGCATGAAAATTATTATCCAAGAGAGATTACATATCCTATAAATGACGGTGCGACAAATCTGCTCTCCATTACAGATACCACAGCATATCTGACAGATATTCAAACCGGAACCGTCAAGGCTGTTTTGACTCTGCCTTCAGAAGTAGTGAGTTCCTATGTCTATGCTGATATGAATAATTTTCTCTTGTATTGTGAAAGTGGCGAGATGCTTGTTGTAAGCTCTGAGCATAATAGTAGTTTTGACATGTCTCATTTATTTGAATGTAAGTCACAGAGGAATAGAGAAATCCTTCACTCCGGGCATGGGACGGTTGTCTGGGAATATAATGACAAAAAAGTGACTGTTTATGCTCAGGCAGCAGGACCGGATGTGGTTCCTACAGATACTGTTTATGAACTGCCTGAGTCCACAGAGGAGATAAATGGCGAACAGGCAGTGGAAATCGTGCAATCTTATGGTTTGGAGAGACCGGAATTTGTAAACACCTTGTATTACAGTGAAGATAATAAGTACTGTTTCATCCAATATTGGGACTATAGTGTAGCGATTTATAACACAGAAGAGGAAAGGCTTTGTCATACCATTGAAAATGCTTATCCTACAGAGTGGTGTCTGGGAACCGATGCAGAAGGATTTACTTACCTGCTGGGTTATTATGGATGCTATGTACTGAATCAGGACATGGTGCCTGTAATGTGGATAGAAGAAGCTAATGCTGTAGATTTCGAGAACAAAAAGGTATATTTGAACTGGAATAGTCAGTATTATGAGGCACCTATTTATACAGTGGAGGAGTTAATCGAAATCGCAAAAAACAGGAATTAGGGATGTGTTATCACAGAAAGCAGAGGGCATATCAAAACGTCCTCTGCTTTTTCAAATAGTCCTTTAATAAAAATGCACAGAAATAAGGGAAGGTATAGATATTATCACTTGTTCCGATATTTCCTGCAGTTAATTTGATTCCACAAGTTATATCAGGATATTTGTCGCTTTGTATCAAAGTTTTTAAGGATTTGGCAGTTCCCCGGGTCGCTTTTACCTCCACGGGCAGCAGATGCTCGGTGGTTCTTACAAAGAAATCTTCTTCCAAAGTGGAATCCTCTTTTTTATAATAATAAAGTCCGTATCCACTTTTGGTCAGGGCTTCGCTTACTATATTTTCATATAAGGCGCCCTTGTAGACATTCATATTTTTGTTGGCTCGCAAGTCTTCCTGAGCTTCTTCATCCAGCATTGCGACAAAAAGTCCGGTATCAAAAAAATAAAGCTTATATTTCGTATCCTCATAGTTACCTTTCAGTGGTAGTTCCGGAAAGTTCAGGCAGTAGCAGATATTGACAATTCCGGCATCTCTCAGCCATTCAATGCATCCGCGATAAACTTTAAACCGGGCACCGGAGGCTACCTTGGAGATTTGGAATTTTTTGTTATCTTTGGCTAGTTGGACCGGTATTTGTTCAAATACATTCAGTATTCGGGTCTGGTTCAAGCCTTCGGCATATTTGCGGATATCTTGCCGGTAATCTACCAGAAGCTGGCGCTGAATATCAAGAGTGCCCTGAAAAGTACCATTCTGAATGTATTCCCTTACAACTGCCGGCATACCGCCCAGAATACAATAGTCCAAAAACAGATTGTTATATACCTTCATTTCTGTATCATTAAAAGGCGTTAGTGTCTCCATATGCTGCAATATTTCATCTATCATAACAGGGCTATAGCCTTTTGCCCATAGAAATTCCTCAAAATCCATAGAGTGCATCTGATAATCTGTTTTGTAGCCCACACTGTTGCTTTCAATCCGATTATAGTGAATGCCCAGTAAAGAACCGCTACAGATGATATCAAAGCGGTTATCTGTTTTGAAAAATTTCAATGAAGTTGCTATCTCGGGATATTCCTGCAATTCATCAAAAATGATAAGGGTCTGCCCCGGTTCAAATTTTTTGGAAGGGTCTATGCGTGAGATGTTGCGCACAATATCTTCGGCTTTGTAACCATCTTCCGTAATGGATTTGTACTTGGGTTCTTCCACAAAATTAATATAAATTACATTTGTGTAAGCGTTTTCTGCAAAACGTAGGATGGATGCGGTTTTGCCTATCT
>CAYOGM010000007.1:0-38036 GCA_964403595.1 uncultured Acetatifactor sp. | reverse complement strand
TAGAACACTAGCCTTCCAAGCTAGATACGTGGGTTCGATTCCCATCACCCGCTCTTTGGCGTATCTAAAAAACTGTCAGTGAATACTATATCATATTTTCAAAGCTATTTCAATAAGTTTTTCTTGTTCTTCTTTTGTTTTCCTTTCAAAGCTATAATATTGGAATGTGGTAGATATGTCACTATGTCCTGCAAACCGTTGTACGGTACGCTTGTTAAGGTCAGGACAATCGAGTAAAGCAGATATGCACGTTTTTCGGCATTTATGTGGGGATTTAGAAACGGTATTCAAGCGGGCGCAAAGTTTCTTAAGCTTGCGATTTGCGCTATGATATGACAGTCTATAATCATATTTGGCATTATCGCTTTGGAATATCCATTCCTTATCATATCCGTATTTGTGATTGTATTCTGCTACTTTATCCAGTAATTCGCGTGCCTTAGCTGTGAGTGGAATTTCACGATATCCCGAATCGGTCTTAGTCCATTCCTTTATACCATCATTATTGGCTTGTCGGCGTATCTGTAAGTGTGTTCCTCTCACGTCAGACCATTTTAGTCCACAGACTTCTCCCATGCGTAAGCCAGTCTCGAAAAGGAACAATATTTGCAGTCCTGCACTTGTATGATTTTCCTTGAAACGCTCAAGGTCATACATAACCATATCGTAGATTTCGCGTCTTTCCTCATCTGTAAATACTTGTTCCTCATCAAGGGGCAAGGGCTTGCCAGTGATAAGGATAGGGTTTATCTTCTTTTTCGCTTTTTCCCATGGGTTATTCAAAAGATAATGTATATCCTCATCACAAGCGTACTCAAAGCATTGACTAACAATACCGAACATTCTCGAAAACTTCTTTTTATCTACTGGGTGGTGCTTTTTCAATAGATATTCTGCCCATTCACGGAGCATAGCGGGCGTAAGGTTTGATAGTGCACTTTCAATTATAGGCTTGCTTGCGGGTTCGCCACTGTAGTACGCTTTCCAACACGATTTTAAACGCTTTATATTGTCCTTATTAGTGGGGGTCTCCTTGAGCATTATCCACGCATTATACACGTCCTCAAGGGTGACGGCTGTGCCGATAGCGGGGTCAATCAGACCTTTGCTATAGCCTATTTCCAACCATTCTTTTTCGGTAAGCATAGACCTCACTCCCTTCTAGGTGCGGCGCAGTGGGTACATATAAGATGTTTCTTTTTATTCAATCCATCACAATATGGACACGTCCAATACCCACTTAGGTTGTCAAGCGAGATTTTGGCGGAAACAACCTCAGTTTCTTTTATTTCTTCTTGCTTGACGTTCACATTATCATTATATGTACCCGACAAATTACAACAAAACAAAAGATTGAAACCAGTCTTTAATACAGTAAATACAAACGCTAAGTGAATGCCATACCTAAATACTGGTATGTCTGTTAATTGCTCCATTACTTCTACCATTAATTCCATAGTCAATCTCCTTTCATAAATTTCAATTTATATGCTTAATCACGAAAAATAATATCCAAACCGACTATAAGTATAATTGACCAGCACACAATACATCTAAATATTTCACGATTCATAACAATCTCCACAAATCTTAATTTATTTTACTTTCTTTATCCGGCGCAAGTATGTGCGTGACGGTTTCTGCACAGCGTCCATGTCAGCGGGGGTGTTCTGTTGCAGTGCAAGTATTTCCTCTTCGCTCAACATATCACCTTCTTGACATGATTTCTTTAATTGTTCCACGCAAGCCAGTGTATCATAGGCGTTGAAATCACTGTCAGAGATAAACCATCCATGTCGGCGTAAGGGCTTTACATCTGTAGGGTTATTTGCGTTTTCCAGCTCGTATGCATCATAATCACAGTGAACCATAATGCGCCAGCACTTATTACAACTTACTACATAGCTTGTGACTTGACGCAAGAGCGCGTCCACGTGGTTAAATCGCTGTGCCGTGTAGACAAGGGTAATATGATGGTGTCGGCAAGTAAGCAAGGTATTAAGAAAGAGTGGGTCAATATTTGATTTAAATGTGCGGCTATTCAGCTGTACACTAAATTCGTCACCTAGTACGATATGTATAGTTTTCGTGTCGTTTTCTTCGTCTATCTTGCGGTACATATCGCCAAGGGCTACAATTTGTGCCAAGCTTATGAATTTTTCATAGGGCAACGACAACTCCACGTTAGATATCAAGTGTACTTTTTGAGTTACCCACTTCTTGCGATTGAAGTCATAGACTTTCTTGTTGTGATATTTCTTGTAATACATCTTTGCTACAAAGTGGACAGCGGAAAGGGTCTTGCCCTTTCCGAACAGTCCTACATATCCAATTATTTTTCCTGTAGGGCATTCTCTCCATCTCTTATACCTATAGTGCTTATACGCATCTTTGATAGCGTACCACACAGTTTTGAATGGGTGGAGCAGTACAACACGGAAACACACGGAAAGCCAACAAGTGAGGGCAATCAGCCCGATTATAACAATTATCATCATTTTTTTGTCACCTCATAGATTTTATAGTAAGTGCCAAACAGCGTACCAAGTATAATTTTGACAAATAACAAGGTTGCTATCACGGTACAGAGCCAGTAGATAAATGTGGGAAAGTCCGTGGGGATATTGGCGTTAAGACCAAATGTTTCTATGAATCCAGTTATTATATCTGTCATGGGTTATCCTCTCCTTTTAAAGACATTGAATGCGGTATTGGCTATTGTAAATATGAGTATCAACAATAGCAAGCCGTCTGTGGTGTCATAGCCTGCAATATCTGATTCCCATAGGTTAGGTTTTGGTTCATAAAGACAAGTGCTATATGTGACAAGTGTGTCGTTTGTATCGGGGGGCGGGGTGGTATCTCCACTTGATACGTCGCCTTCCGATACATCACCATCAGAGACATCACCGCTTGACACATCTTCTTTTTGCGTGTCACCGTCTGACACGTCCACAGCGTCGGTGTTGCCGTCCGTTACATCTTCGGCGGTTTCTTCCGTGGGTTCTGTGGATTCCTCTTCGGATTCTGTGGTTTCTTCCGTGGTTTCTTCCGTGGATTCTTCCGTTTCTGTCACTTGAACAATATCATCAATGCTTTTATCAAGTGGTAAGCTGTCCATAACAGCTTGTTTATAAATCGTTTCATACATGGAATAGCTCCTTTCTTTGTTGTTTTGTTTGTGCACTTTCAATCTTGAAAAAATGACCTAAATATTATACATACAAGTGCCGACGCAAGAAGAAGAAATATGATATTCTGATACGAAAATGTATAGCCATACAGCGTGACAGGCGTTTGTACTAATTTCCATACCAAGTCCATGATATAATGAAAAAACTCCATATTTTTCTCCTTTACTTAATCGCTCTGAATATTAGGAACACGATAGAAAACCCAACACCAGCGAATATTATAGTCCAGTACTTATCCGGAATAAAGCCGAAAGCGTCTTTGAGAAATGCACTTATCTGTCCTAGTTGTTCGGGCAAGCCAACAAGAAAGTCTATGAAGTCTTGCAACATTGCGACAGGATTACTTACATCAACATCAATTATACTGCCACCATATGTGGGGTCTCCTGTGTCGGGGTCTTGTTCTCCTCTTATCGGGTCTGTTTCTATTGGGTCTCCATTCTCGTCTCCAACTACAGGCGAAACAATGAAATTTTTATTCGTATTAAATGTGTAGCAATACCATTGCCCATTAGCCTCTCCATACGTACCATCACCGTTTGATTTGAGTTGTCTGAAACGAACATAATATTTTGTGAAAGCTTGTCCAGTAGTTTCAAGGGCAGTTTCATAATCGGCATTAACAGAAAATAAATTCTGGTATTTTTCCCATAACGTTCCATACCAAACTTGACTATGTATCGCCCAGTTATAGTCGGGTAATTCTTTGTGACTCGAATACGTATTATGAAAATAATTCAATCCATCATTAAACAAGTCCAATCGGTTTTTGCAATTAAATGTTGGAGCATTTGTTAAAACCACTTCTGAACCAGTAAATCCAATTTCGCTATTGATAATGTTGTTGTATTGATGTTCGGCAATTAATTGGCTTTTATCCACTTCAAAGTCAAACTCAAGTCCTATTGTTGTTGTCATACCCGACTTATGTTTTAATCCATAGAAATAGGAATCCACAACAAGGTCTAATTCAAGCATGTTTGAGTTATTCGAAACAGTAAAGCCGTTGTGCGATAGATTCTTTAATTGCGGTATAGGCACGTCGGGGTCGTAATCCTCACCAAAGTCACGTGTTTGTTCGTCGGTGGGGCTACCGTCGTATAGCAAGCCATCTAAAGAGCCTGTTTCAATGTGATTCTTTGCAAAATCAGAGCTTGAGAATATCTTGCCTGTGAATTTATTTAGTTTACCCGAATCACCAAGATTGATTGTTAACAAATTGTTCTGATAACCACCAATATAAGAAGATGAACTTATTTCATATATAGTCAATGCGGAACCGTCACCTTTTGGACTTCTTCCGTATCTTCCATAGCTCATCAGCCATTTAGAAACACCATCACTCGACGTTATTGCATAGGATGTCTTATTTTCATAATCAGCAAGAAGTAACGTAATGTTGTTTAATTCGCCTGTTCCCGAATAGCCGATTATTGGTAACGTCGACACAATGTCAAATTCATAGTCAAAACAATAATTCGTGTTACTAGAATTATCATTTAGCCAATCTGCCTGCAAGCGATAACTATACGCACTATAATCAACAGTTTCTTCCGCTCTTATAGTCATACCATAGCCAAATACTACCAGTGCGATTATGAGAAATACCGCCGAAAGGATGAATAATAATTTACGCTCTTTTTGTATGTGCATTTTCAATTTCTCCTTTAATGTACTAAACCCTCGCCACTTGGCGAGGGTTCGTTGAAGGGTAGGTTTGAGCAAACAGTTATACTCAATTAGTTGCTAGCTGTGTTCTTAAGCATACGAACCACAGTCAAGCCAACACCGATGATACATCCCGCAAAGAGGAATGCATACAGAGGATTCTGCACCATAGTGGTGAGACAATCACCGCTAAATTCTACAAGCTGTGTTGCGGAATCCATGAGGGTCTCCAGTACATTTGTTCCGTCCATTTGGGTTTCTCCTTTCTTAAGAAGTTATATGCTAGACGTGCTTTCGCACGTTATAGCCTACTTACCAGCTAACTGTGCAAAAGCAATGTTTTCCTTATTGTTGCTGTAATAAAACTCGATATCAAACTCTTTGCCAATATTAGATTCGTTGAGAATGTCGGCGAATCTATCGGGCACGGTGGGCGTGTGCACGTCCATACCTTTCGCGCCGCGCTCCTTGTCTCTGTCACTCATGGAAGTGGTCAGACAAGCGACGTCAAAGGCAAAGGGCTTGCCATCCGATTTCTTATTACCGCTAATGTGTTTCATTCCGATAAGTTGTGCTCTCATTGTTATTGTTCCTCTCTTTCTTTTGACTAATGTTATTGGTTATCTTCGATTATCGGAGATTGACCGCAAGAGCTTGCCGTGGTATAATTGCGTTGTCGAGACGCTTATACCGCCAAGGCTAGGCTTGTGGGCTTGCCCTTGCGCTTGTATATATATTACTATATCATGTACGAGATGTAAATATACATATTGCACAAATCATGTACGAGATTTTTGTGCATCATGTACGAGATTGGAGTGCTTATGTCAGATTTTAACAGTAGTAAATATAAGCAAGAATTTGCTAAAAAAGCCTATGACAGAGTGCCACTTGACATTCCTAAAGGTCAAAAAGCCATAATTGCTCAATATGCAAAAGAACACGGCTATAAATCGCTCAATAACTTTATTTGGCAGTGTATTCAAAATGCCATGGAGAACAATGTGAAAAATATTTCTGTAGGTGATATTACACAGAATGGGGATGGTAATTCGATTAATATTGGGTGATTTTATTTGGGCGCCTAAGGACACCGCTCTAGTCTCTAACACTCGGCGATAGGTTAAGAGGTAGTAGGGGTTTCGGCGTTGCTGCTCCACGACACCACCGAAACCCCAACTACCTCTAAACCTCTAGCCGACACCGAGCCGTCGACGGGGCGCAAGGGCAAAGGGCTAGTTTCATGGATTTTACTTTCACAGAAACGCCTAGATTCTGACAAAACGTTTAATTTCCGTTTGCTGTGGGTACAATCTGCATTGCAGATTCTTATTTTTTTGTCGACAGATTGGTCAGACAAAAAAATAAGCCTATTTTAAAGGTCGTTTTACTCCCAATAAAATAGGGTTCTAAGGCATTTTTATTTATAATTTCAAATATTATTTGAAATTATAGGCGAAATAAAAATACTCTTAGAAACAAGGTAGGGGAAAAGCTTAGGCTTTTCCCAAAGGGCATTTTAAGCAAGGGATTAAGGGCAAAGGAATAATTTGTGGAGAGCCGTGCTCTACGCACTCTCTTTGTCGCGTTGTTTACGTTACTGCACGCTGAAGGCTGTCCTATCCATTTACACCGCGCGCGTGGGTCCCTCCCCACAAGACGCGCGCTCACTGGTCGCTAGTTGTTACTAAGGAAAAAAGGGGGAGGGTGGCGCGCAGAGGTTGCCACTAAACCGTCACACTATCGACAATTGTCCGTTGTCATAAAGGGCAAGGGCATAACGCTATGCTCTATGCGAACCGTTGCACTCTCGCATTTGACAATCGTCACGCTGTAGAATGGTGGTAAATACTGGTGGCTTGTGACCTTGAATTATTGGCTTAAGGCAAAAAGACAAGCGGTGGGGATTCCACCGCCTACGCTTACACAGCTTTTACCATATCCACAATTGCTTTTGTGCTATAATAGCATTCTCCGCATATGATACTTATATCTTTAGTGGTGCGACAAGTACAACCGCAATTTGGGCACACAAGCTTTCTTGTGCTTGAGGGCTTACGAGTGGGGGTATCGTCGGGGTTCGTGCCGGACTTGCCACCGTTTGCGCCAGTGCCAGTATAGAAAAAACCACTGCCACGATTGACGAGTACGTCAGACCATCCTTTCTCTATGATATACTCAATAAGCTCTTCTGTGGGGGTAGTAATAGACCATCCTATTTTTTTATCGTAGTCAATGTGCAAGCCGACTTCTTCGGCTTTCTCCTTGAATTTTTTGTTGTGATAAGTGTTATTTCGGGAGCAGTCCTGTATATTGTTCATTAGGTTGTAAATATGTACCATTTCATGCAAGATAGTGGCTACTACATTTTCAATAGGGCGATTGAGGTATTCCGCGCCTATGTTAAGCTCAAAACATTGCTCATCCTTGCGTTTCCACACACGCGAACAAGTAACGTGACCATATGCACCCTTAGAACTTTGAATAGTAATCATAGGCATTTCAAGCGCGTTATTAAATTTGTCAGCGTTAAGACTTCTATATATTTTTTCGAAGTAACCGACTGTACGACTAATTTTCACTGTCTCTTTCATTTTTTGCAATCTCCTTTCATGGTGCGCCCCCTGTGGGGCAGAGGGCGCGTTTTTGGGGGTTGAAATATTCTTATTCTTTGGGCTGTTGGGGCTAGTTCTTTGGAACTGCCCCGACTAATATTAAACCGTTGTGAGTACGAACCGCACGACATACCTCATTATTTGTACCGCTTTTAAATACTCCAACGTGCACTGCATCATTTTCGAGCAAATGTTTGCGTGCGTTTCGGCTGTTACTGTCGTACATATTCACAACGCCATCTTTGCCGACTGTTTCAATATAATATTTATATACCATAGACTTTTCTCCTTTCTATTATTCACCAAACAACAAGGAGTTGTCTATAATATCGCGGATATCATCCACGCTAAAGCGTGCCCTATCGGAACAAATCCAAGTCATATACACAAGGATGTTCAGTTTTTCGAGTGTCATGCCATAAAGCACCATACTTTCATAATACTCCAATACGTCCACATATTGACTTGCATCACAACAAGTGAACAAACCATGCGCTTTATACATTTCTACAAAATCATTCATATTTGCTACCTACCTATCATGTTGTGCCGGAGATATCCGGCGTTATTGGGTTTTGTTTGATTGTGCACTTTCAACCTATATATATTATATCAAATCATGTACGAGATGTATATATACATCATGTACGAGATTATATTATTTTATTGTGCATCATGTACATGTTTTTGATGTGCACTTTACAAAAGTGCACTAATTGCAAGGGCGAGTTTTGTGCAATGTGCCGAGAAAATTCGCCCGCCGCCAAAAACGGGCGGCGGGAAGGGCGAAAGGCTGATTTGTGCGGGATTTTGGATAGTGGCAGTCTACAGAAACGCGCCCCCAAGCCCCCTCGCGCAAAGATTGCGGCTGTTGTAGTTTACCGAGAGGGGGTGTACGTCTGCGACGCAGTTTTTTTGCGGTAAATGATAAGACAAAAAGCGACGTCCTTCAATCGACGTATGTCTTATCAAAAGAGCAACCGCAAAAAAAAATTCATGGAGTGGGCTTGTGGAGAAATATACTTTTATGACAAGGAGAAATATAATGGAATCTTTAGAATGGATGTTTGATAACTGGGAATCACTTACGGCAATTTCTATACTAGGTTTAATTGGTATTTTCGCACTCATCTTATACGCTACATGGTGTTTTATTGCGTCCGCTGTCAAAAAGGGCGTAAAAGACGCACTATCTGAAACACCTATTAAAACTATTCCTTATTCCTATTATATCGGCTATGGCGTCAAAGAAGGCGTATTGTCAGCAATGAAAGAAATGGATATCATTGAAATAAAATACCACGACAATAATAATAGAGATGTGTATTTCAAGAAAGACGTTTTTAATGATTTGAATATGGGATTTGTTAAGGATTATAATACAGTAGAATAAAAGAGGGCTTGCGCCCTCTTTTGCTATGCGGTGATAACATCCGCTTTTATCAGTTGCTTTTGTATTTCACAGACTGGGTGCTCAGGCGTTTTCCATGATGGACACAACGCCAGTTTTGATTTGCTGTCAAGGAGACATTCCCCAGTTGTTAAGTTCAGACATATACACGTCTCTACATTTCCGCTCATACTCTTTTCGCTCCTTATCTGCTTTTGCAAGTTCACTTTCAATATCTAACGCTATTTGTTCGCAATATTCTTCGGGGCTAGGGTTCATAAATGGATTATCAAAGTACGCCATCATATTTTCCATGTATTCTTGCGTACGCATTACCACTGTGCTATACTCATCCTCATGTACTTTTATACGATTTATACGGCGGAGAAACGCACACCATGACAAAGGCTCTTCACGTTGTTTGTTTGGATATTGACAACGTATATCAATGTTGGTACAAAAATACACTTTTGTGAAACAAGCTACTTTATTGTTATATCTTGCAGGTAATTCCACAGGGTAGCCGTCCAGTATTCTAAGCATGACACTTAGTTCTATACTACTTCTAAACTCGTCAAACAAGATAACGTCTTGTCCTTTATAACCGTCAAAAGGGTGGTCATAGTCGGTTACACAATATACATTTGAATAACCGTATTTATCCATAACGTATCGTGTTTTTCCAATTCCAGGTATTCCCCATATATAAGTTACGTCTATATTGCGCCATACATCTTTAAATTGTTGTTCATGTACTAATTGCCGTACACGGTCAATTCTATCAACTTGCATAAGATATTTAGGATTGTGCTCCAGTATCTCATACGTGCTATAGCCGTCTTTTATCATGCTATAGAGCTCGTCTAAGTCGGTACGTTTGCCCGGTCTTTCGTTTGGGAGCTCTCCAAATTCTTCGTGACTGTCACGGTGGTTAGTGTCTGCTTTGGGGTCTGATAGCCATTTACCCTCTTTGAATACATAGTCACGGTTTTGCTGTGATGTACCTTGTATAACCATATCGCGATGGACGTTTGGGAAATGCTTTGCAATAGATTTCCAACTGATAGGATTTTCAAACACAATGTATAGATGTGTGTGGAACAAATTGCTCTCAAGTCCTGTTTCGTCACTCATGCACCAGTATACAACTTTTTCATATTCCGCAATTTTGCGCTTGATACAATCATGTGTAAAACCTTTCGAGATAGGGTCATTAAATGTCAACAACCATTTTCTACTCCTGTCCGCCATTTTCTATTCAATCTCCTTTAACACATTTTGACACATGACACAGAGGTTGATTTTTTCATGTGTCATTTTTTTTTGAATTTTTCGAGTAAATTCAAGGGTTTTGACATTTTTTGACACATGACACAGAGGTTGGGGGGTAATACTGCCCCCCAACCTCATTGGGGCGTGCGACGCTAGCAAGCTATCGCCGTCGCACGCGAACCAATACATGAGTTGGTTGTGTTCGGGGGTTCGATTCCCATCACCCGCTTTTTTCATGTCCTTTTTTAGATTGTAAAATACAAGAGCACCGGAAGTTTCCCTCCGGTGCTCTCGCATTGTCAATCCTATTTAGGTGTAAGGATTGTAGGAATTATTGGAATTGTCGTTATCGTTTGAAGTATTGTTGTTAAAACCATTGCTGTCATAGCTATTGTAGCCATTATTGTTAAAGCCATTGTCATAAGTATTATTGGTGTTATTGAAGCCGTTGCCATAGCTATTGTTGAAGCTGTTGTCGTAGGTATTGTTGCCATAGCTGTTATCATAAGTATTGTTGCCATAGCTGTTGTTATAGTTACTGTAAACGCTTCCATATGTGTCATAAGCGGGTTGGCATTTATTGCGCTTCAAGGCGAGGTACAACTCAGCATTGGTAGCGTGAATATAAGGGTTCACATAGAAGATGGACAAAATACCACAAGTTAATCCTGCCAACATGTTCCAGCCGATGAAGGAAAGGTCAAGCACAAAAGCATTCCACTTTTCTCCATCCATCATCTGCTTGCTTAAAGCGAAAACTTCCTTTTGATCCATTTCAGGATGGTCTGCCAAAATGTAAGGAATCATGCGATACTCATAGGACTTAATCACACCGGGAATGAACAGAAGCAGACTCCACAGGCCGATGTACAAATTACGAAGGAACATGGTAATTACGGTTCCTTTGTAGTTGGATTTAAAGCCTGCAATGATTCCGCTTATACTTGCGGCGTTGCTGACTGCATTTTCCAGGAAGAAGTAACAGCCACCTACCTGGAAGGGATTAAATACGAATGCAGACAGCAATATTCCAAGTACTCCCGCAATCAGGCAGATTACCAAAAACATTACAGTCATTGCACCGAAGATTGCAAGAGCACCGGTATTGAACAGATTGTCCATATCACTGTCATAATCATAATCATAATCGTCATCAAAATCATAGTCATAGTCATAATTATAATCGTAGTCGTAGTCGTAATCGTAGTCGTAATTGTTATAATTGCTATTATTGCTGTTACCGTATGAACCGGAATTATAGCTGCCACCGCCATTATTGCCTCCTACGAAGCACAAGATAAAGGCAGCTAATACACAAACCCAATAATTTCTGTGGAAGGCCGCTTTGGCGCGAGCCTTCAATTCTGCACGTGTCCAACTCATAATCTCTCTCTCCTCTATGATATATTGTTGCTGAAACGGAGTTTATTCGCTTCGGCAAGTCGCTTTAAAATGCATTATAACACAGTTTTAAGATATTTCATAGAGTAAAAAGTGCACGTTAGTATTGTTATATAGTGCAAATTGTCAATTATTGATGCAGATGCCCCCTATCCCAGGTGGTGCTGGGCTGGGCTGAGGCAGTGGGACGACGCAGTAAAAGCGTTTTTAAGGCTTTGCTATTCCAAGGGAAGAGGGGCCAGAAGTAGCTTAAGCCTCCAAAGGTGGGTGTGGCGCAGGCGGATACGGTGCATAATAGAAGTCCTATGAGGAAGCCGGGAAGTCCTCCGATGGCTGTAGCTATTAATAGAAGAATCCGGTACACACGCAGTCCGTCAGCAAACTCCTGGCTGGACACAGACAGAGTTGCAAGCAGAGAGATAGCACCGTAAAATAAAACTTCTGTGGTGGCCCAGTTTAAGCTGACCGCAATATCGCCGATGAGGAGTCCGCTGACGATGGATAAGGCCCCGGAGAAGCGTCCGGAGCTGGTGGCTGCAGAATATTTGAACAAATCCAGTATAAATTCCACTGCAAATACATAAAAAATCAAGTATAGCGGTCCTTGAGGCCTGGCGGATAAAAGCTGCCATTTCAGTGCAAGTTCCGGAAACCAGGCTGATATCAGTAAAAACAGGGGCATCAAGAAGAGACTGACCGGAATACAGGCCAGACGTACCAGTTTAAAATAACTGCCCACGAGGGGAGCTTTGTAGTAATCTTCTGCACTTTGGGTAAACTGAAAGATTGTCCCCGGAAAAATCATGACGAGGGGGGAGTTGTCCACCAATACCAGAATATGTCCTTCCATAAGATAGCTGCAGGCTACCTCAGGGCGTTCCGTAAATTGTACAGAGGGCAGAGGACTCCACCATTTGTGAGGCACTAGAAGCTCCTCCAGACTTTTGGCACCCATGGTAAGGGATGAGACTTTCAGGCTGTCCAGCTTCTCAGAGAGTCGGTTAAGCAGCTCATGGTTGACATTGTCCGCCAGATAAGCAATAGCTACGTCAGTGCGGCTCATGGTGCCTACGGTGTGGACTGCGAAGGTTAGCTGGTTAGAGCGTACTCTGCGACGGATGAGATTGGCGTTAAACAGCATAGTTTCCACAAAGCCGTCTCTGGCACCCCGGGTGACCGGCTCTGCGTCAGGCTCAGCAATACTTCTTGTGGGATAGGTTCTGGCATCAATAATCAGAGCGTAGTCAAAGCCCTCCACAAAGAGCAGCGAGGGGCCGCTTAAGACACTGCGTAGCAGCTTGTTCCAGTCATTACAGCCTTCAACCTGAGCAAAACCAATCTTAGCTGCAGCAAATTGCATCAGGTCCTCAATTTGTCCGTCCTTGGTATAAAGAGGATTTTGTAAATCTGAAAAAATCTGCTGTAACACTTCCGTGCGGCAGAATCCATTGACACCAATCCAGTAAGCAGGTGTGTCTCCCAGATACAAGTCGCGGGTAATCAGGTCAAAGCTTGTTCCTATGGGGAGTTTTTGCTTTAAATACGCAATATTTTCATTGAGCTTGGTGGATAACATCACGATAGAACCTCCTTTTGGTGCACAAATATAATGGCTGTCATTGTATCTCATTAGTTTCTCCCAAAAAAAGCGTGCTATTCTGAAATTTTCGTGCTATGATATGTGAGGTTATGAGCGTGAATTTATGCGAGCGGAAAGCAGGTTGTAACAGGATGGATAAAATAAAAGAGTTTGTCAAAAAAGAAGTGGTGCTTTGCGTGGCACTTGTGCTGGCGTTGGTGTCGGCTTTTATTGTGCCGCCGGATGCAGAATATATTGGTTATATTGATTTTCACACGTTGGCAATTTTGTTTTGTCTTATGGGCGTAATGGCTGGATTTCGCTATATCGGTATGTTCCAGTGGATTGCGGGGAAGCTGTTAAAGAAGGTGCAGAAACCAAGTGGCATTGTGATGCTTTTGGTGATGCTGTGTTTTTTCTTCAGTATGTTGATTACGAATGACGTGGCGTTGATTACCTTTGTGCCTTTTACCTTTGTGGTAGGTAAAATGCTGGGAGAGGAGACTTACAGACGCATGGTGCTGCCCACAGTGGTACTTCAGACCATCGCAGCCAATTTGGGCAGTATGCTCACACCCATCGGTAATCCTCAGAATCTGTATTTGTATGGGATTTCCGGCATGAGTCTGGTGGAGTTTATGAAGGTTATGTTGCCCTACAGCGTGGCTTCGTTGGTGCTTTTGGTGGTGTGCAGTCTGGCTTTTGGACGCAGGCTTGAGAGAGGTGAGGTGTCCGATGCTGTCGGTAAATCCGGCAAGGTAACATCTCTGGAGCAGGGTATCACTCCGGCAGATAAGAAGGGTTCTCTTGTAATTTATCTGGTGCTTTTTGTCATGTGTCTTTTGACTGTGGCGCAGATTTTGCCTTTGTGGATTACTTTTGTGGCAGTTCTTATCGGTATTTTAGTGACTGCCTACAGGGAGCTTGCTCATATTGATTATGCATTGCTTTTGACTTTTGTGGCATTTTTTATTTTTATTGGCAATATGGGGCGAATTCCGGCGTTTGCCAATCTGTTACAGAGTCTGATTACAGGAAACGAGGAGCTGGTGGCGATTCTTGCCAGCCAGTGTATTAGCAATGTGCCTGCGGCCCTTCTGTTATCCGGCTTTACTACAGATGTGCCGGCACTGATGGTGGGCACCAATCTGGGAGGCTTAGGAACGCTTATCGCCTCCATGGCAAGTCTTATTTCGTATAAGTATGTGGTGGCTGAGTGTGCTAACAATGAGATTCCCGGGGGCAAAGGGAAATATTTCTTGTTATTTACGGTATCTAATATTTGTTTTTTGATTGCATTAGTGGTATTATACTTGTGTATCTAAGGAAAGAAGGTTATTGAAATGACTACAGACATGACAATTATTGGTGAAGAGGCATATCGCGCAGCCAAGGAAATCCTGGAGGTTGCTAATTTAGAGGAGCAGGATATCTTCGTGGTGGGTTGTTCTACCAGTGAAGTAGGCGGTGCCGGTATCGGTACGTATTCCAGCCCGGAGCTTGCAGAGGTAGTTTTCGGTGGTATTTATCAGGCTACTCAGGAGGCAGGGGTCTATCTGGCGGCGCAGTGCTGCGAACATTTAAATCGCGCCATTATTATAGAAAAAGCGGCTGCTAAGCAGTATGGTTATGATATGGTGAATGTAGTGCCCCAGCCCAAGGCGGGCGGTTCTTTTGCAACCGCAGCTTATAAGGCCTTTGAACATCCTGTGGCAGTGGAGCATATTAAGGCACACGCAGGTATGGATATTGGAGATACCTTGATTGGCATGCATTTGAGAGATGTGGCAGTGCCTGTGCGCATTCGCAACGGACAAATCGGTGATGCTCATGTGGTATGTGCACGCACCCGTGCTAAATATATTGGTGGCGAAAGAGCCATGTATGACGAGAGTTTGAATTAAGTCCTAATTAAAAGAAGCAGCGGTTATTTGGCCGCTGCTTCTTCTATTAATTTCATAATTTTGGATATGGAATCCATCTGTCCGCTACCGGACATATTGTTGATATAGTCTGCTTTGTGGTCGTAAAGTTCGTGAACTTTGCTTACCAGAAGCTGTGTAGTCAAATCGTCCTCGTCGATGACGATGGAGAAGCCCTGTGCTTCAAAGGACGCAGCGTTCAATAACTGGTCGCCTCTGCTGCTTTTTGAGGGCAGGGGGATGAGGAGATTGGGTTTTTTCAGTGCCAGCAGTTCACAGATTGCATTAGCGCCTGCGCGGGAAATCACGATGTCTGCCATGGCAAACAAATCCTTCAACTCTGCCTTGATATACTCAAATTGCTTGTAGCCGGGAGTGTTGAGGTAGAGATTGTCGATTTTGCCCTTGCCGCACAGATGAACCACCTGAAAATCCTTCAACAGCTGGGGGAGTGCCTCACGGACTGCTTTGTTTACATTCAATGCGCCAAGACTTCCGCCGATTACCATGATGACAGGTTTATTGGCGGTGAATCCACACATATCCAATCCTGCAAGCTTATTACCCTGAGCCAGTTCACTGCGAATGGGGGAGCCGGTGAGAACTGCCTTGCCTTCCGGAAGGTTATTCAGGGTCTCCGGAAAGTTGCAGCAAACTTTCCTGGCTACGGGAATACAGATTTTGTTGGCAAGTCCGGGAGTCATATCGGACTCATGGATGATGCATGGGATGCCTAAAGAGGCTGCTGCACGCACCACGGGAACGCTGACAAATCCTCCCTTGGAAAATACCACATCGGGTTTTAATTCTTTTAGATGCTTTCTTGCCTCGCCGAAGCCCTTGATTACGCGGAAAGGGTCAGTGAGATTCTTGGGGTCCAGATAGCGGCGGAATTTACCGGTGGCAATCCCTGTGTAGGGAATGTTGAAGTCACCGATTAACTTTTTCTCGATTCCGTCATAAGAGCCCATGTAGGACACTTCGAAGCCTGCCTCCTTCAGTGCGGGAAGCAGAGCAATATTGGGAGTTACATGACCTGCGGTACCTCCGCCGGTCAGTACAATTTTCTTCATGGCATTACCTTCCGATTCAAATTTAATTAGTAACTATTCAGTACCCTATTCGAAAAACCGTGCTTTCAGCACTTTCATTTTGCTCATGTGGTTACTTATCTTACAGCATACTTTCCAGTGCCTGTGCAAGCTGGTCAGGGCAGGAAGTATTCTTCATGCCACAGCGGATGCCTTTCAGGCTTTTGATAACCTCATCGGGAGTCTTTCCCTTTACCAGGGCAGCAATACCTTGCAGATTACCATTGCAGCCACCGGTAAATTTCACGGATTCGATTACGCCGTCCACAAGTTCAATGTCAATAGCGGAGGAACAGGTTCCTCTTGTCTGATATCTCATAATATTCTCCATTCTTTCAATTTAACATTATCTTATTGGCTTAGCCTTACCTTATTTGCAGGCCTGTTGATGTCCACATATTTGCAGCGTGCACACAACCATTAAAAGCTATTATAGCAGATTTTCCCTTGTTGCGCAACGAAAAGACAACCGGAGTTTGCGAGATGAGGAAAATATATGAACATATCTGTCGAAATTTTAAGATGTCTTTTTGTTCATATTTTAACCCGGTTGCGATACAATTACTCTGGTACTTAAAATTTGATGTTGGGGTCAAAATTTGTATAGTATACAAAATTTATGTATCACCTAAAACGATGTAGAACAAAATTTGTTCATGTATCAGAAAGAAGGAGAAGTGTATGTTTCAGATTTTTCAGGAGGAACCGTTAATCAGTGGAGGTATTGTAGGATTTTTGGTGTTTAGTATATTGGTGAGGATATTGCTGGGGGCAATGTACGGTAACATGATTAAGGAGGCTGACAACATGGCCACCACCAACAACAAGCTGCTTAAGCAGTGCAAGCTTAAGTTTGCCAACTGCTACCAGCTCAACAATGGTGTGGCTAATATTCCTATTTTTGTGGACAAGTTCTTGAATCGTTTGGCGCTGGGACCTTTCTCCTTTGATACATTGTATCATTTGTCCGGCCAGTGTATGCTTCTGTCTGTGATTTGCTCCGGAATAGGAGTGTGTCGCTATATTGTGGAAGGGAAAAGCTTTGGCGAATTACTTCCTTTTTATATATTGAGTTTTATTGGATTGTATCTGTATTTTTCTGTGTCAACGGTGGTGGACATCAAGGGGCGTAAGCGGGTGTTGAAGGTGAATCTGGTGGACTATCTGGAGAATCATCTGTCGGCCCGCATTGATGTGACGGAGAGCGATATTGAAATGCTTTATGGTGAAGAGATTCCTATGCGGGGGCGTCAGATGCGTTTGGCATCCGGGGAGGATGGCCGGTTGGGTGTGAATGGTGGTAGACGCATGGGGCTGACTTCCAGAGGTGATGTAGACAGCATGGATTTGGCGGGGCGTGGGCGAAGAAGCGGCAAACGTACCGTGGAGCTTATGCCCATTGGTAATCGGGTGATTGCGGAGCCGGTAGAGGAAGTGGTAGCGGCTGTGGGAACGGCAAGTTCCATGGGAGCAGATGCTTCCAGAGGGGCAACAGCCATGGCAGGTGCATCGGGGCAAGAGACATTAAATTACAAGAATTTTCAGATTACCGAGGAGGAATTGGAGGCGTTAATAAAAGAGTTTTGCTGATACAAAAACAAAAACGCTCCGCGAGGATGCGCACTCGCGCGTACAAGGAAGATGTCGCTACCGCGACCGCGCTCGGCGCGAGAGTCCGCAAGCGGACTCTTTGTTCTAAAACTACAGATATTCTGCCTGACCTACAAAGATATCATAAATTCTTTGGTAGCGGTAGCTTTTTTTGACAACAGTGCTGTCAGGGACCAAAATCTTTAAGTCTACCAATTGGTTAATAATATTTGAGGTAACATTAGGGGATACACCGGAGGCATCCTGCACTTCTTTTTTGGTGAAAACAATTTGTTTCATGATTACCGGCATAATACGATACACGGAATTTCCTTTTATCGCTTTAATGGTATTCATATCTTCCCGATATATTTCTTTAATACGATTCACACGATAAATATATGCATTGCATTGGTCAATAATACATTGCAAAAAGAACTTGATATATCCGGTAATATTTCCCCTCCGACATTCCATCAGGTTGCGTTGGTATGAGGGTTTGTACAGTTCTAAAATTTCTGATAGGAAAAGGATAGGCCTTCCTTCATCCAGTACTGCAAGCTGTACAGGTATCAAGGCTCTTCCCAGTCGACCATTTCCGTCTTTATAAGCATGAATCGTTTCAAACTGTACGTGGGAAAGGGCAATGTTTACTAAATATGGGTCAATAAACTTATCATTCATATATTCATAGAGATTGAGAAGCAATCCATATACTTCTTCCGGAATGGGAGGGATAAAGGTTGCCCCATCGATACTAACACCTCTGGGGCCAATCCGGTTTTGAGTGGTACGAATTTTTCCGGGAGATTTCTCAGCTCCCCGTACACTGTCCAAAATGATTTTATGCATTTCATTTACTAGAGAGTAGTCAATGCCTCTTCCACTTTGCAAATGCTCATATGCATAGTCAATTGCTTTTTTAAGGTTTTGGATTTCACGACTGTCATCAGAATTGTTCATGTATTTTAAGTAATACATTTCATCCTGTGAAATCTGGGTTCCTTCAATTTGAGTGGATTTATAGCTTTCTGTTAACAATACAGAATCAAGAAAAAAACTGGCATCAAACTCCAAGGTGTTCAATAAAGATTTGTATTCACCATATTTTATATTTGCTTCTGATATTAATCGAAGTAATTCTTTATCTATCTTATAGTCAAAAGGTAAGTGTTTTGCAATATACGGCTCCATAAAATCAACTCTTTTCTTAAAATTTAGTATTATTATACCACTTATTATTGAAAAAACAACTGTTTTTTGGAAAAACAGTTGTTTTCTAATGGAATTATACCAAAAATGTTTATTCATTCTTATAGCGGATAATACTTGGAGAGCCAGTAATGTGGTGACATTGCTGGCTCTCTTTTAGAATCCATAAAATCAAGACTATTTCCCCCTCACATCTTGAATTTACCATACAATTTTGGTACACTTAAAGTTAAGAGTGGCATTGTCCGAAGGTGTTTTTCTGGCATGTCACAAGCGTACAATGTATAATAATGAAAAGGAGCAAGGTTATGAGTAAACAGGTTACATTTGATTATTCCAAGACAGGTTCTTTTATTTCTACGGAAGAGATTGGCTACATGAAGAAGCTGACTTTGGATGCCAAGGATGTTTTGGTGTCCAAGAACGGTGCAGGTAATGATTTCCTGGGATGGATTGACCTTCCTGTAGATTATGATAAGGAGGAGTTTGCACGTATCAAAGAGGCAGCGAAGAAGATTCAGAGCGATTCTGAAGTGCTTCTGGTTATCGGTATTGGCGGTTCCTACCTTGGCGCGAGAGCAGCGATTGAGTTCTTGAGCCATAGTTTTTACAATCAGGTTGACAAGAGCATCCGCAAGGCTCCCGAAATCTATTTCTGCGGTAATTCCATCAGTTCTACATATTTGAAGCATCTGATGGACGTGGTTGGGGACAGAGATTTCTCCATTAATATGATTTCCAAGTCCGGTACTACTACCGAGCCTGCAATCGCTTTCCGTGTATTTAAGGCAAAATTGGAGGAGAAGTACGGCAAGGAAGGCGCTGCCAAGAGAATTTATGCAACGACCGATAAGGCGAGAGGAAGCCTTAAGAATCTGGCTACCGAGGAAGGTTATGAGACCTTTGTGGTGCCTGATGATGTAGGCGGACGTTTCTCCGTTCTGACTGCTGTAGGTCTTCTGCCTATCGCTGTAAGCGGCGCAGATATCGACAAGTTGATGGAGGGTGCTGCAAGCGGACGTAAGCGTGCGATTGAGAATGATTTTGAGAATAACGATGCATTGCAGTATGCTGCACTTCGTAATATTTTGCTGCGCAAGGGTAAGAGCGTGGAGATTTTGGCAAATTACGAGCCTGCTTTGCACTATGTAAGTGAGTGGTGGAAGCAGCTTTACGGTGAGAGTGAAGGTAAGGACCAGAAGGGTATCTTCCCTGCAAGCGTAGACCTTACCACTGATTTGCACTCCATGGGTCAGTTCATTCAGGATGGCGCAAGAATCATGTTTGAGACTGTTTTGAACGTGGAGACCTCCCGCGAGGAGATTATCATTGGCGAGGAGCCTGTAGATCTGGATGGTTTGAACTATCTGGCAGGTAAATCTGTTGATTTTGTCAATAAGAGTGCTATGAATGGTACGATTTTGGCGCATACGGATGGTCAGGTGCCCAATTTTGTAGTAAATATCCCTGAGGTAAATGAGTTCTACCTTGGTGAGTTGTTCTATTTCTTTGAGTTTGCCTGTGGTGTCAGCGGATATCTGTTGGGCGTGAATCCTTTCGACCAGCCCGGTGTTGAGAGCTATAAGAAGAATATGTTTGCTCTTCTGGGCAAGCCCGGCTTCGAGGCACAGCGCGAAGAGCTGATGAAGAGACTGTAGGGGAAGTCTCTTGAGGTAAGTATTCAAGAAGCAATTTTCCGAATATGGGAATGAAACGGACCTGCGGAAGCAATCTTCCGCAGGCCTTTTACGAGGGGAGAACATTAGATGTACGAATGTCCTAATTGTGCCGCGAATCTCAAGTTTGATATCAAGGCGCAGATGTTATTTTGTGAACACTGTGAGACATTGGCGGATCCTTACAGTATTGTGAAGGATCAGGATGCGGAGGAAAGTCCATATTTTGAGACAACCGTTTATTTATGTTCTCAATGTGGAGGGCAAATTTTATGCGATGACAATACGGCAGCTACGTTTTGCTGTTATTGTGGTTCTTCCACCATTTTGACCAGTCGCATCAGTCAGTTTAGGCGGCCTAAGCATATTATACCTTTTCAAAAAACGAGGGAAGACTGTAAAGAAGCTTATAGGGAAATGGTGAAGGGAGCTTTTTTTGCACCGAAGGAATTTAAGGATGCGGATGCGTTGGACCGTTTCCGTGCTATTTACATGCCCTACTGGCTTTGTAATGTAGAGGCCAACAAGGATATTGAATTTGAGGGGATTAGTAATACTCAGCGAGGAGATTACCGCCAGACACATCATGTAGGCTTTACTACTCATCTCAGGTCAAAGTTCGAAGGGTTGATGTTTGATGCATCAACAGCCTTTCCGGACCAGCTAAGCTCTCTTGTTGAGCCATTTTTTCTCAGTGACAAGAGACCTTTCACAGCCTCCTATTTTAGCGGATTCTACGCAGATACGAATGATGTGGAGGCAAGAAATTACAATAATCTTGCTCAAAACATTGCCATAGACCATTGCTATAAGGAGTTTAGAGACAAGTATCCGCACTACGAGTTTGAGGATAACTGGGGTTCCATATCCTTAAAGGATGCCTTGGATGTGCATGAGGTGGAGGAGGAACTGGCTATGTTCCCGGTATGGTTCCTGTCATATCGCAAAAAGGACAAGGTGGCATATGGTGTGATGAATGGTCAGACCGGTAAGGTAGCTGTGGAATTGCCCATTGATATTAAAAAATTTTTGAGTGTTGCGTTGCTGGTGTCTCTTCCTATCATACTTTTTCTAAATTTATTTTTTGTAATCAAGCCTAATATTTTGTTGGGTATTATGATTATTTTGGCGTCAGTTCTGGGATTTTTGGTGAATGAGAGAACGAATCAGGTTTTAGAAAATCTATTTTATGAAGACTTTCAGTTGCAGGTAAAAAGCAAGGAAACGGAAAAAGAGAAACGAAAAAAGCGGAATAAAAAAGTAGATTTTCTTTTTGGTTATATTTTTCCTATGCTACATTATATGTTTTGGTTTGTTATTATGCTTGTACTGAATGGGGATTTTATGGCATGGGTAAAACCTTCCTACATATTGGTGTTAATAGAAATTCCCATTTTGATTTCTCTGTTTAAGAAAATTAAGAAAAGCTATCGTCTCAAGGATGTATCCTTTTTTAATGAAAATGCATACAAAGTGGAGTGGAGAAAGAAGCTTATGTATTTCATAAAGCCTCTTGTCATTATCCTGATGGCGCTTATTGTACTGCTCATCAATCCGGTAAGCGATATCATTTATTATTCTGCGGTTCTCGCAGGTATGGGCGTAATGCTGTGGATTATGCTGGACTTAATCAATATCCAGAATAAATTGATTATGCGTCCGTTACCACAATTTAATACCAGAGGAGGGGATGAAGATGCATACAAGATGTTGTAATCCGATAAATTTGTTTCTTGCGTTCCTGACTTTGTTTTTCCTATCCGGCATGACCTGTGAGGCAAGAGAGGTCTATCAGAATCCGGACACAGGATATTACGTGGCGGTTGCGGATGAGTGCGGCTTGCTGACGGAACCGGAAATAAAAGAAATGACAGAGATTATGCAAGAAATATCTGCCTACGGAAATGTTTTTTTCCTGAGTGCAAACGGAGGGCAAAACAGCCGTGAGACAGAGGAGTTGGCGGAAATATATTATTTAGAGATTTTTGGTGATACCAGTGGAATTATCTTTTTTATTGATATGAGATCCCGTTATTTGTATATTTATTCACGTAATGAGATGTATGACGTGGTTACGAGAAATTACGCTAACACCATAACAGACAATGTATACAGAGATGCCTCCGCAGGAGCTTATGGTGACTGCGCCATCAAAGCATACACACAGATTCTGACGCTTCTTCAGGGGCAACGAATCAGTCAGCCTATGAAGTATCTCTCGAATACTTTGCTGGGCATTGCCATTGGGTTTTTGTTAACCTTTCTGTGGGTGTTGTTATGGTACAGAAAGCATGCTCCACAGCCGGAGGATAAATTGGAAATGGTTCAGCAGGATATTAAATTTATAGAAACCTATGTGACCGGAGAGACTACAGAGGAGACTTATAATCCCTTGGGTAATCCTTATCGAAGCAGTAGTTCAGGAAGCAGCTTTGGTGGTGGAGGCGGCTTTGGTGGAGGCGGCAGTTCCGGCGGCGGAGGTGGTTCCGGCGGCGGAGGTGGCCATTCCTTCTAGCCGTAAGCAGTGACATTAACCAAATATGAATATGTATTCAAAGAATTGGTTTTAGAAGAATTTATTTCAACAGAAAGGAATCGCTATGAAAATCGTATTATTAGAGAGAAACAGCGCCGGCACAGATGTGCCGGTGGACTGTTTTAATGAGCTGGGAGAGGTGACAATCTATCCCAATACCGTTACGGTAGAAGAGGTGGCAGAGCGTGTAAAGGACGCTGACGTCATTGTCTGTAATAAGGCACCTATGCGTGAGGAGTCCCTGAAGGATGCCCCCAATGTAAAGCTTATCTGTGAGCTTGCCACCGGTTTTGACAACTGTGACCTGACTTACTGTAAGTCCAGAGGGATTCAGGTGCGCAATGTGGTGGATTATTCTACAAGTATGGTGGCACAGCATACCTTTACACTGGCGCTGGCGTTGTCTCAGAAGCTGCCCCATTATGACAATTATGTCAAGTCCGGTGCCTATGGTGCTCAGGACCGATTTTCCAACTTTGACCGTCAGTTCTTTGAGCTGGAGGGCAAAACATGGGGTATTATCGGCATGGGCAATATTGGTCGCCGTGTGGCGCAAATTGCTACAGCCTTCGGTTGTAAGGTGATATTTCATTCCGTCACCGGCAAGAGCACCTGTACAGACTATCCGCAGGTGGACAAGGATACCTTGCTCAAGGAGAGTGATTTCCTGTCATTGCACTGTCCTTTGAGTGATTTGACCCGTAATTTTATCGATAGGGAAGTTCTTCAGAAGATGAAGAAGTCCGCTATTCTGATTAATGTGGCCCGTGGCCCTGTGGTAAATAATACGGACCTGTACGAGGCACTGATGGCAGATGAGATTCAGGCGGCAGGTCTGGATGTCATTGAGAAGGAGCCTATAACTCCGGACAATCCTTTGGGTAAGATTATGGACAGCAATAAGCTGATTATCACGCCTCATCTTGCATGGGCAAGTGTGGAATCCCGCACCCGTTGTGTGCAGGGCGTATATGAAAATATTCGTACTTTTATGCAGGGTATCGATAGAAATGTTGTGAATCCTTGACAAAATGAGTAATTCATTGTAAGGTAGTTATGTTTTGGTGGACATCAGAAGCGTTCCACCGACAGGAAAGAGGATTCATAATGATGGACAAGATAAAAGAGCTTTGGAAAAAGTATGAAGAGATTATTGCATATCTCATCGTAGGCGGCATGACCACGGTAGTATCCTGGGCTGCCAAGTTTATTGCAAACTATTTGTTGTTTGGCAATACCATGTACCCTACTTCTTTTGAGAATGGAGTATTGAGCATTATCAACTGGACAGCAGGTGTTATCTTTGCTTATTTTACCAACCGCAGGTTTGTATTTAAGAGCAAGGAGCCTATGCTGAAGGAGATTCCTAAGTTTGTGCTTTCAAGAGTATTTACTTTGATTCTGGATATTGTGGTAATGCAGGTTCTCAATGTATGGTTGAAGGTAGACCTGATTATTGCAACAGTAATCTCTGCAGTGCTGGTAATCGTGGGCAACTATGTATTTAGTAAGCTTTTTGTTTTCAACGACAAGAGTAAGGCAAAAGAGTAATGAAAAGGGGACAGGTTGAACAGCCTGTCCCCCCAATAAATAATTTGAATATCTACCATTCTATGTCAACCTTCAAAAAGGTGATATCATCGCCGGTTTTCCGGTATTTTATAAGTCTTGTTTTTTCATATCTGTATTTCGGATAAGTTTCCAGTTCAATCTTAAATTTTATAAAAGGATATTTTTTAAAATACTCTATTAAATTGTTTTTTACTGTATAGGCAATAGTCATTGCAGCAAGAGACCGAGTCAGAGATTTTGTCTCACTGCATTTTACACTTCCGTGCCATGCATTGCACGTTCCCGGTGCGTCATGACTGGAAAAATATTTCCGTTCCCGTTTTGAGATTACACAGCAAATATGGTCAGGGACAAGATAGCCTTTTAAAGCACCATGGGTATTTTCTTGGTACTTTTGGCAAATAATATCTGTTAGGCGCCATGTAGCTTCTTCAATATCTTTTTCTATCATCTTATACATTACATAATCACTCCGTCAATGCAATAATAACATATCAACCTAAAGTTTACCACAAATATTTCTTGATTTGCGTCCATTTTAGAAACTTCAAAATTGTTATCTTATATAAACTATAGTTATGGGTAAAATAGAAAAAATAAATCAAAGGAAAATCCCCCTTATTGGGAAAAATATAGAGAGACTCCGTAAAGAGTGTAATTTAAGGAATGTGGATGTCGTGACAAGGCTTCAGCTGCAAGGGATAGAGGTCAGTACCAGTACGCTCAGTAAGGTTGAGCGCGGGTACAGCAATCCTACCGTGAAGATGCTGATTGCGTTAACAGACATATTCCAGTGTGATTTTAATGCCTTTTTTGAGAATATCGAAATAGAAGAGTAAAGACCCATTGCTGACGGTTATCAGACAATAGGTCTTTTTGTTTTGTACTAAATATTTAGATGTATGCCACCATATCTTCTACAAGCTTGGCAGAGTGCTCGGCAGCAGCCTTTTCAAACAAGGGATAGTCCATTTCAGCACTTCCATCAGCTTTATCAGAAATAGCGCGGATAATGACAAAGGGAATGTTATTCAGGTATGCACCATGAGCGATGGAAGCGCCCTCCATCTCTGCACAGTCTCCATGAAATACATTAATCAGCTTGTCCTTAACTTCATTGTCAGAGATAAACTGGTCACCGCTGACCACACGGCCATAGATGGCGTTGATATCGCCGCAGACACGTTGGCAGGATGCTTTTGCAAGCTCCATCATTCGCGCATCTGCAGGGAATTCTAAGCGTCCCATCTGAGGTACTTCCCCCAACTGATAACCAAAGACTCTCACATCCATGTCGTGGTGCAGAGCATCTTGAGAAATTAAGATGTCGCCAATGTCCAGCTTGGCATTCAGAGAACCGGCTACGCCGGTGTTGATAATGTGTGTTGCCTGGAAGACATCTGCCATAATCTGTACACAGAGGGCAGCGTTTACCTTACCGATGCCACAACGTACAACAACTACAGAGGCTCCGTTTAATATGCCTTCATGAAACTCCATGCCGGCCTTTTTGGTAATAGTTACGTCTGAAAGCTTGGACTTGAGGGTATCTACCTCTAAGTCCATTGCTCCAATAATTCCGATTTTGCTCATATTTTCCTCGATTCTACGCTAAATACGTATTTTAATTTCTAAAAAAGTCCAAAACTCAAATAGAAAAACACAGTGTGGAATCGAACCACAATCTCCTTCTTGGGGAGAGGCGCCTTACCATTAGGCCACTGTGTGTGTCGGGCAGGGATCACTGCTTCTTTCTCTTAGCGGGAGACTACCTTAAATATAGGCCACCGACATTAGTAGTATAGCAATTTCCATAGAAATCGTCAATTTATTCTGTTTATGACTCGGTCCGAATAAGTTCTTTTAAGTATTGGGCGGCCTCGTTTGTATATTTGTCAGTTAAGTGAGCAACTTTTTTGTAACGAAAGCCGCGTTCCGGTGAGAGAAGCTGCATTGCACGGTATTCCATCAACCGTTGCTTATGGTTGTCCTTTACAGCATAAGCAACTGCTTTGTAAATATGCTTTGCTAAAAATGAGTACGTTTTATCTCTATGATAAGAGGAAAGCTGGCCAAGGCATTTTGCCATTTCCAGTTGATCATAAAGCTTGTCCACCTGTTCAAATAGTGCTTCATAGTCGTCCAATTTAAGTCTAAATTCAAATCGGTCAAATGCGCAGACCAGGTCGAGAATACGCCAAAATTCAGCAGCTTTGGAATGGGGGACATAAATTTCACATTTACCATGTATGGCGGACCATTGTCGGGTATTTAAATAGTACAATTGGCGAAAAGTAATCCAGCCGGAATTTTGATAGGGGTCCCCTTCGATTAAGGCTTTGCGGTAAGACCAGAGGAATGGATTGGGTGAATAATAATTCTCAAAGGAACCGAAAGCCCCGCGCTCTACCCGAAGAAAGGAGTAGGGATTGGCTCTTTCAATCACTACATTTGTGAGCATATGCATTCGTCCGAAAGCTTTCTCATCGATGGTTCGCACAGAGGCAGGAATGTGTATTGTTTCATAATAAGCAGATGTATTGTAAGCCTCAGATTTAATTTCTTTCACACCATCGGGAATGGTTAAGGTACTGTTTGATGCATAATTTCCAAGATTTATTTTTAATAACATTTCGCCTAAAATGACAAAGTTTTTGGAGGTAATATAGGATGTTTTCTCAAAGGCATGGTGCGTAATATCCATATTGGATGCCTTGAGGGTGGTTACCTGTTCTAGCTTTGTACAATATAGAAAGGCTCTGTCCTCAACTTTGCAAATGCTTGCAGGAAGTGTAATGGTAGATATAAGATTGTCCGCAAAGGCCTCTGTTTGAATAATGCGCAGTGTTTCCGGCAGAACAACACTGTGGATATTCTTGTGGGCAAAGGCGCGGGTTCCAATTTTACGAACGGGTTTTCCGTTGATATAAGTGGGAATCACCACATCCGTGGCAGTGCCTTTGTAGCGGGTAATTTTGCAGTTGCGTCCATTAATGAGAAAATAAAAGCCCTGTTCATTGGCTTCTTGTGCGGTGAGATTCATAATATATCTCCTGATTCTTGTGTAGGAACATTAGTAATCAACAATGTTGTAGTCTTTCCATAGGCTTCCGGCATCTTTGATGATGTCTTCGTGTAGCTTGGTATAAATAGGGTGGCAGATGCGGGAGGCAGCGTCTTCAAAGGTGAGATAGCTTTTGAAGTTGCGACTTGCCTCATATCCTGTGGGAAATTGATTGGATACCCAGCCTGGGTCCACACTATAGATAAAAATGCGGTCCTTTTCGTATTCCATGCTTAAGGAGTGGGTCATCATATTAAGGGATGCCTTTGCCATGTTGGTATGTACATGGCGGGATAATTTCTTGCGCGTGTTAAATTTGCCTTCCACAGAGGAAACATTGATAATAAAACGATTCTTGTGGGGGCTTTGTTTCATAAGTGATTTTAACTGTCCTACCAGCATAAAGGGGGTAGTGACATTTATCAGCTGGACCTCTAACATTTCCTGAACACTGATATCTTCTGCTTTAGCCACCCAGGAATTGTACATGGGGCTTTCCTGTTTAACAGAGAGTTGGGAGTTGGTTTCAAGCAACATGGAATCCGGCTGGCCGGTATTAATATGGATAGGAAGTAAATTATCACTACCATCTTTCTCATAAAGAAGCTTTAGATTCTGCTCCTGCATATCCAGTTCTTCATAATAAGAAGGGGCTTTTTTGATTGTCTGCGCTGCATTGTTCACCAGAATATCCAAGCCTTCCGGAAAGGTATTTCGGATAAAAGAAATTAATTCATCCAGACGATTTACATACATTAAATTAAAGCCGTATATTGTCAGGCGCTCCTGAAAGGAAGCATAGTCCGGCTCCTGCTGATAGCGATTTAATGCATCAAAGGGATATCTGGTAATCACCAGAACCCTCGCACCATCTCTTAACAGGCGCAGGGCTGTAGCATAACCGATTTTAATTCGGCCTCCGGTCACTACAGCAGTATATCCCTCCAGATTGGCGTGAATGGAAGCGTAGCGAAGGTTTCGTGCCTTACAGCTATCGCAAATACCGTATTCTTCTATGTTTCGTTCATGGCAAATCAAACATTTTCTCATTGTTCAGTCTCTTATTCGGGATAAATCAAATGGCTTTCATCAATACCATACAGCACATTATCCAGATATTTTTTAGCCAGATATTTGGCCATATTCAGGTTCATATCCAGGTAATTGCCGCAGTCCTTGGCAGAGGCACCGGGCACCTCGCCCTCAAAATCCCTTACAAATTCATACATTTCCACCATCAGAGGTACAATGTCGGCAGAGCTGTAATCCCCTGCAAGCAGCAGATAGAAGCCGGTACGGCAGCCCATGGGGCCGAAATAAATGGTTTTGTCTCCATAGGTGGGATGGTTGCGCAAAAAGGTTGCAGCCAGATGCTCGATGGTATGAATCTCTGCGGTGTTCATCACAGGCTCCTCATTGGGGCTGGTCATGCGCAGGTCAAAGGTGGTGATGACCTCGGCACCCACCTTGTCCTGACGGGATACATAGACGCCGGGCTGCAACTTAATATGATCAATGGTAAAACTTGCAATTTTGTCCATAAAAACCTCCATATTTTTAAACTAAATCAAGTGTAACATTTTGTGGAATAGCTTACAAGTGAAAAAACTATACAGTGGGCGGTAAAATAAAGAACCCCCCGGAGAGGTATCTCTCCGAGGGTGGTTGCAGATAGTTCTTTTAGATATTGACTTCTTTCTTTATCCAGTCGACAGCTTCCTGAACGGTTGCAAAGTGACCTTCTGCAATACCGGTGTTGGAGCGTTCGGTATTTTTCTTGGCTTGAACCTTCAACATAACAGAATAGCCTTCAGCAAAACCGATAGCTTTACAGCCGGCTGCTACAAATTTTTGGGTCATGGTAACCAGTTCGCCGCCCTCAGCGGGAGAAACAGGATCCATTTTGGAGCAGTCTGCAATGTAAGCCCAGCCGGATTTCCAGGAGGCTGCTTCAGCCAATACAGTGTTGGTAAGCCATTTAATTTCGTCTACATTTGTTTTGCCTGTGCCGGCAGAAAGTACTATTTTTCTTCCGGGGATTGTTTCTACTGTTTGAGCACCATTTTTCTTAGCCATAAGCATATTCTCCTTTACATATATGATGTGTTCTGTAATTCAAAAAACATAGTAATCAGAATTATTCGAATTAGCAGAGAAGTTATAAATATATATTAAAGGAAAGAGGGTGTGTTGTCAATAAATATTGCAAATTGCTTACACAATTTTTTACCAAATAGGAGTTGGCAAATCAAAATTAAAGTCCGTCTCAAATTCTTCCTGTAGATTTATGCTTTCCTGACGCTCCTCAAAGGCTTTTTCCTGAATCTCCAGAAGCTGTTCTTTGATGTCCTGTTCACGGGTATCCTCCTTGGCGGATTGGCTGGCACCCTGAGATTTGTCGTTTTCTTCTTCTGATTCCGCAGATTGCTGTTCCAGCTGCTCAATCAGCTTTTCGATTTCTTCTTTTAGCTGTTCTGCAGTTTCACTGTGGCCGTTACCTTCCACAGTGGCACAATCATCCTCAAGAAGCACATTGCGGGCGGCTTTTAGTGTCTGCAGAGAATTCTCAACATTCTCCGGTGCTGCATAGTCATCGCCGAGGCCATAGACCATGGATAGCGCCATGTTGATGCGAATGGGACATTCCTTTCCTGAGGGCGGATTGGTTTTCAAGGCTTTTTCATAGGAGGTGATTGCCTTATCGTAGTTCTTATTTTGGTAATGGCGATTACCTATGTTATAGAGAAAAATATGTCTCATGAATAACATGCAGCATATAATTATGAATAGCAGGTATACACCGGCACAAATTGCTTTTTTCATCATGCAACAGTCCTTTTCTTAGAATTTTATCCTTCTTTTATAGTAGATAAAGTCAATTGCTAACAATAATACCAAAGGAGGCAGAAGATAAAAATAAGTGTCTGCATAGCCTTCTGTGGAATTTGTTTCTACCAGAGTGTCAGCCTGTTTAATTTGTCGGTTGATATCTGAAAGAGTATTGTCAATAGCAGACTGGGAGGTCATATGTACATAGTCCACACCCATGTCAGAGGCAATGCTTCTTAGATTATCCTCATCAATCCTGGAGATAGCGGTCTGTTTGTTGTAGTTGTCATCATAGTAATAAAGTTCTTCGGGGGGCTCCTCCTCATCATAATAGGAGTAAACCATCATTCGCCCGCCTTCCTCTGTTCCATAGCCCAGAACAGCACCTGTTTCAATAAGCTTATCCAGTCCGGAAAAGGATTTCAATGTTTCTTTTTGGGTGATTTCTCCGTCACTGATAAAGAAAACAATCTGGAAAAATTCTTCGTCTTCTTTAAGGTCTTGTTCCAAAGCAGCCAGCACATCATTTAAGGAAGTTCCCTGAGCGTGGTAGGGAGTGTGACCCTGCAGGGAGTTAATGGCCTGTTGCACATTAGTGGTATCAATGGTGTAGGGGAGCAGGGTTTTTACATTGTTGCCGAAGGAAACTACAGAAAAGGAGCATCCGGGGAGCTGCTCCATGATATACCCGCAATCTGCCTTTATAGCATCTATTCTGCGTCCATTGCCGTTATAGTCCTCTGCAAGCATGCTGAGGGTGTTATCGATGACAAAGAGGACGTTTACATTATTTTTCATGGTGGTCATCTCGCCGTCCGGTATCATAATCCGCAGATTTATGGCAAATAAGAGAAGTACCACCAATATCTGTCTGATATAATTGAAAATTCCCTTCCGCTTCATGACAAGGAGAATCAAACATAGAATTCCCATAAGCCAGACAGGGATAATTGGATTCAGAATCATAGCTTCACCTTTCTGCTAAATATAAAATGAATACTGATACAAATGAGCAGCCAGATAAATAAGGCTTTTGGCTGGTCCGTGACAATCGTTTTTGTTTCCTCGCTGACAGAGGCGTCAGTAAGTCTGATGTCTTCAATCAGTTCTTTAAATACTTTGGAGGAGGAAACAGGGTAGAAGCCTCCTCCGGTACTGTTGATAGCTTGGCGGAATGCATCTTGGTCTACAATATTTTTAGGAGTTACGGCAAAGACTTTCACATCATTTTTCTTACAGAGGGCAGCAGCTTCCTCTACGGTGACGATGGGGTTGCCGTTTAATTCATTGTCCGTGGTAAAAATAATAAGTCGGCTGCGCTCTTCATTTTCCTTTAAATCCGGGAAATTATAGAGGCAGGATGCCAGTCCGTCTCCAATAAGGGAGCTTCCACGTTCGTCGTCTTGACATATGGTACCTTCAAAGCGGTACTGGTATAGTTCCGGATTGTTCCAGTAGAGGTCGGTGATATCTGAGTAAAGAGTTTTCTTAAAGGAATCTTCTAACTTATCCAAGCTCTCTATAACATACTGATAATCGGTAGTCAAGGGGACCAAAAGCACAGATTGTCCAATAAAAATAGTGATACCAAAACGTTCGCCGTTCAGCTCCCGTACCACTTCCTTCAGCTCCTTACAGATGTTCAGATTAATTTCATCTGAAGATGTGGAAACATCCATACAGATAAAAATATCACGATTGTGAATTTGCGGATTAATCTTGTCAATTTGAGCGGGTCTTGCCAACATGATAATTGAAAGCAGTAAGGAGAGCCACAAGCCTGCCATAGCAAGGATGACAAAGCATTTATAATTCCTTTTAAGGCGCTTATAGAGCTCCGTTTCCTCTATAAATCCGGTGTTAGCAACCTTTTTTCCGTCTTTAAATATATCTTTTCTTTTGAATCCTACAAAAAGCAGGATGATAATAGCAGGTACTCCTACGTAAATCGCAAGAGGAAATACTAATTCCATTCTCCAACTACCTTTCTGGCTTTGTTGATTGCCTCATATACATTACTGTTATTTTTCATGGCAAATTCAGGCACATAGCATTCTGCAATCAGTTCGTAAAGTCTGGGCAGATTAGCGGCTTTAATTTCTGATAAAGTATAATTTTGTACCCGGATGCCGGTGGCTTCAAACACAAAATCCCTTACAATTTTACTGAGTTCCTGAAAGGCCTTACGGTCAGAAAGCTTATTCTTAGACCGTTTTTCAAAAAGCTCCACCAGAAGAGAGTCATATTTGTGCTTCAGGGAAGCAAGGTTTTGAGGTGGCAGGGGCTCTGGCTTAATAGGCAGGGGCTTGGGTGTCGTTGCAGTCTTTTTCTTAGGCCAGAGAAGGATTAACAATACTCCGGCGATTCCTGCTAAGATAAATAATAATAGCGGAAGATAAGAAAATGCGTCTTGTAATTCAACGGTTATTTGCATACTTATGCCTCTCTAATAATTCAATAATTTTGTCATCAATTTCGTCTTCGTTATGGATTTCAGCATATACAATCCGGTAACGAATCAGCTTCTTCTCATTTGCGTCCGCAATCTGCTGCCTCTGTTCCTGTTCCAGTTTCATCAGCTTTTTATTGCCGACAATGTAATCGGTAATATAGCGGTTGTTGTTCATGTCGTAGGCTTTGCCACCGGTGAGGGAAGCATCACCAATGCTGATAAACAGCACATCATGTCGGAAACTAAGCTGTTTTAGTAAATTTTCATCTAAATGATAAATACCGTGAGCATCGCTGATGACAAAGACAATCATTCTCTGAGAGACATTTTTAATAATGTACTCTAGACTTTTGGCTAAATCACTTTTGTAGTCCTCAAAATTTTCCTTGTCATAATCTGTGAGAATGCGTTCCACATTGCCCAGGCCTGCGCGCATGGGGGTAAATTGAATCATACCGTTTCGATTGTAAACGGCACCCACACTGTCACCGTTTTTGGCGGCCAGATAGGCTATGGTGCCTCCGGCATTCAGAGCAAGGTCCTTTTTGTTTGCTCCGGCATTGGTGTCGGCAAGAAAACTGACACCTGTGTCAAATACAAGCATAATATTATGTCTTTTTTCTGCAACATAGCGTTTGATAAGAAGATTCTTGCTTCGCGCGGAGGCCTTCCAGTCAATGTCACGGACATTGTCGCCGGGTATGTATTCCCGCAGATTTTCAAAATCCAGGCCGTTTCCGGTGTAAATGGATTTGTAGGAACCGTCGAAAATACTGCTGGTTCGTTTGCGGGCATAGATACTTACGCGGGCTTGAATCCGGGTAATATATTTCATCATGGTGTAGGTATCACTCCTATAATGGTGTTGATGATTTTCTCTACGGAAACATTGTCTGCAACTGCTGCATAATTTAAGGTAACGCGGTGTCTCAAAACACTGTAAATCATGCGCTTTACATCATCGGGAACCACATAATCCCTGCAATTCATCAGAGCCACAGCCTTGGCAACATCCATAAGAGCAATGGCGCCACGGGTGCTGGCTCCCAGAGTAACGTACTGGGCAAGCTCCGGTCCGATGTAGGCGGCAGGATTACGGGTGGCATCAATAATATTGATGATGTATTTTTTGATAACATCATCTATGTATACCTGTCTGGTGAGTTTTTGGAGGAAAATAACATCCTCAATATCCACCACAGCCTGATGATTGGCAAATACATCTTTTTCAATTCTGTTCAAAATCTCAAATTCTTCATCCTTGTTGGGGTAGAAGAGTTTTTCTTTGATAAGGAATCGGTCAAGCTGTGCCTCTGCCAGAAGATAGGTTCCCTCCTGCTCGATGGGGTTCTGGGTGGCAATTACGGTAAATACCTCCGGCATTTTGAATTCCTGACCGCCGATAGTGGTCTGATGCTCCTGCATGACCTCCAGCATGGCACTCTGGGTCTTGGCGCTGGAACGGTTAATCTCATCCAACAGCACAAAGTTGGCATAGACAGGGCCCAGCTTGGTCTCGAAGGAGTTGGTGGCATAGTTAAAAATCTGGCTGCCGATGATGTCGCTGGGGAGCAAATCCGGTGTACACTGGATTCGTGAGAAGGTTCCGTTCACTGCCTCAGTCATGGTTTTGGCGGCAGTGGTCTTGGCAAGACCGGGAACAGACTCAAGCAAAATATGTCCGTTGCACATCAGAGTAACCATCAGGGATGTGCTGAGCTGAAACTGTCCCACCATCTTCTGATGATAGTAATTATGAATATTCTGCAGGATTGTTTTGCTTCTCTGCATGTCGTCAGGATTAATTTTTGTATAGTTTTCCATGAATATGACTCCTTTGAAATTTGTTTGGAATGAATTGTCTGCAATGGAATTGCTTTCAATAATAACACTAATCAGGGTTGAAAAAGGTTTCAACCTTTTATAAAAAATATCACAAAAAGTATATCATAGAAGGATGAGGCGGGTAAATACGATTTTTTTATATTCTATTTGACGGGAATAGGGATAAATGGTAGACTATAGCTTAAAATATTATAATTATGAGGGGAAGTTTATCATGAAGAGGAGAATTTGGTTGTTAGCCGGCGTATTGTGCCTGGCGGTTTTGGCAGGCTGTGGGGCGAAGGAGGAAAGCACCCCGGCTTCTGACAAAGAGGCTTCAGAGGTGGATGTGAAGCCCGATATTCAGTATCAGATAGAGGGAACTACATTGATTTTGTCAGGCTCCGGTTACATGGATTTGGATAAGCAGTATGGTGATTTCGGGGAGACTTGGGAGTATGAGTGGAGTGACCAGAAGGATGTTATAGAGCACGTGATTGTGGAGGGTGACTTGGAAAGAGTGGGTACACATGCTTTTTCTGGTTTTACTAAGTTGAAAGATGTTACACTTAGTGATAAGGTGACAGCTATCGGATATAGTGCTTTTGAGAATTGTACTGCTTTGGAAAGTATTCAGTTTTCCCAGAACCTGGAGGTAATTGACTGGTTTGCATTTAAAGATTGCAGTAGTCTGAAAGATGTAGTACTTCCGGAAAGTCTGGAAGAGATAGGGCAGTTTGCATTTGCTTATTGTGATGCCTTGGAGCAGATTCGGATTCCGGGGGAGGTTACGTCTGTGTCCAAAGGGGCATTTGGTTCCTGTAGCGGGTTGAAGAAGGTGGAACTGGCAGAAGGGGTACGTTACATTGACGGTATTGCATTTGCTGAGTGTTTTGAGTTGGAGAGTATCGAGATACCTACCAGTGTAGTTGATATAGGAGACGGTGCATTTAGTTCTTGTACGGAGTTGGAGAGTATTGTCGTGCCGGAGGGCGTGACGGAAGTGGAAGATAATTTGTTTTCAAATTGTTATAATCTGAAAGAGGTGCAGCTTCCGGAGGGGATTGAAAGTATTGGGGCAAATGCCTTTAGAGGTTGTTCCGGTCTTACAGAGATAACCATTCCCGAAACGGTAACCAGTATTGGCGATGAGGCGTTTGTGGGATGTGTTGGTATTGAGTGTATTACAGTTCCTAAGAGTGTAAAAGAGATTGGAAGTGACGCATTCGGATGGGCGAGCCCGTGCAAGATAAAATGTGCAAGCGGCTCCTATGCGGAGCTTTATGCAAAAAGAAAAGAATTAGAGTATGAGATAGAGTAAAGAAAGGCAATAAGCCTGATGGTTTGGTCTGTCATCATAAATAATCAGACAAGAAAACCCACGAGTGGCAGCTCGTGGGTTTTCGTTTGTGTTGACGTTAGTGCTAGGATTCTTCTTTTTTCAGAAGATTTTCTGTTCATTCAGGTGGCTTCTGTTAGTTCTGGTGGATTCTCTTAGTTCTTTAACTTTCTTGGCGCAATCCATAATAATCTCCATTCTAAGAAAAATTTCTCTTGAGCAGACCTTCCAGTGCCTTGCCATGTCTTGCTTCGTCGCGGGCCATTTCATGCACGGTGTCATGGATGGCGTCGAGATTTAATTCCTTTGCGTGTTTTGCAAGGTCGAATTTGCCTGCGGTTGCACCATGTTCAGCAGCTACACGCATTTCCAAATTCTTGCGGGTGGAGTCTGTGATGACATCACCCAGAAGCTCTGCAAATTTGGCAGCATGCTCGGCTTCTTCCCAGGCTGCTTTCTCAAAATATTTGCCGATTTCAGGGTAGCCCTCTCTGTGGGCAACTCTTGCCATGGCGAGATACATGCCGACTTCCGTACATTCAGCCTCAAAATTGGCGCGAAGATCCCGGATAATATCTTCCGGTACATCCTTGGCAACGCCTACAATATGCTCTGCGGCCCAGGTTTTCTCACCGGTATTTTCGTTAAGAATAAAGGCGGTCTTATCATGCTTGCACAGAGGGCAGAGGAAGTCATCAGGCACTTCATCGCCTTCATAGGTGTAACCACAGATGGAGCAGGTCCAGGTGCGCTTGTCAGAGGTGGAAGCAGGCTTGGGCTTGATGTCGCTCTGGTAATATGCATAGGTACAGGACGGCGCATCCGACAGGGTCTGTCCGTCGGTCAGTTCTCCGATAAAAAGGGTATGGCTGCCCAAGTCAATTTGGTCGGTTACTTTTGCGGACAGATACATATTGGCGGACTTGGTCAGATAGAGAAGAGCGTTGTTGCTACGGGAGACATTTGTAAAATCAGCAAATTTATCAACATCTTTGCCGGACTGCATGCCGAAGTGTTGGAAAAGCTCGAAGCTGGCAGAGGTAGTGATGGCAGAGACATTGAAAATGCCGGTGTTGCGAATCATATCGTGAGTTTTATTGGTCTGAATCACGGAAATTGCGATTCGGGTGGGGTTATTGGCAACCTGAATCGCTGTGTTGATGATGCAGCCGTTGTCGATGTCGTTGTCACGGGCGGTCAGTAAAAATAAGCCGTAGGTAAGTTTGTAGAGTGATTTATTGTCCATAGTGGGGCCTCCTTTTAAGTAGGGGTGTGTTCCGTACACGTCAGGAAAGAATACCTTTTCAGAAATGTATTCCTAAGGTATGCAAATTAAGTCAAAAGTATCTATAGAGGAAAATTACTGATTTGGAATCCTTTTTTGGAGAAATATAAGGATTTTTGGGGTGTTTAAGGACTAAATCAGTATCTATACAAAATAATTGCCTTTTTAGAATCCTTTTTTTCACGAAAAGGGATTCTATTTTTCTGGTTTTGTCCTATAGATACTTAGGACAAATTTAAAGTGATTAATAGCTTAAAAGCCTCTACTGCCCACAATGCTGACAATTGTGGGCATCATAACCTTTTGACCCTAACATCAAAGATTGTATCAGCAGGCGCATGACAAGCCATGCTCCAGCTCGATTCCGCTGCGCTTCATCTCGCTGGACGGCTGTCGCCGTATACGAAAAAAGAAAGGTCAACACCCTCCGGTGAGCAAGCTCCCCTCGGGTGTTGGCTTTCTTTTTTCGTGCATGGCTTCTAACTTAACCAAAGTATCTCTTCAACAATCCTTCAAATGCCTTAC